>CAZSLZ010000006.1:0-47321 GCA_964607865.1 uncultured bacterium
TCTGTTGTAATGTATTTGCCGCCGTTGTTTGATGAAAGATAGGGATTGGTAAACGACTGAGAGTTATATGTAAGGTTGGTGATGTCCAGGCTTCCCAGCGCCATGCAGTTTTGCAGGTTCCAGAAATACAGGCTGTTTTTGCTGAGCCCATTGGCTTGATAGGAAGTCTGGTCATTGAGCTCTTCGTTTATAATGTAATTGTTATCGGTCATATCCTGAACTAAAATGGTATAATAACTGGTGCTGCCAACATTATTATTGATCTGCCAGGTAAAATTGGGGGAGGTACTTACATTATCAGCATTGGAGGATGGATTTTGCAGGGTAACCTGAAATCGGGGTAAAACTTCTGCATAAATTGTGGAACCCTGTTCCCCAATTCCTTCAGATGTGTAGGGCGCAACGGAATAAGCATAACTTTTTCCAGGTGTTAAGCCATTGTCTTCGTCAAAAAACTCGGTGTTATTGTTGCCTGTGATTATCCCCCTGACTTCCTGGCCAAAACTGTCAAGGCGCTCCCGATATACCACGTATCCGTCAGCATTTGGCACCTGATTCCATTCGACATAACCAAAAATATAGGTGTCAACAACTGTGGATTTAAAAATAAATTCTCCATCTCTGTGAGTCAATACGAATTTTCTTTCTATGGGAGTTTTTTCTTTCCGGGCTTTTTCTTTCATTGACCGATCAGGTGCTCCAAAAGTAACCATCCTGTTTATTATATTTCCTGGGGCATCAATGGCAGGCGAAGAATCGGTTCCCCCAGTTGTGACTGGTATGTAAACATAAGTTCTGTTGTTGTTCATATCATAAGTTGAAATATAAATATAGGTGTTGAAATTTGGGGGCAGGTTACTGGAAGAAACCTGAAAATTCAGATTGTTCTGGTTGCTGATTGAAAAATCAGGGGTTTCTCTGGCAGCCATGTTACCCAGGTAAACGTTGGTTTGCCTTACAGGGCTTACAGTGGTTACATCCAGGGTTATGTTGGCAGTCCCCGACAGGTTTTCATCGAATTGAATTCCCTGAATTGTTATGTCAGGGGCTCCCAGGCTTAAACCCGGATCAAAAATTGGTGATAGGACAATGGGCAGGTTTGTGGGGGCGCCATTGGTGTATTTGTAAACCTTCACTCTTCCATAACCGGTTTTTTCAACTGAAATATTGTAAAAAACTCCTTCAGCCGGGTAGGTGTTGAATTCAAAATAACCATTGCTGTCAGTGCTTGCCGGCCCGAATGCAATGGAGCCATCCATATTCAGAACCGTTACCATGGCTGATTGCACCGGCGAGCCTGCTGCTTCTTCGGTAACATAACCGGCAATTTTCGTCGGTGTATCATCGCCATCGAAGATGATATCCAGAATGCCTCCATCCCCGCCTCCGCAACTTACCTGAAATAGTAATAAGCCAACAGCAGCCAATACAATTATAAATTTGAAAGAATTGTTTCTCAATTGTCGTCTCCTTTCTATGGTTTTCTAAAGACGAAAAGACATTCCACTCTTTCTTCCTGAACCGGTGGTTTGTGCGAGGAAAGATTCATATCCCACCATACCATAAAGGGGATCAGCTTTTCCCAGAAAGGGAGCAGGTCTTTAGAAAGAAATTTCTGCCAGAATTTATCTTTGGTGTGAACAAACTTTTGCCTGGCAAGTTCGAATCCCGCGGTTTGTGCAAGTTGAATTTCTTCTTCAGGAGTTCTTACCACCAGAAAAAATTGTTCACCAAAAAAATCATAAAATCGTTTCGTGGAAATTCTGTCAAAAATTATAACAATACCACCGGGAATTATACTCCTGTATAGTTGCCTTAAAATTTGCCCAACTACCTGATCGTCGCCAATATGCTGAAATACCCAGGTGCAGGTTACGGCGTCATAAAAGTTCTTCTTCAACTTGCAGGGTGGGGTGGGGGGGATTTTTTTAAATCTTACCTTTGTTTTTCCATAATCTTTTTTTCTTGCATATTTCAACATGTTTTTTGAAATATCAACACCGGTAATTTCTTCTGCGCTGGTTTCCGCCAGAGCTTCTACCAGCCTGCCGTTTCCGCACCCGAAATCGAGAATTTTAGAACAGGTCGGCGGAAGTTGGGAAATAACAAGATTGTTGATCATAATGTCCAGGTATTTATTTCTGAATCCCTTATAATCATCGGGGCTGATAATCGCCCGTAACCCCCCGTGGTGCGCCCGGCGATCGAATATAGGTAATGTACTCTTTATGGATTTGGTTTCAACTTCGGTTATATTTCTTTTCAGGTTATTTTCTGTAAAATCCGGAAGAGTTTTTCTGAAATCCTGCATAATGTAATGTTTGTCTGGTTTTTACCTTTTTTTGTTTTCTGGGTTATATATGTTTTTCTATCTTTAGATATTATCCTTTATTAATAATATTGAAAAAGATTATAAGCTTGGTTATAATGTAAACCAGTATATTAAATGAATTTTCAAGGAGTTTCTATGGAACAGAAATTTAAAATTCTCATTGAAGATAAGGTTGAAATTCCGTCTTGTTTCTTGAAAATGATTGAAGATGGCCATCTTGAAGTTTCAAAATTTAATTTTGAAAAAATTAACATCAATGAGACATTCAATTCTGAAAACCCCCAAATGATTCTGTTGGGTTCAGATGGCAAGAATTGTGAAGATGTGCTTGGTTCTTTTAAACAATTGTTCGAGGCGGATATTCCATTAATTTACCTTAATGATGAAGGAAAAAAAGCAGAATGTTCTTTTGGGTTGCTCATAAAACCATTTTCTGAAGCTGATTTATGCTACGCGATGGGAGTTGCATCAGGGGGAAAATTAGAGGAACATGGCTATAGGTTTCCAGTTTCAAACTGTTCTTTGAAAGACAGATACAATGAGGTTATCAAGGATGAATTTTTATTCAAACCCATTTACAGCATGAGAATGGCGTCAAAACTCACCGATGTGGAACCCAATCTTATAAGAATTTACGAAAAACAGGGCATGGTAAAGCCCTATCGGGATCCGGGCAATAATTACCGTTATTTTACCCTTGACGAAATTAATTGGATTAACCGGATAAAGTATCTCATACACAAAAAAGGCCTTACCATTGAAAGCATTAAATGGATGCTGACCCTTGTTCCCTGCTGGGTAATGAACCAGTGCGGGCAACCGGACAAGGAAAAATGTATTTCTTATTCAGATACCAATATACCATGCTGGCTGGATGAAAAAAAGGATAAAAAATGCGGCAGTAAACATTGTTATAATTGTGTTACTTATGTAATGGCAAAAAGACATCCTAAGTTCAATTTCTAGTTTATCTTCTCGCTGGCTGTTTTCATGACTTTTTCAAAATCTTCTTCATTCGTATCATATTTGGCGAATTCCACCATGGTACATAAATCGAAGCACTCTTTTAATTCCTGATAAGGCAACCGGTTCTTCTTTAAATAACTTATTAATTCATCATTGGTTATCTCTCTGTTTAAATTATGCCTGTGAGATAAATACAGCCTGATGGCCCGGTTTGCGGTTGCGTAAGCCTCCCTGGCCTGGCCGGCTTCGAATAACTCCCGCGCTTTCTTCAAAAGCCTTCCTGCCTCTTCACGGTAATTCAGGGGTTTTTTCTTTTTTTCGCCTGTATTTTTGTCCATCTTTACCGGGGAGGATAGTTTTTTATATGTTAAATAACCCATAACAAGAATTAATACAGTTAAAGGAATCAACCACCAGAAGTTTCTTTCGGGTTTGTCAGGTTTCAATTCCTCCATTTCTACCTTGCTGATTTCTCCATCTTCATATTCCGCAGTTATTTCTCTGGTATCTCCTTCATCATTTTTAAATTCTACCCTGGCTTCAATTTTATCATCTTCTTTTTCAAATGTGGTGTTCTTTCTTTTGTAACCTTCTTTGTCTAAAATATCAGAGTACTTCTTAAATTCCTTATTATTATTTAATTTCTGTTGGAGTTTTTCTTTGTCTTCAGCAGTGAAACTTTCCAGCTTTTCAATTTCTCCTTCATTTACCTTGCCTTCCAGGGTGGCTTTGTCACCGTTTTTCTTTTCATATTCCATTTGAAATTCACCGGTGTTTTCATCTGAAGGGGTATAACTTTCTTCTTTCAGCTCGTAACCTTCTTTTGTGAGTTCTTCATGTTTTTTTTGGAAATTTTCATTCTTTGCCAGATTTTCCTGGAAATTTTTCTTCAACTTTTTCTGCTTTTCCATCTTTTTTTGAATTGATTCTTTCAGTGCCTGGCTGTCCTGGGGTATCTGGTTGTTCTGAAGGTTTTGTCCGGGTGTTCCTCCCGGTTGTGGGGGGGACATCCCCGGAGGCATCGTCGGCCTTTGTCCGCTGAACATTCGGTTCATTTGCTCCTGTTGCTCCCGCAACATTTCTTCCATTCGCTTATCCATTTCTTCCATACGCTGGAAAGGGTCTGAATTGAAAGGAGAACCCCCTCCAAAAGGATCATTGGTGTTATTGTCTGGCTGATAGGGCCTGGAAGTGGCGGAAACTGGGTTCTTTTCGTTTTTAAAATCTGATTTGTTCTCAACGAAGTGAATCTTTATATTATCCAGTTTTACAGTTTTTCTGGCGCCGTCATTATAGGTATATTCCATGTCAACGGAAAGAGTTACAGGGCTGTCCCAGGTTCCGAAGTTCAGGCTCAATGTGTTTTCGCCGTTTTTTGCTACCAGGTAAGTAGATTGAGTGTTGGAGCTTGAATAATACAGGCTTCCCTGTTTTACCTTCTGGGTTACCACATAGTTTAATGTGCCTTCCATGGGAATGCCGTAACTGTTTTTGACTGTGAGAGGAATTATTGCTTCTTCACTGGTGAGAAAATAATATTCCTGCTGATCCAGAGAAAAAGTAATATCTGCGGCAAAAGCCGGGGATATTTGAATAAGAAAAATAACCAGGATTATAAATATCGACTTTTTTATCATTGTATTATCCTCTTTCCTCCAAATCTCGCATATAGATAGATTAGAAATACCAGGGTTGCCCCCAGGAAAAACCAATCCTTGATATTGGTTCTTTCCTTTTCCCTTTCAATATCCTGGCTTATATTCTTATAGATATCATCCAGGGTGCTTTCGTTCACCGATTTAAAATATTTTCCTCCGGTTTCTGATGCAATATATTTCAGGGTGGTTTCGTCCAATTCGGCATACTGGGGACGGCCAAACCAATCGTAACCCAGAATCACAGGTTCATCAGACCCTAAACCTATGGTATAAACCTGAATGTTGTTATCTCTGGCATAACCCACAGCTTCCATTGGCGAAATAATCCCTGCATTATTCACTCCATCACTGAGCAGAATTACTACTTTTTTCCTGTTGGGAATAGAAGTTGCCATCTCGATGCCCATACTGAGGCCGTCTCCTATAGCTGTGCTTCCTTCGCGTGGTTGTATGGTTTCCAGTTCATCCAGTACCCTATCTTTATAGGGTGACAGGTAGGCTGCTGTGGTGGCGCCGGTTTCAAAAATTACAATTCCCGCATGGTCTTTTGGTTTTAAAGACTTCAGAAGAACCCTTGCCGCTTTTTTCGAGGCTTCCAGCCGGTTTGGTTTGTAATCCTCTGCCATCATACTGCCCGACACGTCCATAACAAGCACTACATTTACCCCTTCTTTTGTCTGCATCAGGGGCAGGGTAGGGTTTGCAAACCCAATAATGATAAGGGCAAGAACCAGAAGGCAGAGATAAAACAAATAATTGGTACGGCGAATCCCTGTCTTATCTCCCATGGCGGATTTCAAATACTCCAGGTTACTGAATTTAATTGCCGCCTTTTTTTTCTTTTTAAGAATATTGTTATACCAGATATAGATTATCGGCAGGACAAGTAAAAATAATAAAATTTTTGGTGTTTCAAATTGTAACATCATCTTACCAGCCTGGTTATTCGTTTATTGAAGAATTTTTTTAAGGGAACTTCATAGGCCTGGTCAGTCATTATGTTTACCAGGTCAATTTTAGCCCGGTTTAAAGAAGTTCGAAGTTCATTTTCCTTTTCACTGATTATTTTTTGATAGTTACTTCTGAATTCAGGGTCGGAAGTATCTAACAATATTTGTTCTCCGGTTTCTTCGTCTTCGAGTTCTATAAGCCCTACGTCGGGTATTTCCAGTTCTCTGGGGTCGATTATCCGCAATGCGATAATATCATGTTTGTTTCTGAGAATTTTCAGGGGTTTTGAGAAATCCTTATCATAAAAGTCGGAAATTATAAAAATGATGCTTCTTTTTTTTACTACCTTGGATACATGAATCAAAGCTGATTCAAGATCGGTTTTTGATGATACAGGTTGGTAGCTTATCAACCGGCTCAGCATTTTTAATATATGTTTTTTTCCTTTTCGGGCGGGAATATAATGCTCCATGCTGTCAGTAAACATGAATAACCCCACATTATCGTTGTTATGCATTGCGGCAAACATCAAACCGGCAATGACTTCCATCGCTTTGGTTTTTTTGGTGATTTCGCTGCCGAAACTGGAAGAAGCTGAAATGTCAAATGCGAAATAAACCCTCAAATCACGTTCTTCTATGAATTCCTTTATGTAAGGATGATTAAACCGGGCGGTTACTTTCCAGTCAATGGCGCGGACATCGTCTCCGGGGCGGTATTCCCGGATGTCGGAAAACTCTATTCCCTGGCCCTTGAACACCGAATGATAATTACCCGTTATCAACCCTTCTACCAGATGACGGGTGGTGATCTCAAGTTTTTTTACTTTTTTTATAATCTCTTTGGTTTCCATTTCAACCTCATATAAATCAGGGAACCTTGATTTTATCAAGAATGTTGGTTATCAGCTGATCTGTGGTAATGTCCTCGGCCTCAGCTTCATAACTTAAAATAATTCTATGCCTTAAAACCCCATGAGCCACAGCTTTTATATCCTGGGGAACTACATAACCCCTGCCGTTTAATATTGCATAAGCTTTTGCTCCCAGGATAAGCCACAGTGAGGCTCTGGGTGATGCCCCGTATTCAACATAATCTTCAAGGTTAATGTTGTATCGGGAAGGGTTTCGGGTGGAATCTATAATTTCAGCTACATATTCCTTAATTTTTTCATCGGCATAAACCGATCTGTTAAAGGACTGGATCTCAAGAATCCTGGGGGTATCAATAACCGGTTTAATGGTTATTGTTTCTTCTCCGGTAAACCTGTTCATTATGATTATTTCTTCTTCCCTGTTGGGATAATCGATAAGCACCTTGAACATGAACCTGTCAACCTGGGCTTCAGGGAGTTTGTATGTGCCTTCTGATTCAATGGGGTTCTGTGTGGCAAGCACAAAGAAGGGTTTTTCCAGGGGATAGGTTTCACCCTGGATACTTACCTGTCTTTCCTGCATTGCTTCCAGTAATGCAGACTGCACCTTTGCCGGCGCCCGGTTGATTTCGTCGGCAAGGACAAAATTTGAAAAAATCGGCCCTTTCAATGTCTGAAATGTTGAACTTTTATGTTCGTAAATTTTTGTGCCGGTGATATCAGCAGGAAGAAGATCGGGGGTGAACTGAATTCTTACAAAACTGCAATTGATGCAATCGGCAAGGGTTTTAATCATCAGGGTTTTTGCCAGGCCTGGCACGCCTTCCAGAAATATATGCCCATTGGCGATAAGAGCAATAATCAGTTTTTCCATGGCGTTTTCCTGGCCCACAACCACCTTGTGAACTTCATTTTTTAAATCTTCAAGAATGCCTGCATAGACCTCGGCCTGTTGGTTCAGTTTCTTTATTTCCTCGTTCATGATAAACTCCGTAATATATATTTTGGGCAGATTTTACCATAATAAAAGCAAATTTTCAACTGTCAAAATCAATCTGAATTATACCTTTAAACCTGGCTTGAATGATCTGTCGGTTTTAAAAGCAATTATTTTCATTTGTAAGTTTATTTTTTTAAAAAAACAACTCAACCGCAAGTTGAGTTGTTTGAGCAAAAATCCACTATTGGTTGATTTTGTAAAAGTTTTAAGCGAAGAAACTTCCGTAAACTAAACCCGCCAAGGTTGACATTATTATTACCAGTAAAAGATATACAGCTGTCTTTTTGGTTCCTATAACTCTTTGTATCACCAATATATTGGGCAGGGAGAGAGCAGGGCCTGCCAGAAGCAGCGCCAGCGCCGGGCCTTTTGCCATGCCCGCGCCTAATAAAACCTGCAGTATAGGTACCTCGGTCAAGGTGGCGAAATATACCAGGGCCCCCATGAATGAAGCTAAGAAGTTGGACTTCAATGAATTATCGCCTACCACGTTCATAACCATTTCCCTGGGTATGATGCCTCCCAGCTGTTTGGGGACTCCAAACAGGAAACCTGAAATGAGTACGCCCCAGAATAAAAGGGGAAGAATCATTTTGGCAAAATTCCAGGTTTCAGCTCCCCATTCCTTGACTTCCTTTCTGGAAAACCACAATACCAGCGAAACAATCAGTATTATGGCAGAAGCTATCAGCAAATACCACTGAAATTTGTAAATTATCATGGAGAATCCCACCAGGGCATTCTGGGCAGCTCCGCTGATGGCAGGGTTGGGTTCGGGCCATTTGGCAAAAATGATAATGCCCACCAGTGAAAGGAAAAACAACCCGTATTGCCACCATTTCTTATTGTCTTCCTCCAGGGGGACATCGGTGATGGTTCCCCGGCGTTCCTGCTCTTCCTGCTTAAACAACAATTGCATAATAAGCCCTATGACTACAGCGAACCCCACCGCGCCCACGAACCGGGCAATACCCAGTTCAGGGCCCAGTATACGCGCGGTTATTACTATCGCAAGAACATTAATGGCAGGGCCGGAATAAAGAAAAGAAATGGCGGGGCCCAGGCCGGCTCCCCGTTTATAAATGCCGGCAAATATGGGTATAACTGTACAGGAACAGGCAGTGAGAACCGTTCCTGCCAAAGAAGCTACCGAATAGGCAATCCATTTCTTTGAATCGCCACCAAGGTATTTCAAGATAGCTGCCTTGTTAACAAAAACATTAATTGCCCCGGCAAGAAAAAACGCCGGAATGAACCCCAGGGGTATTGCGTTCTGGGCAAATTTGTTCAGGAACATGAACGATTGGATAATCGATTTTTTAAACCTGTCATTCTGGATAGGCATAAAAATAATTGCCAGAAAAACTACCAGAAAAAATATAAAAGTTTTTAGCTCTTTTTTGTCTTTCATAAGTAAAGCCTCCAAAAATTACTACAATACAATAATTTACTGTTTAATAAAAAATACCTCTTTGAAAAGAGAAGAAACGTGAAAATAATTAAAAACTCCATAATAATTTTTATGGCCTTGGAAGTTGACATTCGGGGCAGCAGGCATATTCCAGGGTTTCGGGGTCTTCCTGAAAAACACAGAGGTCGTTTTCATTGAAGTAAAGGTTTATTTTATCGCCTTCGGAAATATCCATACGGGTAAGTTCACGGGCTGTTGAATAAACAATGAAGTTGATTCCGGTATCGACTTCCAGCCTGGCGAAGGGCCCTCTGTCTATCATTCTGGTGACAGTGCCTTTTAAATGGTTTTTAAGGTTGGTATCAATTCCGTTCTTAGAAACATGGATTCGTTCCGGCCTTATGCCCACGCATACTGGGCCTTCAGCAAGCCGGGAGGAAACAAAACTGACTTCACCTATTTTCAAAACCGATCTTTTGCCGTCTTTTTCAGCATAACCCTGGAAAATATTATCGGTTTTCATAAACCGGGCGACGAAAAGGTTTCTGGGGTTGCGGAAAATTTCCTGAAGGGTTCCCACCTGAATTATTTGTCCGCCGTCCATAATTGCCACTCGATCGGCAACATCCATAGCTTCGTCAAAATTATGGCATATATGTACGAATGTGGCGCCGGTTTTCCTCTGTATTTTCTTAAGCTCCGCTGCAAGGAAGCTTCTGAGGCTTTCATCAAGAGCGCTGAGGGGTTCATCGAGAACTATGGCTTTAGGTTTCATGGCAAGTGCCCGTGCCAAGGAAACTCTCTGTTTTTCTCCACCGCTCAGGTGAAGTATTGTCCTTTTCATTATTGATTCAATTTTTAATAATTTGGATAATTCTTCCACTCTTTTTTTAATAGCATCTATGGAAACCTTGTGTATTCTCATGCCGAATTCTATGTTTTCTGTAACATTGAGGTGGGGGAAAAGGCAATATTCCTGGGGCAAATAACCGATACCTCGTTCTTCGGGAAGAATGTTGGTAATATCTTTATTCTCCATATAAACCTTTCCCTGTGATATTTTTTGCAAGCCCATGATACATTCAGCCAGGACTGTTTTGCCACCCCCTGTGGGGCCAAGTATGACAAAATATTCTGATTCTTCCAGAGAAAGATTTATTTCCTTTAACCTGAATTCGCCGGCTTGGGCAAATAAATTTTGAATGTCTATCATAATATCACCACACGTAGCCTTTTCCACCAAGTTTTTTAAACAGAATAAGTGTGAAACCTGAGGTAATCATCATCAAAATACAAATTGCCACAGCCATTTCAATATGGCCAATGGAAATATTAAGAAAAATTGCTACTGGCATAACATCAGTTTTCATCCGGGTTGCTCCGCAGAAAAACAAAATAGGGCCAAATTCTGCAATAGCTCTAGCCCAGGTAACAACTATCCCGGCAATAATTCCATCTTTTGCCAAGGGCAGGGTGACTTTCCAGAAAGCTTTTGAAGGGCTGCAGCCCAATGTGCGGGCAACCTGTTCAAAGCGGGGGTTAATTGAGTCAAAGGCTGCTTTTATGGATCGGATCCCGAATGAAGCTGCTATGGAAAATTGCGCCAATACAATTCCAGGTTGAGAGTAAACAAACTCGATTCCCGACAAATCCTGCATTTTTTGCATTATGGGATATCTGAAAAGGATAAGCAGGCAGATGCCCACCACTGCTGGAGGCAGTACTATGGGGAAATCGATGATGGTATCTACGATATTTTTGCCTGGAATTTTGAACCGCGATAATGCATAAGAAACGGGAATACCCAGTAAAACTGCCAGAACAGTTGTTATTGATGCAGTTATGAGGCTTAATTTAACTGAAAACTGAATCTCGGGGTCCAGAACGGAGGCCTTGAAAGTTTCCCAGTCGATATAAAGTACTGTTGCCAGAAAAAGGGATGCAAGCCCGCCTACAAACAACATTAATAAAACATAAAATGTTACCTGAAAAAGTAGTTCTCTGCGCCTGCCTACCGAGCTGAATATATTAATTTTTTGATTTACTTCTTTCTTCAAATTTCTTCAAATCCTTATATACTTCTTCTTTTTTTGTGGAATAGCCACTTGCATGAAATATTTCTTTTGCTTCATCTGTTGAGAGAAAATCTAAAAAAGATTGTGCCATTTCAGGATGTTTAGTAAACTTGAGAATTCCGATGGGGACCGAAGTTATAGTAATAATATCTTCAGGAGGCGCAATGATCAGAACATCATCTATAATGGGAATTGCAGTGCTTGTCCACACGATAGCTGCATCCACGTGGCCCAGTTTTGCCTGGGTTGCCAGATGGTTAACCGTCAGAGTGCGGGTAACTACATTTTTCTGCACTTCATCATATATGCCAGCTTTTTTTAACAAGGGAACTTGTTTTTTTCCAATTGCGCAGGCTTCTTCGTCGCCAAGAGCTATTCGGACTCCGGGCCTTGCCAAATCATAAAAACTCTGTATGTTTTTCGGGTTATTCTTGGGGGTTATTACAACGGCAGACCAATAGGCAATATTTTGTGATTTACTTATAAAACCTTTTTTCTCTGCTTTATTAATATAAAAAGATTCGCCGGGTAAGTAAAGATCTCCCCGATGGGAAAAAGTGATGTCAGCCAACAGGCAACCGGAGCCCTTGTAAGAATAGTCAACTTTACAATCGTGTTTTGCTTCGAAGGCTTTCTTGATTTTATCCATTGCCGGGCTCAAGCCCGCTCCGCAGTGGATGTATAAGGTAGGAGTTTTGTCTTTGGCAAATACTTCCCCCACAGAAGTTAACAGGAAAAGTAAAACCAGGCTAATTAACAGCGCTTTTTTCATTTGTAAAGCCCCTTTCTGTTATGAATTTTTAACCTATCATCAATTTCCGAAAGAGTTGCAATATACTATACTTAAAATGTGACTTTTTATAAAAATATTATTCCTATTTTCAATAATAAGAAAATTACAAATAATTACTCCTTCTTCTTTATATTTTTGTATATTCCTCTTTATAACTATTTTTTCTTGCATATAAAGAATTACTTTTTTCCTTTGGGTATAAATTATCTTTGAGATTGTTCAATAATTTTAAGAAGATCTGTTTCTATATCTTCTTTTGATGTCGAGTACCCATGTTTCTGAAATATTTTTTTTGCAGTTTCTGTTGATAAGAAATTTACGAATTTCTTTGATAAATCTTTGTTTTTTGTGAATTTTAAAACTCCTATAGGAATAGTTGTTACTGTCGTTATTTCTCTGGGTAACAAAATTACCTCTACTGAATCTATAACCGGCATTACTGAACTTGTCCAGGCAATTCCGGCATCAATGTGCCCCAGTTTTGCCGCCAAACTTAACTCATTAACATTAAGGCTTGCCATCACCTGATTTTTTTTAATTTGTTCATAAATACCTGCTTTTTTTAATAGCTCAAATGTTTTCTTACCTATGGCGGCAGCTTTTTCATCTCCTATTCCTACTCGAACCCCTTGTTTTGTCAGGTCCTGTAAATTATTGATATTTTTGGGGTTACCACGAGGGGTTACAATCACCATTGTCCAGTAAGCAATTTTTTTTGATTCCAGAATGTAACCACGTTCAATAGCCTTTTCTAAATAAAAATCTTCTCCGGGTAAGTAAAGATCTCCCTTATGAGAAAAATTGATGTCAGCCAACAGGCAACCCGAACCTTTGTATGAATAATCAACAATGCAATTATAGTTTTTTTCAAATATCTGCTTGATTTCATCCATGGCAGGGCTGAGGCCAGCTCCACAGTGGATCAGGAGAGTCTCTTCTGCTGAAACTTTGTAAGGAATAAAAAAAATTAAACAAACCAAAAACACAATTACTAACAACTTGTTCACAATGTTACCACCTTTTTTTGTAAGTCTTTATAATGAATATTATAATGTTTGCAAAAGGGGTTGTCAAGATGTTTGTTGTTATAAGGATGTGCGAATTGTATTTCTAATTCTTTGTAAAACCTCATTGTTGGATTCTTTAAAATTCAATTTCTCAATTTCCAAATTTAATTTAACATCACATTTAATTGTTACCAGTTTCTTATATAATTCAATTAAATGCAGGTTATCTCTTAAATTGCAGCCTGCCTTGCCTTTAATTGAGTTGCATTGGTCAATTATTCCCTGTAATGAACCGAACTTCTTAAGCCAGCGAGCTGCGGTTTTGGGGCCTACACCGGGAATGCCCGGTATGTTGTCGGCGCTGTCGCCTACCAGAGTAAGATAATCGATTATCCTGTCCGGTGCCACACCAAATTTTTCCTTTACCTGATCAGCTTTTATAACTCTGTCTTTATAGGGGCATACCAGTGAAACCCTGGTGCATACCAATTGTGTCAGGTCCTTGTCGCTTGAGAATATCAGGCAATTGTGATTCCGGGAACTCAGTTTCTTACACAGCGTTCCTATTACATCATCAGCTTCAACTCCGGGGACGGTTTCCACATTAAAACCCATGGCGCGGGTAAGGGCATATATTTTCTGCATCTGTTCCACTAAATCTACAGGCATGGGAGGGCGGTTGGCTTTATAATCGCAATAAAGTTCATGGCGGAAATTCTTGCCCGGTGCGTCAAACACAACCACAGCCCTGGATGGTTTGTAACGGCGGATAAGGCTGTTTAAGAGATTGTGGACGCCCATCAGGGCACCTACAGGATGGCCGTGCCTGTTGGTAAGTTTTGGCATGGAATGATAGGCGCGGTAAACGTAAGCTAATCCGTCTATTATATAAACTGAGTCTTTCATGATAAATCCTTCTCTTTTTTGTTACCTTAAATTAAAAAAATAATAATCCTTCCAGCAAAGGAATAATTCAGATGCAGATAAAAATCAATTACTAAAGGAACAAACCACCTGTTTTATTGATTTTATTCAATAGAATATAAAAATACAAGGAGGAAATATGACTTTAGCAGATGCGATAAAAAGATCATGGTGGACCCTGCTGGTAAGAGGTATCATAGCAATAATTATTGGTTCCGTTGCTCTGGTCTGGCCTCAGATTACCCTGGAAGCCATTGTAATTTTGATTGGTGTATTTCTCATATTAGACGGCTTATCAGCAATAATGCAGAGCCTGGCTCAGAAGTATCATCGTTGGGTACTGGTTCTGTTTTCTGGAATCCTGGGGGTTCTGGCAGGAATAATCACCCTGTTCTGGCCGGGGATTGCTGAAATTGTGGTTATTTATCTTATAGCTGCCTGGGCGCTGATTACAGGTATTTTGGAAATTGTAGCTTCCCTGAACATGGATGAAACTTTTCAGGGACGTTGGCTGTTGTTGATTGGCGGTATTCTGTCCTTTGTCTTTGGAATTGTAGTGTTTCTGCGGCCGGATCTGGGACTTCTGGCCATTGTTGTGCTACTTGGCTTCTATGCTTTATTTGTGGGAATCATCATGGTAATTCTTGCCCTGGAAGTAAGGCCTGCAGTCAAACAATTAACTCAGTCTGAAGAAAAAAATGAGTAAACGGTTTGTATGCCCCAGATTCTGGTGTTCCCGGTTCTAATGTAAGTGGCAAGTTGTCAACCCGAGATTCTTTCATCACGGGGAGCGCCAGGCGATGTGGTGGTCTCTGTGTCAGGTATATAGGTAATGAAAAAATGGAAGAAGGAATCGTAATGACTTTCCTTATATATTAAAAATTACAAATAAAAAAGGGCGGATGTCCGCCCTTTCTGTTATGCTATTTCACCAATTCGTTCCTTGTATTGATCCATGTTTTTATGGGGAGCCTGCATAAGCAATCCCTTTTTGGATGGCCTGGAAATAAAATCTATGAGATGTTCCACTTCAGGTGTAAGATCCACATTGTTTCTTATAACATCGGGCAATTCCCTGCGTTTATATTTTCTGCTGGTCAAAAGGGCAATTGCGCTTTTAAGGGCGTTTCTCGATTCAGAACCGATGCCCCGTCTTCGCATTCCAACTGAATTCAGGCTTAAAATACGCACGGGAAGCCCTTCTACCAATACAAATGGTGGAATATCCTGGATGATTTTGGAATAACCCCCGATCATGGCCAGCCTTCCTATCCGTGCATATTGATGGATTCCTGAAAGCCCGCCAAAAACCACCTGATCTTCTACCACCACGTGGCCGGCAAGGCCAATGTAGTTGGCCATGATAATCTGGTTGCCCAGATGGCAGTTATGGGCGATATGACAGTAAGCCATCAGCAGATTTTCATTGCCGATAACAGTTTCACCATCGGCTTCTGCTCCCCGGTGGATTGTTACATATTCACGAATATTGTTCTTATTGCCAATATTCACATAAGAACGTTCACCTTTATATCCAAGATCCTGTGGGGCTTCACCGATAACTGCCCCCTTGAATATTTCATTATCCTCGCCAATAGTGGTCCAGCCTGTTATAAGAACATGTTCATGTATAACGGTTCCTTTTCCAATTTTGACATCTTTTCCAATGATGCTGTAAGGGCCTACCACAACATCAGAAGCTAACTGAGCCCCTTCTTCAATTATTGCAGTTGGATGTATCTTCTGAATCGGAATCGTCTCCTTCCTGAAAGACAAGTTACTGTCTTTGAAATTTTTTTATTACTTCCACAATTTGTTCTCTATCTTTATCAGATACCCCGGGATGAACAGGAATAGATACAACCTGTTGGGTCATCCTCTTACTCACCGGATAGTTCTCTCCTGAATACCCCATATCCTTGTAAAATTGGGAATCAGGCAATACCGACGGGTAATAGACTTTAAACCCTATTCCGTTTTCTTTTAAATGGTTGGTGAAATTATTCCGGTCTTCAACTTTCAAGGTGTATTGATGATAACAATGGACTGCTTTTTCCTTTACTACTGGTAAAACAAGCCAATCCAGATTTTTTAAATGTTCATCAAAGAATTTTGCATTTTCTGCTCTCTTTTTATTGAAACCTTCCAATTTCTCAAGTTGAGCAAGACCAATTGCCGCTTCGATGTTGGTCATTCTATAATTATAACCCAACAATTTGAAGTCATACTCACCGGTCTTGGGCATTCCATGCTCTCGTAAAAGCCTCAAATTCCTGTAAATCAGTTCCGAGTTGGTGGTTACAAGCCCGCCCTCAGCTGTGGTCATATTCTTGGTGGGATAAAAACTGAAGGTGCCTGCCAGTCCGAAATTTCCCACATGAATATCGTCATAATAACAACCATGTGCCTGGGCGCAGTCTTCAATTAACAGAAGATTGTATTTTTTTACAATCTCATTTATGGCATCCATATTGCAGGGATGCCCATAAAGATGCACTATGAGCACAGCTTTGATTTTTCTGTCCTTCTTTACCAGCGCTTCCAGTTTTCCGGGGTCAATATTGAAGGTTTCTTCTTCAATATCGCAAAAAACCGGGGTGGCTCTGCTGTAAAGTATTGAATTGGAAGTAGCAATAAAGGAGAAGGGTACGGTAACAACCTTATCACCTTCGCCAATACCCGCTGCTTCCAGCGCCATATGCAGGGCTGTGGTTCCCGATGACGTTGCCACTGCATATTTAGAACCAGTAAATTCTGCAAATTTTGCTTCGAATTCTTCTACTACTTTGCCGATAGAAATCATTCCGGTATCCAGAACTTCCATCACGCGCTTTTTTTCTTCGTCTCCTATTAGAGGTTTTGCTATGGGTATCATTTTATTTCATTTCGGGGCATTAAGGCAAAAAGCATTTCACCATGAGCTACCCGTTTGCCGTTAACCTCGGTCTTACCCTGAACCTTGCCATATTTGCCCTTACTTCCTACCATTTCTACTGTCATTATTAGTTGATCACCAGGGTAAACAGGTTTTCTCCATCTCATTTTATTAATTCCTGCCAGATACGGAACCAGATCCTGATTTCGTCTGGAGGCCATTAACATGATTCCGCCAACCTGGGCTGCGGCTTCAGCTATTAGAACCCCAGGCATGGTGGGTAATTCAGGAAAATGTCCCTGAAAAAATGGTTCGTTTATTGTTACGTTTTTTAATCCTACTGCCCTTTTATCGTCTTCCAACTCCAGTATTTTATCTACCAGAATAAAGGGATAACGATGGGGGAGAATCTGCAAAATTTCATGGCAGTCTATCATTTATTTACCTCCTTGGGGGGAAATTAATTCTCTTGTTTTATCCAACATCATTTTTATAAAGGCTATATGAAGGGCATGACTGCCCCTGCACGCAAAAAAGTGGCCCCGCAGGTCTTTACCACATAAGGACAGGTCGCCCAATAAATCTAAAAGTTTGTGCATTGCAACTTCATTATTAAACCTGGGTTCGTTAATATACTCATTTTCGTCAATAACCAGGGCATTTTCAAGGCTGCCCCCCAATGCAAGGTTTTGATGGCGAAGAAATTCAATCTCTTTTTTAAACCCGAAAGTACGGGCCGGCGCCAGTTTTTCAATGAAATTATCTTTTTCCATATCGAACTGAGCCATTTGAAAACCTATTGCTGGGTTATTGTAATCCACTACCACAGTCAGCGAAAACTCGTCGGCGGGCATGGCTACCACAAAAGAGTCTTTAATTCTTAAAGAAAGTTTTTTGTCAATTTGCAGAACTTCCTTTTCTTTTTCCTGTTTCTTAATACCCGCTTCTTTTAATTCAGTGGCAAAAGCCAGGCTGCTTCCGTCCATAATGGGTATTTCCAGCCCTTCTAATTCCACCAGTAAATTATCGATATACAGGCCGGCACAGGCAGCCAGGAAATGTTCCACAGTAGCGATTTCAATGCTTTCATTTCCCAGGGTAGTACATCTCAGGGTATTTACCACGTTATGGATGTTTGCTTGAATTTTCTGGTTTACTATTAGAAACTGGATGCCTGAATCAGCCGGAGCGGGCTTAATATTAAGCTGGCCGGGCTTGCCGGAATGAATTCCTGTTCCTTTAATAACACATTCTTTTTTTATTGTGTTTTGAAATCTGGTACTAATTGAAGCCCCCTCCTTTGTATCGAATTACTATTTATCAGGGATTTAAAAAAGCGTCTTCAGGTAAATTCAATTTCATTTCGTAACTTATTTCTCTTAAAACTATGCTCACAGGATAGTGAGAACCGCCTTCTGGTGTGGAATGCAACTCAATATCTGTGGTTTCTCTGGGTTCCAGGTCTTTTACTGCAAAAATTCTCTGGCTGGGGTTTCGAACTACCCCGGTTTCCAGAATGTGGTTATCAATTAAAAAAGTCCCACGTGCCATTACGTTATCGGGCCGCAAATAGAAAGCGACTCTTTTCTTTTCCTGGGTAGGATTTGAAATTTTAATGTTAAAAGTATAAAAAACACCGTAATTTCCGTTATTGGGTTCTCCGGTTATTTTATCTATAAGCCAGGGCGCTTTTCCTATGGTCAATTCCTTTTCACCGTCTTTGCCTATTATGAATTCAGCGTTTTCTTCCTTGTTGGCGGGAGAAAATACACCCTTGGGATGGATTCTAAAAGGATTAAACGGCGCTGCCAGAACAGGAAGTTCCTGACTGTGTTTTACAGTTTTTGCGCTGTTTTTAACAATTACTTCCAGTTTGCTGCCTTCTAATATCTGCATGTTAATATAGCCTGATGCAATCAAATTTGAAGGGATTTTAACTATGGAAATATTCAGGGAAGATCGGGAAGGGACTTTAACCTTATAATTGATATTGTTTTTAATAGCATCAAAATAAGACAGGGCCGCTGAATGCCCTACATTAGCTCCCCACCGGGCTGGGCATCCTTTTCCAGAGCTTAGCAGCACATGGGCGGTTTGGGCGGTGGGGTTTCTCAACTCCACAGCCAGATATCTGTAATCAGTTGTATTGTTGTGATGATAATAAAACAGACGGGTAGGTTCGTCCATGCTGAATGAGGAATGAAACAGAATTCCGTCTTTTTCCAAAACCTCGGGCCGGTCGCTTACCATAAGCAGGCTTACAGGTTTAAAAAGCAACCCATTGTTGGTAATTTTTACAGGAATTTCCGATGTGATAATTTTGGCTACAATTTTAAAACCATCTTCTGTTTTTACTTTTTTACCTTTTTCCGCAATAAAGATCGGGACATAAACTATGGTGGAATCTCCTTTTGCCAGAGTATGGGGGGCTTTTATATCATCTCCGATTGTGATCTTTTTGTCACCTTCCTGGTGATAATTCTCTTGAACTGCTTTCCTGGCTGCACGTTTTAAAACAGAATCAGATGCAGGATCTCCGGAAACTTGAATTTCTAAATACCGGCTTGGTTTATTGAATTTTACATTATGATAGACAATTTTTTCTTTTGGCTCGGGGTTATCCTGTTTTATAAGTTTCGTATCCTTAATAAAGGTTTTCTGAACATTATCAACTTCAGGGATGTCTTCTTCAACATGAGGGGCCTGGGCTTTTTCCGGCTCGTTAATTGCAGGGGCTTCTGTAACATTATTTGCCTTAGGGGTTATAATAACTTTTACTACGGAACGAATTCCTCCACGTATAAAACTGGCTCTGGTGGTTCCCACACCCGTGGCAAAAAAGCTGACCTCTCCCATTTCCTGGTTAATACCGATAGATACGTTTCCGCCATCATACTCTTTCACAATATCTCCCGTGGCAAGCCCTCTGGCTTTTATGGTATATCTAGAATAAACCGGCATTCGAATGGTTTGGGGAGATAAATAGAATCTTTGTTCCTTCAGCGCCTGTTTCATATTATTGGCCCAAGATTGAGCCAGGCTTTTCGGGGTGGATTTATGAAATTCTGCCTGTATCTTATCTACCTGAATTATGTTTTCTGAACCCCAATAGATGTAAAAATTTCCGTTCTGTTCTTCAATTCGAACATCGTTATAATTTAAGCCACTGTTAAAAAGGTTGGTTATTCTCCGGCTTACCAGGTCAGCCTTAACTTCAGAATCGTATTCAGGGTTCGAATAAAGTTTAAAAACGATTCTGGATCCAATCTGGACAACGTCAATTTCATCAGCATTTATGTTGTTGAATAAAAAAAATAAAAGAAAAACTACCAGGCAACATACAAATATGTTTCTAATTGTTCTTTTTCTAATCATTGTGGTTTTCGAGTTCCTCTATTTTTCTTTCCAGGGTGGCAATTCGTTTTTCCAATTCCTTGACATTATGCATGGTATTCGGTAACAGTTGAGCTGCAGCCCTGATTCTTAATGCTTCCCGGTGAGGTTTAGCTGGAAATCCTGAAATTACTGTATTTCCTGAAATATCGTGGGTTACTCCTCCACGGCCTGCCACCAAGGTGTTTGAACCAATTTTTATATGGGGAACAGTTCCCGTCTGGGCAGCCATGGTTACATTATTTCCCAGAACACAGGAGCCAGCGAGGCCCGACTGGCTTACTATAATACAATTTTTACCCAGTTTGCAATTGTGTCCAATTTGAACCAGGTTATCAATCTTTGTGTTTTCTCCCAGCCGGGTAACATTAGTGGTAGCCCTGTCTATGGTTACATTGGCGCCAATTTCCACCCCGTCGCAAAGCTCAACGATTCCCACCTGGGGAATTTTTTCCTTTTTTCCCTTGACTTCGACAAAACCAAAACCATCGGCTCCAATAACAGCTCCGCTATGTATGATAACATCATTTCCAATTCTACAACCATTGTAGATGGTGGCAAAGGGGTACACAATTGAGTTGGTTCCCACTTTTACATTTTTGCCAATATAGGTATGGGGGTAAATAACTGCTTCGTCTTCTATAACCGAGTCATCGCCGATATAGGCAAAATGGCCGATTGTTATGTTTTTCCCCAGTTTTACATTTTTACCTATATGGGCTTTTTCAGAAATACCCTGGCAGGGCAAATCGCGGGTATAAAATGTTCTGAGGGTAAGTGCATAGGCGAATCGGGGAATATCAACCAGAATGCATGGTTTTTCTATTTCCTCCTCTTTCTCTTCGTAAAGCCAACGGGAAATTATATAAGCGCTTGCATTGGTTTCCTTGGCCTGGTCAAGGGCTTTCTTGTTCTCCACCCAGGTTATTTTATCGGATAAATCTTCATCTATACCGGCAGTGCCGATAATGGCTATATCATCGCCTTTTAATTCACCATCTAGTTTCTTTGCCAATTCGCTTAATTTTAAAGAACTGAGGATTTTACGCATTATTACTATTATTTTTCTCCGTTTTTATTTTCTTCGCTAGAAGTTTCCATCTCCTGAATTTGAGTCCGAACATCTTCGGTGATGTCAATTCCGCCATACTCGATTATTGGCTCCGACGATTTATTGTTAATTACCACATCTAACTTCTTTTTTTCAGCTACTTTTCTGGTGGCATTACGAACTGTTTCCACAAAATTATCTACCAGTTCATTTTCAGCTTCCAGAAAGTTTACTGTGGTATCTTTAATTTTCTTTTTCTCGTCTTCAGATAATTTTTCGCCTCTTGAAAGAAGAGTTTGAATCTCCATACTTTCTTTTTCTTTCTTGTTCATAAACTGAATCAATTTGGGGAATTCCTTTACCAGTTGATCTGAATCGATGTATCCTACCTGTAATTGCTGGTTGGATTCAGCTTCTGGCGGAGGCGAACTCTTACAGCCTGTTAACTGAATAATTGAAAAAGCCAGCACCAAGGCCAATATTGTATTAACTATAAATGTCAGCTGTTTTTTTCTGTTCATAACCTGCTCCTATTCCTTTTTGGTTTCTGAGTTTGTGTTTTCTTCATTTTCTACATCAGTAGATGATAGGTTTTCCACTGCTTCTCTTGCTGGATCTGTAAGGTCTTCTGCATTTACTTTGGTTACGTAATTACCCACTACCAGATCTATATTATTCTCTGTTGCTACTTCTCCAACAACACTGTTTATATCTTCGATCATTTTTTTATACAGTTCATCTTTTTGTTTCATCAGGTTTTTCATTGCTTTTTCTTTTTCTGTATTTGCAATTGTCAACTCCTGAATCATTTTGTTCTTTTTTGATTCAAACTCATCAGATAGCTCTTTCTGATATTTGTTCATTTTATCGACGAGTTCTTTTCTTCTTGCCTCGAAAGCTGCTTTGGCTTCCTGCTCAATCTGCTTGATTTTTGGGGTAAGGCTTGCCTGAAGCTCGTCCATTTCCTTTTCTACCTGTTTCTGGCGCGCCTGAAGTTTTTCTTTTATTTCTTTGGGAACAAAGGGGTTCTGGTCACCTTTCTTGACACCTTCTTCATATAATTCCTTAATAACTTTCTGTTTGGTCTGCTCAAGCTGAATACCTACATCCTTATCAAGTTTTTTTCTATATTCATCCATAATTTCATTGTTTTTTGCAATTTCTTTGTTTTCATGTTCCTGATATTCAGAAACTATAACTTTACGCTTTTCTTCTATCTTCTGCTTTTCACTTTCAAAAAGTTCTGTAAGTTGGGCTTCAATTTGCTTGCGTTCTTCATCATCTTTTGCTACCTGTAGTTTCAACTGCAGGTCGAGTTTTCTATTCTGGTTTTCTTTTTTTATCTGGTCTTCATAATCGGCAAGCATTTTTTCAAAATTATTGTTATATGCTCTAAGTTTTTCACTGGTCTGTTTTTCCAATTCCAATTTTTTGGCTGCAATTTGCCTCTCTTTTAACATCACCAGGTCTTTTGAGGATTTGGTAAATTTCTCCTGAAACTTCTTTTCCCATTCTGAAAGAGGGCGGTTGGAATCATCGTATTTGTCTGAATACTTCTTTTCCAACTCCTGTTGATATTTCTGAAGCTCAACCTGCTTCTGTTTGAAGGCGGTTTCCAGTTTCTGATGTATAGCTTCAATCTTAGCCTGGCTGTCTTTTGTAATCTGATCCCGCTCTTTGGCTAATTTTCCTTCCATCTCTTTTTGGTAGCTCAGCATTTTTCTGGTGAGCTCTTCGTTAATTGTTTTAACCTTACCCTCATCCAGAGGATCCGGGCTGATTTTCATGATTTCTTCATCCAGCTCTTCCAGCTTCTTATAATCGGGATGATAGGTTATTAATTCTTCATAATTAATAACACCAACATTCAGATTTTCTTCATTCTTGTCTTCGCCGTTATTCTTGCATCCGTTGAATGCTAAAATACCAAATGTAATAATAAATAAAAAAATATAAATTTTCTTTTGATTAGTTTTAATAAAACCCATTATAAACAACTCCCGGGGGTTATTCGCCCTGAACTGCAA
The DNA here is from genome assembly GCA_964607865.1 of uncultured bacterium. Classification (GTDB taxonomy): domain Bacteria; phylum Vulcanimicrobiota; class JAJTBE01; order JAJTBE01; family CAZSLZ01; genus CAZSLZ01. The sequence goes on from CAZSLZ010000006.1 coordinate 23,338, forward strand.
GCTTGTTGGCAACCTTATCTGTCAGATTCTTTCCGCCGTACATTACATGTTCCTTGTTTACAACCAGATCAAGGTTTTCCTCCTCGGCGACTTCCTTGACAGATCGATTTACCTGCCTGAACAACGGAGCGTAAAGGTTTTCCTGTTCCTGTCTTAATCTCTGGGCAAACATAATTTGCATCTGCATCTGTTGTTCCTCGGTAAGCTCCTTGCCTTCAAACTCTTTTGTCATTTCCTCCCGTAATTCTTGCTCAAGTTGCTGAAGTTGTTCATCAGCTTTTCTGAAGTCGGGCAAGCTGACAACCACAGTCTTATCAAAATAACCAATACGGGAATCTTTGGAAAGTTCGCTTAACTGTTCTTCGTCGGGCATTTCAATTTTTTCGTTTTCATTCATTTTTTGAATTACTTCTTTGGTAATATCCTGGGTTCCCGCAACTACAACACCTTTATCCAGTACTGTGTGAAGGCCCTTCTCCAGGGCTACAGCAGCCACAGCAGCTTCTGCTTTTTTCATCAAAGGATAAGTCAACTGGTTGCTTTCTTCCATAAGTTTTTTCTGGTATTCCTGGCGTAACTCCAGAATTTTCTGAACGTCTTCAGGGTTATTTTCATCTAAATTTTTGGTTTCTTCTTCAAATTTCTTTTCATATTCTTTGGTTAATTCCTGGGCTTTTTCATTGGCTGTTTTGAATTCCCGGGTATCCATTACCTCATCTCTGGATATTGATCCAACAGGAGGCAACTCAGTTCTGGGTTCCATTTTATTCATCAGAAATATCCCGATTATTATTATGGCTATTACAGCAACTGCAGATGCAATTATTCCCAGGTTTCTGGACTTACTCTCCTGGGTTTCCGGCAGTACCGGCGATTTTTCTTCCATCTCCGGGGAAACCTGTTCCTGCTTTACTTCCTTGGGTTGCCCGTTTTCCTGTGTTTCGTTGGCTTCTATGTTATTTTCGATGTTTTGATTCTTTTCTTGATCTGACACTTTGTTTAAACCTCCGTATGGCTAATAAATTAGTTTTTTCACATTCAATTTGTCAAAGGAGGAAAGCTAGTTGCTTCCCCCCGTTTTAATGTCGACACCGGTTTATCGTATTAAAATGTTTGTCCTATACCGATGGAAGTTCTTCCCCCTCTTTCACCAACGGCATAATCCAATCTGATTACACCCAGGCCCAGGGTGGGGAATACAATTCTTAACCCCACGCCGGCATCCTTATAAATTTTGCTTCTTGATACACCGGGGGTCCAGGCGTTTCCTGCATCTGCAAATACAGCGCCTTTTAAATATTTTATGTTGGCAATGGGAAAACGATACTCGGCATTCAGAACCACCATACGGGTTCCGTAAAATTCGTTTTCAAGGTAACCCCTGATAGTATCTGCGCCGCCTACATAAAAAGTTTCGGTAATAGGGGCAGTTCCGCCTTTGATCATTCCTCCCCAGGCTCGAAGGGCAATAGTAGATCTTCGTTTCTTGCCGATGGGGAAGTATTTTCTTAATTCGGCCTGGTACTTATTATAATCATAATCTCCCCCCAGAACTTTTCCGCCGTAGGTAACATCTGCATCAATATATACACCGTCGGTGGGATCGAAGACGTCATCCCTGGTGTCGAACAAGGCTCCAAGCCCGGCGCTGTTCAGCACACCGGCGGAAATTCCCACTGGGTTGTATTCTGACTTGGGGTTCCGGGTAATATCGATGTGTTCTTTTCTGTAATTAAAGAACAACCTGAAATCGTCGGTAACTCTTCTTCCATAAACCACAGAACCGCCATAACGTTTGTCGTCATACAGGGCGAATTTATCCTGGGTTCCAAGAATTGGCTGTCTTAATTCAGAATAATTATGCCTGAAAAGGCTGATAGAAAATGAATCCTGGTTCTGGTTAATTGCCGGGTTGGAATAACTTCCAGCCAGAGCATCCACATTAACACCCCGTTGCCACGAAGCTGAAACTGACTGCCCTGTTCCTCCCAGGTTTCTTTCAGAGAAAGACAGCGCGCCGGTTATACCCGACCGCAAAGCTCCGGAGCCGCCACCGGCATAGCCGACACCAATAGTGGCAAGGCCGGTTTTCTGCTCTTTCAGTTTGAACACAAAAATCATATGTCCGGGTTTACTTCCAGGCTCGGGCTCAACAGTTACCTTGGAAAAATACCCCAGGTTATTTAACCGTTCCACATCTCGCTGCAGTTTGCGGGTTTGAAGAACCTCGCCCTTTTTGGTGCGGATATTTCTCAAAACCACATAGTCTTTGGTTTTATGTTTGGGAGATTCAAATTCTACTTTTATATCTTCAACTACTGCTTCTATTATCTGTATTGTTACTATGCCATCACGATAGTTAACCTGGGGCCTCACAGTATCTAGGTAATAGCCTTTTTCTTCGTAAAACCTGGTGATAGCTTCGCTGTCCTCCTTTATTTCCTTGGTGTTAAACATCATTCCAGACTTGGTTTTAACCAGGGATTTGAGTTTTTCTTCCTCGAACAGGCTGCTTCCCTCTATGTTAATCTGGGTAATAATCATACCTTCCTGAATATTAAGAATTAACTCCCCTTCAGGTGTCCAGGTGACGTCTTTGATATGAGTGGGTTCCAGCAAATATCCCAGGGTTTCATTGTAATAATAGTTGATTTCACTCATATCAGCATTGAGAACCTTCATGTTTAAAATATTTCCTGTTTTGGTCTGCATAAGATCCTGCAGTTTTTCTGTGGATACCATCTTGTTTCCCAATATGTTAATTTTTGTAACCACTGGATTCTCCTGCAACCTGTAAACCAACTTGATTCCACCGGCATAGTAAGGCGTATCAAATTCAACACTGGTAAAATAGCCCATATCGTAAATCGCCTGAATATCAGAACGAATCCGGGGCTCCAAGACCAGATCTCCCACCTTGCTTCGAATAACTTCCATAACTTTCTCGGTGGGAACCCGCTCGTTACCGCGAATCTCTATAGCCGTAATTCTAACGTTTTTTCTATCCACAGCCCTTTCCCTCTCGCCAAGAGGGCCTTCTTCGCGAATTCCACCAGGACGGGAAACAGTATCCTCATCTTTAGTTTCATCTCTGGATGAACCGTCTGCATTTTTATCGGAACTTTCTGTTTCATCGCTGGGTTTTTCAGCATCATCTGTTTTGTCCTGCTTTTCATCGGATGAAACTTCAGCATCTTTTGATACATCCTTATTCTGTTCGTTGTCTTTAACCTTTTCTTCTGTTTCTTCTTTCGGTTTACTATCTTCGGTAGCTGGTGAAGTTTCGTTCTGGGCTATAAAAAAAACATTGTCGTTGTCAAAAATTGTTTTGCCGAAACTTGCCTGAATTGCGAATGCCGGAGATACTAATGCTAAAATTAATGTTATTACTATTGCCGAGAATAGCTGCTTTTTCATTATTTTCCTCCCGGGATAAACGTTTATTTATATTAATATAGTATGTTTTCTAAAAAAAAATTACTCTATAGAAGAGTCTTGAGTTTTTTCTACGCCCTGTAGGATTCTCCTTCAAAATAATCCTTATTGGTAATTTAATTTAAAAGAATCTGAACACTATCGTGTATACCTGCGAATTTCAGGAAAGAACATCCCTGTTGTTCGAAGATAAACTCTATATCCTTCCAAAGATTCTGATAATTTTTTTTCTTCAATTCCCGCCCTGAAGGTTTGTAAAATAATAAACAATAAATATATCGTTATATTTATCCAGGAAAGCCTGATTAACAATACCCCCAGGTAAGCAATAAATTCACCCAGGTACAAGGGGTGGCGGATATATTTATAAATGCCCCCGGTAACCAGTTCCCTGGCTTCGGCCATAATGGAAAAAGAAGTTTTTAATTGCCATATTGATAGAATCATGATCGAGGTGCCGGTTATCATTATTAATACTGCTGTAAGTAAAGGAATAATAGAAACATGGATCTGGGTGATTTTCATGGTTTCTCCAGACCAGTTCAGGGTGGTTAAAGGATCGATAATTTTCATGTTTTTAAAGAAATAATTTAATATATTTGCCCTTATTAATAAAAATGGCAAAGCTGCCACCAGGAATGGAAACACTGTTTCTCTAAAGCCTGTTGCCAACTGTCTGGCTGGTTTCCGAAAGATATAAGAAAAAATGTATAATGAAAAAACCAGGGTTTCCAGCAACCACAGAATGCGGTAAACTATAAACATGCCGTAATAATTCTGTTGCATGTATTCATTGCCGTAATGATTAATTGTTTTAATTCTTAACAAAATAAAAAAAGCAAAAATAATTACCCCAGCTGTTTTTAGTATTTTTTCTATTTGGGGAATTTTATTGAAATTAAGAAATTCCATTTAGATACCTTCCAATTTAATAGAAACTATCCTTTTTAGAATGTTTCTTTAAAAGTAGTTTAATCAGTCAGGAAGGAATTTTTTAATCTCATAGAAAATTCAGGGTAACTTGAAAAAATAAGAGGGATTATGTTCGATTTATTAATTATACAATTATTTCAGCCTTTTAACAGTTTTTATAGTTTTATCTTTTATTTTATACTTGCTGTTTTTCTTATTGGTTTATACACTGCGGGCTTATATTTTGCCCTGCAGGATAAATTTGTAAAAATAAAGGATTTAACAGAGGAAGAAATGGAAAACCAGGGGGAAACCCTGGACCTGGGCTTGTTGGAACAGGAAAAGGAGCTGGTGGAACGCTCCATGCAAATAATAATTATCCTTTTCGCTATTGTGGGTGCCTTAACTGCTTTCTTTTACATAAAATGGGGGCTTCATTCAATTCAAGTGGACGCCCGGGGCGAATGGATAAAACTGGCATACAGTGACAACCAGTGGAAGAAACTTATTGTCGATACTATCATTGCTCTGGGAGTTTTTGGCATCTGCGGAGGATGGGGCCGTTTTCTGCAAATTCTGTTAATTGAAGATATTAACCAGAGATTTCAAAAAACTATTAAACTGGTTCCTTATTTATCTTCTTTTCTTATTGTAAGCTTCATGGCGGGAATATGGTATTTCTATTCGAATATTTTTCCGCTTGGCTGGTATCTGTTCACATTTACAATTATATACGGCCTGATTTTTTTCTTTTCCATGAAGGATTTTTCCAAGAGAATCATGATGCATCTGTCTCAATCCATGGAATATGAAGAGGATTTTTCCCTGAAAACAATCTCGGTAATTGGCGGGGTTTTACTGGTGACAGCTATTATCATTTTCCATCTTATATACAAAACTCTGTCTACTTCTTATATCCTGGCGCCGTTTTTTATCCTCTGGCTTGTATCGATGTATATGACTCCCGGAAAACTTTTCAAGCATATCAAGGTTTTCCCGCGTTATTCTTTAAAATCGGCAAGATTGTTGAATTTTGTGAAATATACCAGAAAATATTTGCTTACATGGATGGTTTTTATTTTTATACTTGGTTTAATGCTTGGCATGGGTATTTTCTTTGGCCCCGGTTATTCAAATCCTCAAAAGAACTACCAGCAATGTCAAAAAAATGTGGTGTTGCTTGGGGAAGCCATGGAAGAATACATGATTGAAAATAATAATTATCTTCCCGGAAGCGAAGTCTGGAAAAGCGGAGAATGGTTACAAAAGGTAAAAAACAGGAAATTTGAATTTATGCCCAACTGTCCCTCAAAAGGTGAGTATATTTATAAAAAATGGCGTGATGAAAAAAACAGGCCGGTTTATGAAATTATTTGTACAGGAAGTGTTCATAAAAGAGCTGGGGTTAAAGGAGATTTTCCCCGTTATAACAGAATAGAAGGACTTGTTAAATCTTCACAGCCGGAACCAAAACAGAAAAACAAAGAAACCGATTAACAACTACCAATTGTCTTCGTCAAACTCGTCTTCTTGTTTCTTTTTGAAAATTGAAGTGAATTTACCCCAGATGTTTTTGAAAAACTTACCCAGTGAAAACTTCTCTTGATCAGATTTTTTCTGTTGATCTTTCTCTGCTACAACTTTATCTTCAGATGCTTCCTGTGTTGAAAACTGCTCGCTGGAGATGTCAGCGACCACTTCCCCTTCGGGGGTTTCATCAGTTTTTTCAATGTCAGCGGTTTTTTCTTCTGATTCTACCTCTTTTTCTTCTTTAAAGAAACTTTCCAAAGGGGGAAGCATTTCTGTGGATGCAAAGGTTGCAACTTTCAATGGGGGAAGATCATCGGTGGTTCTTACATTTTTAGATAATTTGGGTTTGGAATGTTTGAAGGAAGGGGGTTTTATTTTAGATTTGCCCGGCCCCTTGTTCATTTTTTGTAATTGTTTTGCCAGAAATGAAACCTGGGGAGCTTCGGGAGAAGGCTCGAGCTTCTCTTCCTGAGATTGTCCTTCAGTTTCTGCTTCATCGGGTTTACTCTGCTTGATAGATTCCGATAGAAAACTTCTGGGCTTATTCGAGTTCAGAATATTTCCTTCGGTTATCTGGGGCTCGTCTTCTTCAGCCTGGGTTTCCACCAGGTTCATTAATTCTTCTTCAAAACTTTTTGTTTTCTTAAAGTTAGTTTCAGTTGTGGAAAGAGCCTGAGCTGGTTCGACCTTCTCAACTTTTCTGAAAATCTTTGCCCTGGCTTCACCCTCAAGGGTACTCTTTGAACCTAATTTAGATTTGAAATCGGCTTTTTTGGAAAGAAAACTCTGTTTTTCAGTATCGGTTTCTGAAGGCATTTCCACAGATTCGGGGGGAATGGGCTGGCTGGCTAAAGCTTCAAGCTCTTCAGGAGATTCTTCTTCTGTCAGGCCGCCGGGTTCTTCCAGGGAACCTGCCCCGGAAATCTCTTCAGAATCTATATCTTCCTTTATTTGCATTTCATCCATGGTCAGAATTTCTTCATCTTTTTCTTCGATGGCTTTTTCTCGTCTCTGTAATGAAGGCCCTGTACCCAGTTTTGATACCTTTCGTCCTGTGGCTATTCCCATTTTTTTCTTCAATGCAGATTTTCTTTTACTGGGATCCACCTCCAGATGGTGGGCGTCTTCCTCCATCTTTTTACTGGTTCCAGCTTCGTCCAGCTTTTTTCTTTTTACTGCCCTGAATTTAATGGGCAAATAATTCTCCATTACGTCTTCAAATTCATCGCTGAAAACTTCTAAAGTTTCTATTGGCCCCTGGGAAGGATCAGAAACCATGTTTTTCCATTCAACTTCATTTATTTTACGCCAGAAAGAATCTATCTCCTTGACACAATCTTCCTGTTTGCATAAACCACCCTGAGGGTTTTTACCCAGATATATCATTTCAATAATTACACGAATTTCTTTGGCAATTTCTTTAATTTTCTGTTTCTTATCGTTATCAGGCTCCAGTTGGTATAAAGAAATAAGGGCATTCTCAGCCTTGACAAGAAAAGGATGCACTTTTCTTACGTCTGCCTCAGCTTTGCGCACCTTTTTATAATCATAAGAAAGTATGTCCCGGGCAAGCCTGTCCAGGTTAAGAAACAGTAATGATAAGGTTTTGCTGTGATCGGGCAGGTATTTCTTGAGTAACTTGTTAAAAGATGGCTCCCGGGTCATGCGGTATGTTTTTAAAATATAATGGCCAATAATTTTTGTGGTAAGGTGTTCGCCGGTGTTGTCTTTTTTTTCTGTTATATAACGTTCAGCTTCATGGACGCGCCGAAATATATTATGAAGGTTATCTGTTAACCTGTCATTGGTGCAATCCTGTAAAGCTGCATCAAGACCGCTTTTGATTCCAGCTAATATGTCCAGTCTCGAGTTCATTCTATTAAACAGAATCCATGCCTTTCCGTAATACTAACCAGGGCAATAGCATAATTTTACCCACTAACTTATTTGTTTTAATTGTTTTTTTTCCTTCGAATATACTATTAATTTTCTTTTAATATTTATTAAAAATTAAAAGTTTGTTATAAGCAACTCATTAATTTCGCCTCTTTTTTCCGGGGAGGAATTAATCATTCTTTTTGCCGGTATCCGGTTAATATGGTAACCTTGATATAATTTGTCGAAAAATTCATCTTTTTTATCATGGTTTTTTGGATCAGAGTTGCTCAGCATCAAAAAAACACTTTTCCGGTCTAATTCCTTGAAAAAAGAAGCCAGTTTCATCTGCTGTTCATCATTAAAAGCATGCTGGCTGTATGCTGTAAACCTGGATGTAGAATTAAGGGGGCGGTAAGGAGGATCAAAATAAACAAGAGAACCAGGCTTGACTGTATTTATGATTTTATCATAATTGCAACAGTTTATCTGGCAGTTCTGCAATAACTCTGAAGCCTGAATCAGGTTATCTCTGTCCAGAATTGACGGTTGTTTATAGCTTCCGAAGGGGACATTGAATTTTCCTTTTTTGTTTACTCTGTAAAGTCCGTTGTAACAAGTCTTATTTAAATAAATCATCAGGGCAGCCCGGTAAATCCAGGCCTGATTATACTTCTGAAAACTTACTGTTTCGGAACCTTCGTTGTATTTCTCTCTATTCTTATAATAAAAAGCTTTTCTGTTATCTTCATCAAGAGAATAATGCTTTTCTTTCAAATCTTCCAGAATTTCCAAAAGTTTATTTACATCTTTCTGGACAACCCGGTAGGTCAAAACCAATTCCCTGTTAATATCAGATAAATATGCTTTTTTAATCTCAAATCTTGTTGCAACATAAAAAAATACGGCTCCTCCGCCAATAAAGGGTTCAAAATACTGGCCGATTTTTCCCTCTTTTAGTTGCCGGGGAAAAAATTTTTCGTATTCATTTAAAATTTGGGTTTTGCCTCCCGCCCATTTCAGAAAGGGGCGGGGTTTGCTGTTTTGTAACGGGTTCGGGGGCATCTGCATTTAAAAACTATTCATTTTGGTGTTTATTTTTCCTTTATTTATTCTAACTGAAAATAATTTTCTGCTATAAAAAGGGGATTTATTCTTCTTAATAAATTTAAAATAAAATTAACCTGATGTATAAATTGGAGGAATTTCATTGCTAGAAGAAACCAGATGCGAAAAAAGTAACGGAAATTATTTGGTAATTAATGGAGGAAAACCATTAAAAGGTGAGTTAAGGGTGAATGGCGCAAAGAATGCAGCTTTACCCATTATGGCCGGAGCTATCCTTGCGCCGGGAAACATTACTCTGGAGAGGGTTCCCGACATTTCAGATGTCCGGGTTATGACTCAACTTTTAAGGCATCTGGGGGCAACTGTAGAATCTGATAACAACGTTGTTTCAATTGACACTCAAGATATTAACAATACCAAAGCTCCTTACAGCCTGGTAAAAAAACTGAATGCATCATTCGATATAACCGGAGCCTTGGTGGCGCGATTCGGTGAAGCCACAGTGCCTCTTCCCGGGGGGTGTGTCATAGGAACCCGGGCTGTTGATTTACACCTTGCCGGTTTTGAAGCCCTGGGTTGCAAAGTGGAGCAATTGTCCGGCGGATTCATACAGATAAGGGCTGAAACACTCATGGGAACCCGGTTTTATTTTTCAAAAACTTCGGTGGGTGCAACAAAGAATGTCATGATGGCAGCCTGCCTTGCCCGGGGAAAAACAATTCTTGAAAATGTTGCCAGGGAACCCGAGGTTGTGGACCTGGCAAATTTCCTCAATACTTGTGGAGCCCAGATAGCTGGCCACGGAACTGCCAGAATTGAAATTCGAGGGGTAAAGCAAATGATTGGAAACGGAATTGAATATTCAATAATTCCCGACAGAATCGAAGCTGGAACTTACATTCTGGCCGCCGCTGTTACCGGTGGAAAACTGAAGCTTATTGATATTTCACCAGATTACCTCAAAATATTTCTAAGAAAATTACGAAAAGCAAATCAGGAGGTTATAACTGGTGAAAATTTCATCGAAGTCAGGGGAAGAAAACCCATTCATCCAATGGGCGCTGTAATTACCGAGCCCTATCCAGGTTTTCCAACTGACCTTCAACCTCCCGTAGTGGCTTTTTTATGTCTTGAAAAAGGCGTAAGTTATGTCAAGGAGAAGATTTTCAACATGCGGTTCAACTATGTTAATGAATTGCGTCGAATGGGAGCCGATATAGAGTTGGACGGAAGGACTGCAATTGTAAGAGGGGTGAAGGAGTTGCTGGGCGCCCCTGTTGACGCCCCCGATATACGGGCCGGAGGGGCATTGATAATCGCCGCCCTTGCAGCCAGGGGAAATAGTGAAATTCATGGTATGCAATATATTGACAGAGGCTATGAAAATATAGAAAATAGGCTGGGAAACCTGGGAGCAGATATCAGGAGAGTGAAATAAATGCATGTAGGAATTGACTTAGGCACAGCTACAGTCCTTGTTTATGTTAAAGGGAAGGGAATTGTCATAAGGGAGCCTTCGGTTGTTGCCATAGATAAAAAAAATGGCGCGATTAAAGCTGTGGGTAAGGAAGCCCGGGAAATGCTGGGGCGGACCCATGAAAATATTGTAGCTATAAGGCCCCTTCGTGATGGAGTGATAGCAAATTTTAACGCCACAGAAAAAATGCTTAAATATTTCATAAAAAAAGTATGCGCCCACAGGTTTTTCTTTTTTAAGCCCACGGTTGTAATTTGTGTGCCTACCCAGGTTACCAGTGTGGAAAGCCGGGCTGTCAAGGAAGCTGCTCTGGCTGCCGGTGCCAAAACAGCAGTGCTGATTCAGGAGCCTATGGCTGCAGCGATCGGGTCGGGGCTTGATGTTTATGCGCCGGTGGGAAATATGGTGGTGGATATCGGCGGGGGAACTACTGACGTGGCAGTTATTTCTCTCGGAGGGATTGTTGTTGGTGAAAGCCTGAGAGTTGCCGGGAATAAAATGGATGAAGCTCTGGTCAGGTATATGCGGAAGAGTTACAATCTGCTTATTGGGGAAAGAACCGCTGAAGATTTGAAACTTAAAATAGGTAATGTTTATCCGCAGGAAAATCTTGAGCCGGCTGAGGTAAAGGGACGGGATTTAATTGATGGTTTGCCCCGAACCGTAATAATTTCTCCAGAAGAAACTTCTGAAGCTCTGGAGGAGCCGGTTTCAGCCATGATTACAACGATTAAATCGGTGTTGGAAAAAACACCGCCTGAATTAGCCTCTGATATTATAGAGCGGGGAATCATCATCACCGGAGGCGGGGCTCTGCTGAGAGGATTGGATAAAAAAATAGCCACCAACATAGGGGTGCCGGTCAGGGTGGCTGATGACCCCATTTCCAGTGTGGCTGTAGGAACAGGGAAAGCAATCCTGGATATGATTAACGCTACTCATTGACTAGCAGGTTACTTTTAACGCATTTCTGAATTCATTCACAGCTTGCAAGGCTCGTGGCTCAACCATTAATTCTCCTATCATTTCAATGGGGATTGTTACCCCCCACACGCCTATACGAACCAGTTCAAGAACATCATAGGGCTTTTTAATGCTGGCAACCAGAATCTTTGAATCGAAAACGCCGTTATTGATAATTTCCATAATGTCTGCAACAAGTTCCAGGCCGTCCACCATGTTTTTCTGAATACGGGAGAAATAAGGAATAATATACTCGGCGCCACAATTCATCGCCAGGTAAGCCTGCATGGGGTTGTAAACAGCTGTGGCTGCAGTTCTGATATTTTTTTCTGAAAGGCATTTCATAGATTGAAAGCCGGTTATGGTTGCGGGAATTTTAATTATACCCTGTCCACCCAGAACTTCATGAATTTTTTCTGCTTGTGAAATTATCATATCGGTTTCAGAAAAAGTTGTTTGAACAAATATTTCTTTGGATACCACATCCTTTATTTTTACAATATGATCAAGAAATTCTTTTTCAGTAACTGTGCTGTTTTTCAGGGCAGCTGCAATAAGTTTGGGGTTGGTGGTAACGCCGTCCAGAAACGGATAATTCTTGGCTTCTTTAATATCTTCTATTATGGCTGAATCGAGATAAATACCCATGTGACACCTCTTTAAGTTTTTCATGGAACTTTCTGATAATATCTGAATAACCCTTTTAAAAATAAAGGATACCTTTAAGTATGAAAGAAAAATTAAACAAGGAGCGTTTTTATGATATTTGAAAATATAAAGAAAAAAGAACATTTTTTGGATTTATGGAAGAATAAAGATAACAAAGAGCAATTTGATTCAGATGATGCGTTGATGCTGAGCATAATGGAAAATCACAAACGGTTTCATGATGTTTTTAACAGCCCCGATGTTTATGATATTTTAAATAAGAAGTCTGCAGAAGATCCTTTTTTTCATATTACAATTCATTATTTATTACAGAAACAGTTACTTTCTCAAGAACCACCCGAGGTGAAAAAAGCGTTCGATATTCTTTCAGGCAGGGGAGTGCCTGAAAAAAGAATTTTGCATGGCCTGGGGCTGGTTCTGGCTGACGAAATGTTTACCATGTTGAAAAATAAGGCCAGTTTTAATGAAAACAGTTACAGGAAGCGTATTGCCAGTTTTATTGAGTAGTTAAACAATTGAATATAATTTTCCGTCGTCACAGCCCACATAAAGAGCCCCTGAAACGCCCACTGCCGGTGAAGAACGAACCTTTCCGCTGCCTTTTATTCTCCATTTTATCTTGCCATTGGTGGAAAGAGCATAGATATAATAATCATCTGCTCCAAATACTATGGTCTGTTTACCAATTAATACGGGAGAAGAAGCTATGGGGCTCAGGGCCTGGTATTTCCAGTTCAATTTACCGTCCATGGAAAGATTATAGATGTTTTTGTCAAAAGAACCGAATGTTACCATTTCCTTGTCGTCGGTGAGTGCAGAGGTTGTTATGGGCCCTCCCGAATTAAATGTCCATTTGTTTTTGCCGTTTTTCTGGAATGCATAGAAAACTCCATCCATGCCGCCAAGGAATATGACTCCGTCTTTGGAAATGCAGGGTGAAGATTTGACCGAACAATGAATGACAGAATCCCATTCGATTTTGCCGTTCGGATTTATGCAGAAAACTTTGCTTCCCCCGTTGTATGCCCCCTTACAGGCAATGTATATTTCGTCCTCACCGTTTATGGCAGGGGCTGCCTCTATGTATCCATCCAGATCCAGGCGCCACTGTAATTTGCCGTTAGAATCAATAGCGTATAAATAGTGATCATAAGAACCTATATATATAGTTCCTGAAAGGGAAACCACAGGTGAAGAGCGGATTCTTCCATATGTCTTGAATTTCCAGTTTAAATTGCCGTCGGGATCAATGGAATAAAGATAACAATCTGTGGAACCCACAAGAATACTTCCGTCGGAATTCAAAGAGGGAGAAGAACTGATTCTGCCCCGGCTTTGAAATGCCCACTTCAATTTGCCATCCTGAGAAATTGCATATAATCTGCCGTCATTGGCTCCAACATAAATTGTGCCGTCAGATGAAACTACAGGTGATGACCTGATAGGAGAACCCACCGGAAAAGCCCAGTTCACCTTACCTTTGATACTCCGGCCGAAAGGTGTTTTTCCCTGATGGCGGCGGTTTGAACGAAACATATACCAGTAAGACAACTGCTTCTTGTGAATTCTCTCTTTATCTTCGCGGGTAAGGGTTTTGGTGTCCTTATTTTCCGGTTCCAGAACTTTTGCTTCAGGGATGTCTGTCCCTTCAGGAGCGACAATTTTTGTGCCCGGTGTTTGACTGAATACAAAAGGAGGAGGAAACTTATTTGAAGATAGAGCCTCTTTCATTTCAAACATGTTTTTGAAACGCTCCTCGGGTTTCATCTGAAGGGCTTTTTCCAGAATAAGCTCCATGCTTTCACTTAAGTCATTTCTGATTGAGCTGAGAGATGGAAAGGTAAAAGGAATATCATTGCGGGGATCCTTACCCGTCAACAAATGGTGGAGACAGGCAGCCAGGCTGTACATGTCAGAGCGGGGCTCGGTTTCACCCTTGTATTGTTCCGGTGGTGCATAACCCTGGGTGCCCACCATGGTTCCCTTGGTGCGGGGGTCGAACAAACGCGCAATTCCAAAATCTATAAGATAAACCTTGTTGGCTCTGGTTAACATAATATTTCCCGGTTTCAAATCACGGTAAATAATTGGAGGATCCTGGTTGTGAAGATAAAAAAGAACATTACAGAGTTGGATCGCCCAGTTTTTAATCTGTTCTTCATCCAATCCGGGTTTTCCTGAAGCCAATGCTTCGTCCAGAATCATCAGTAAATCCTTGCCGTCTATGAATTCCATAATCAGGTAATAACGGTTTTCTGAAACAAAACAATCGGCAAAACGGGGTATGCTGGGATGGTCAAGTTCGTAAAGAATCTGGGCCTCGGTGGCAAAGCGTTCTACCGAATATTCCCGCTCTTCCTCGGTGTCAAAATAATCCAACATTTCCTTGACAGCCCAGACTTTAGATTCTTTTAAATCCACAGCTTTATAAACTGCGCCCATTCCACCCTTGGCAATATAATCTATGATTTTATAACGTTCATCAAGTATGGTGCCAAGGGGAAGTTTGGTGGACGAATAATCGGTATCATACAAAGGACTGCCGCAATGACGGCAAAAACGCGCATCCTCATTATTCAAGCCACTACAATTAAAACACTCAATCATTTATTACGTCACCCTGCAAAAATAAAAAACAAATTAAATAAATCTCTAATATTCCCTTTTATATTTTTTTATCTATATATAATATAATGTATTAAAGTTAACAAATAATTAACATTTCTTTAAATAATTGTAACAATTGTTGTTCTTAAAATATAAATTTTATCTTATAGTAAAAGGATTTGGAGTATGAAAAAGAAAATATCTAAAAAAATTTGAGGTGTTGAATGAACTTGGAAAATGAAAATTACATGTTTCTGAAAGAATTCGCGTTGGCGCAAAGCGCATCTTTATTCGGCGTGGCAGATGTTTCTGGTAAAAAAGAATATTTTAATATATATCCGCCGGAATTATTGTCAAAAATGAATCGGGCGGTCTCCATCGGTTATCATCTGAGTGATGCAGTAATGGAAACCATTATCGACAAGCCAAACAGGTTATATTATCGACATTACAAAATGGCAAACATGTTTCTTGATCAGGTTGCACTGAAAATAGGGGAGCAGATTCAAAGAAAGGGCTATAATTACATTCCCATACCTGCATCTCAGATGCTGGAATGGAAAGTTTGCGGCGAAAGAGTGTCCCACGCATCCCACCGCGCTATTGCCCAGCTGGCAGGCCTGGGCTGGCGGGGAAGAAACAGCCTGTTGGTTAACCCCAAATATGGTTCCAGGGCCAGATATGTCTCAATCCTTACCGATCTTCCCTTGAAAGCTGACAAACCCATGGAAGCTGACTGTGGAAAATGTAAAATATGCATGGGCATGTGCCCTGCCGGCGCTATCACAGAGCAGGGATACGACCTGGAGGCCTGCCATCAACTATTGCAGGGTTTTGGAAAAACTCTCCATGTTTCCCTCATTTGTGGAGTCTGTCAGAAAGCATGCAGGGGTAACAATCCCCTTGTGAATATAAAGGAGCAAGTATGGGAGAAATAAGAAAACCCAGGCCCGTCAAGTTTATTCTGCCCATGATATCTTCTGATGAAAACCTGTTTGAAATTGCAATGAACAAAGTGGAAGAAAGATACGGCCCTTTTGATATAATCTCTGAAACCCTGCCCTTTTTTTACACCGAATATTATCATCAGGAAATGGGAGAACAATTGAAACGTAAATTTGCTGGCTTGCAGGTTCTCATGGGCCCTGGGGAATTGCCGGATTTTAAGATTTTTACCGATGAAATAGAAAGGGAATACGGTTGTTTTCAAAATAGTGAATTAAAACGAAGCATAAACCTTGACCCAGGTTATATTATGATGGACAAGCTCATTCTGGCTTCCACAAAAGATTTCCGGCACCGCATATACCTGAGAAAGGGGATTTATGCCGAGGTAACCCTATATTGGAGCAGGGGGAGTTTTCATCATTTCCAGCATACTTTTCCCGACTACAGATCTCCGGAATATATTCAAATTCTGAATTCCTTCATGGAAAAATATCGCCGGCAAGTCAGCCTTCTTTCCTGAGCAGGCGGTTGTTCAGTTTGAAGGTTTCTTCTCTTAAACCCTTTCGGTCAGAATACGTAAACCAATCGCCGTTGTAATATTGGTAAGCTGTGTTGTGCAACAGAGGTTCATCTTTTATTACAGGGTTTTTCAATGCAAGTTTTACAAAATCCGGGGTTCCGGGAACCGGCGAGTACATTGAAAGCCTGCACTGCAAACCAAGTTTGTTGACGTAATTCAAGGTCTGGTAAACTTCTTCGGGGGTCTGCCCTGGAACTCCCATAAGTGTATAAATCCCCAGTTGCTTAGTGTCGAAGCCGGCGCTTACCAGATTTTCTATGGCAGATTCAAACTCTTTTAATTTCAGTTTATTACCCGAATCATTCAGGAATTTGGACGAAGCTGATTCCAGGCTCAACCTGATTGTAGAAAACCCAGCATGTTTAATAAGTTTTGCCAGTTGTTTGTCTATGAACCGGGCATGAAGGCCGTTGGGGGTATGAAATTTGAATTTGCAACCAGTTTCAATAATATGATTAATTGTTATTTCAATATGTTCTTCTTTATGATAAAACAGGGCATCATCATAAAAAGCGAAATCGGAAATATTATATTTCTGATGGAAATTAAGCAACAATTCAGAGATTTCACCGGGTTCTTTTCTTGTAAATACAGGGGAGAGCTTTCTGGAGGCGCAATAAGTGCAGTTATAAGGGCATCCCATTGTGGTGGATAAGGCTGCGTAATCCAATTTATTGTATAGTGAATAATCGGGGGCTGGCAATTTGGTGAAATTTTCAGGTATAAAACAAGGGGTGAAGTCAAGATGATTTTTCAGCAACTGGACAAGGTGTGAAATTGAGGAACCAGTGAAAACCCGGTGGGCGCCGGAATATGTTCTGGCGAAATCGGGGCACAGCCTGGGGTAAATTCCTCCCAGTATTACAGGAACCGATGGAAAGTATTCTTTTGCTTTTTGTATTGCCAGATGGGCGCCCAGATACCAGTAAGTCATGGTGCAGGTTACAAAAACCAGATCTGGCTCCGTGCATTTTGTCAGTTCTTCTTCAAAACCTTTCAGGGGAATTCCGTATCTTTTGAAGTTTCGTTCTATTTTATTGTAAACAACAGGTTTGTTAATTATTTCATAATGATATTTTCCGGTTTTGTTTTTTCTTAATTTCTTCTGTTCTGTTACCGAGGGATGGTTTCGATCAAGACAATCAATTAATCGGGTTTTTATGCCATTTCTTTTTAGAATTTCTGACAAATAAAGAAGCCCCAGGGGCTTCAGCCACAAATCGAAAGCTTTAAAATCGATTATCCAGGGGTTTATCAATAAAACGTTGTATGAATTCTTCGTAGAAGCCATGTTTATTTACGGGAAGTTCGGCTGCGGGTTCTGGTTTTTCTGGCGGGTTTTGAGGTTTTTTTTCTGCCTGGTTTTCTTGGTTTATCAACCTCTTTCATAGCTCTGGGCGAACGAACCGCGCAGGAAGTACAATATCCCACATCAGGATATATGCGTTCTCCGCATTGGTGACAGAACTTAACGCCTTTCTTTTTTGAAATCTCAAATTTTCTGTAATCGGTTTTGTCGTTCTTGTCGTCCATCAGGTTCAGCCGTTTCAGCTCCTTTTTGAACTGTTCCTCGGTCAATTCCTCGCCATAATTGCATTCAGAGCAAATTCTGGCAAAACGTTTCTTTATGCAGAAAACTTTTACGAACATAACCGAGGCATGAAAAGAAATCTCTTCATAACGGTGAATGGTGTCTTTTTTGCAGAGTTTGCATTGGCGAATCTCTTCAGCTCTTACTTTTCTTACCGGAGTGTCGGCCATAAAAATAAGCATGTTTTCCTCCTGTTTTTCAATAAATATCAATTTAATGAATGAGAAATTTTTCCTTTAAAAACTAAACTTTTGCCTCTTTTAACAAATGGGTTTTTAAATATCTTCCTGTGTAAGATTCGGGGGCCTCTGCAATTTCTCTGGGGGTTCCGGCAGCCACAATGTCCCCCCCCCTGTCGCCGCCTTCGGGGCCCAGGTCAATTATGTGGTCGGCATTTTTTATAATGTCCAGATGATGTTCAATTATGATCATGGAATTTTCATTATCCATAAGTCGGTGCAGGACTTTGAGCAACCTTGCCACATCGTGGAGGTGAAGGCCTGTAGTCGGTTCATCCAATATATAGAGGGTATGCCCCCGGGCGCTTTTCGAAAGTTCGGTGGATAATTTCACCCGCTGGGCTTCCCCACCCGAAAGTGTGGTGGCAGACTGCCCCAGTTTTATGTAGTCCAGGCCAACATCGGATATGGTTTTCAATTTTCTCTGTATGGCAGGTATATTTTGAAAAAATTCCAGGGCCTCATCCACTGTCATATCCAGGACATCAGCGATGTTTTTTCCCTTGTAAGTAACCTGAAGGGTTTCCCGATTATATCTTTTTCCCTTGCAAACCTCGCAGGGAATATAAACATCAGGTAAAAAGTGCATTTCAATCTTCAAAATACCAGCTCCCTGGCAGGCTTCGCATCTTCCGCCTTTTACATTGAAAGAAAAACGCCCCTGTTTATACCCCCTTTTTTTTGCCTCCCTGGTGGAGGCGAAAAGTGAACGGATGGGAGTGAATACCCCGGTATAAGTGGCAGGGTTGGAGCGGGGAGTTCTTCCGATAGGGGACTGATCAATGATGATTACCTTGTCAATATGGCTGGCGCCCAGAATATCGTCATGTTCACCGGGTTTTTCCGAAGATGAGTAGAGTTGCCGGGCCAGGGATCGATAGATTATTTCATTAACCAGGCTGGATTTTCCAGACCCCGATACCCCGGTTACGCAGATGAGTTTTCCCAGGGGAAAGTCCACGTCAATATTTTTTAAATTGTGATGCCTGGCGCCAAGAATTTTTAGAGTCTGTCCCGTTCCCTGTCGATATTTATGGGGTGATTCAATATACATTTTTCCTGAAAGATATTTACCGGTGTAAGATTTTTCACACTTTTTTATATCTCCCGGTGTGCCCTGGCAGACAATTTCGCCTCCATGAATTCCTGCGCCGATTCCTACATCAACTATATGATCCGCAGTTTCAATGGTTTCCTCATCGTGTTCAACAATAATCAGTGTGTTTCCAATATCCCGCAGGGTTTCCAGGGTCTCCAGCAGCCGCCGGTTATCTCTCTGGTGGAGCCCGATACTGGGTTCATCCATCACATAGAGTACTCCCACCAGGGAAGAGCCGATCTGGGTGGCTAATCTGATACGCTGAGCCTCTCCGCCGGAAAGGGTGCTTGATGTCCTGTCCAGGCTCAGATAATCCAGGCCCACATCAATCATAAATTTCAGGCGGTTTTTAATTTCCTTCAATATACGCCTGGCAATTATCAACTCGGTTTCGGTAAGCTCAAGTTTTTCGAAGAAACCGTAACAATCTCTTACTGAAAGTGCGGTAACATCCGCAATATTTCTCCGGTGAATCAGAACTGAACGGGATTGAGGCTTTAAGCGGGTTCCGCCACAGGCAGGGCACGCAACGTCGGACATATATTTTTCAATTTCTCTTCTTATATAGTCAGAATCGGTCTGGGTGAACCGTCTTTCCAGGTTGGGGATAACCCCTTCATATTTTAGCCCTCTGAAAAATTTCACCATTTTGCCGTCGGAATTTCCATACAGGATCATTTCTTTGTGTTCTTCACTTAAATTCCTGAAGGGAATTTCCATGTTGATTCCGAAATGCTGGGCAAATTTCTTGAATCTTTTCCAGAACCAGGAATCGGATTTCTGGTGCCGGAAATTTCTGGTAGGCTTGCCGATAGGCGCCAAGGCACCCTCAATAATGCTTTTGGAAGGATCGGGAACAACCAGGACAGGGGATAGCTCCATTTTCTTACCCAGGCCGGTACAGCGGGGGCAGGCTCCATAAGGGCTGTTAAAGGAGAAAATTCTCGGCTCCAATTCGTCCATGGAAATACCGCAGTGGATGCAAGCCATCTCAGCGGAAAAAAGAAACTCCTCGCCGTCGATAACTATGACTTTTGCAATATTATTCCCGATTTTAAGGGTGGTTTCCAGAGATTCTGCCAGCCGGGAGCGAATGCCTTCCTTTAAAACCAGCCGGTCTATAATTAGATCAATATCATGTTTCTTGTTTTTATCAAGACTGATTTCTTCGGAAAGCTCTCTTATCTCACCATCCACCCGGACCCGGATATAGCCTTTTTGCCGGAATTCCTCAAATAATTTGATATATTCCCCTTTTCGTCCGCTTACCAGGGGCGCCAGGATCATGAGTTTTGTTTTTTGAGGCAAATCAAGAATTCTATCCACCATCTGATCCACAGTCTGGCTTTGAATCGGCCTGCCACAATTGTAACAATGAGGTTTACCTACTCTGGCAAACAGCAGCCTTAAATAATCGTAAATCTCTGTGACTGTGCCAACTGTGGAGCGGGGGTTATGAGAAATTCCCTTCTGATCTATGGAAATTGCCGGAGATAACCCCTCGATGTATTCCACATCGGGTTTGTTCAGCTGGCCCAGAAATTGCCGGGCGTAAGAGGAAAGAGATTCCACATACCTTCTTTGCCCCTCGGCAAATATGGTATCGAAAGCAAGCGAAGACTTGCCTGAACCCGACAGGCCGGTTATGACAATTAACTGGTTCCTGGGCAACTCCAGGTTGATATTTTTTAAATTGTGTTCTTTAGCGCCCTTGATAATGATTTTATCTGTGTTCATTGTCCTTCTTCCATTACTGAATAGGTATAATATGTATCCTATATAAAAGTTTTAATTTTGTCAACAGAAAATTAAAACTTTTTTCAGTTAGTATTGTATAAAATAGAGGAAATTTATTTTAATATCCGCGAGAATCGTGCTTTATATTAACTTTATTCCGTAATTTTGCTTTTTGTCGGGATGTTAACTCTTTGTTAACATCCTTTTCTTTCATTTTTTACTGATTCATAGTATAATGTATCTAATTTTGAGAATAATAAGAAAATTTTTTGTGAGGTATGAAGCATGGATATTAGACAAGTAGGAAACCAGGGAATGCAGCTTTCGAACCCCAGGGCTAAAACAGCTCCGGCGGTAAAAGAACAGGCGGCAGGTGTGGAAGACTCCTTCACTGTCAGCGGTAAGGAAAAGAATTTTCTGAAAACATGTCTCACCAATATGGTGCAGAATAAATCAAAGATTCTTCCCGGTGTAAAAACTAAACAATTTGCCGACAGCCATGGGCGGGTAAAACACCTGGCTTTAATGTTGAGCTCCTATGCATCGGGCCGCATTCGCAGCCAGATGCTTAAATCCTATGGAACCCTGTTTACTAAAATGGAACCCGATACAAAGTTTACCGTGGTAGTGGCCACCGATCGAGATAAAAGAGATGTTCAGCAGGTAATAAAAGATGTTGATGCTCCCAATCCTGAAAGAATCAAGTTTATAAAACCTCCTACTTCAGATCTCACTGTATGGGCGCGGGATATGATGGTCCCCATGTTTATTCCTGGCGACGACGAGCACACAGCTCTTCTTGAACAAGCTCCATTCCACAACTGGCACGGAAGTGACAGCCTGGTACCAGCAGAAATCACAAAGGCGAACCCTGAGATTATTCTTGATAGAGACCCCCGGCTTATTACCGATGGCGGTGAAGTTATGGCCAACACAAAAGAAAGCTTTATTGGGCACTACTCCATAGCTGCCACAGCCAAGAAGCTGGCAGATACCACCAAGAGTGACCCTGGCTTAAAACAGGAAGTGGTAAAATATTACGAAAACACCTTTGATAAACAAGTGGTTCAAACCAAGAGTGGGCAGGTATTTCCCTATAAATTCATACCTGCAAAAATTCCTTCAAACCTCCATAAGCATAAGTTTGAAATGGTACAGAACAAAGATTACCATGCTCCGAAACTGAAAGATGGCCAGGTAACCGAGGCCACCATGTACGAAGATCTGGCTGTCAAAATGTTTGAAGATCAATTTGGCAAACCAGTGAACGTAATGGGAGCCGATTTGCCTGAAACCGCACATAAGGAAGAGCCTGCCACTGACCATCTCGATATGGGTCTTACTCCAGTAGATGACAATACATTCTTTCTGGGAGACCCCCGTATGGTGGATAAAATATTCAAAAGTATGAATTCCGAGGAATTGCAGCAGGCTGAGGAAAGATTGTCAGAAATGGCTGGCTATCCCGTGAATATCGGAGCTATGGTAAGTAGAAACCGGGATAACCCTCTGGATTTTGACGGCTACGAAAAGACATTAAAGGAAAAAGGCTATGACGTGCACCGTCTGCCTCACTCTGAACCCAAATGGTATGGCCCCTATATTTCATATAACAATTGCCTGATGGAAAGATTCGAAAAAGACGGCCAGGAAGTCCGAAGAGTTTTCCTTCCTGTTTATGGAATCGATAAATTGGATGATTATGCTGTAAAGCAATATGAAAAACAGGGTTTCGAAGTTCATCCAATGCCCCTGGATGCACTTTCCGCACGGTGGGGCGCATTAAGATGTACCAGTAACTGGTTAGACCGCTCTCCCAGAGCATAGAGTTCAGAAGGAAAATTATGGATATAAGACCCACAGGGCCAAGAATCCACATAGGCAGCATTAAGCTGATAAAACCGGAAAAACCTGATAATAACCAGGTTCCCGGAGATAGTTATACCTAGATTACCCCCGATGTACTTCAGAAAGAAGTTGACCGGTTGAACAGTATATTTGATCCTCTGCCCAAACCCTCGTGGGGCGGATGCTGTGGCGGTTCATCAGCTCCCGTGGGCGGTGGCTGCGGTTCTTCCGCACCCATTACCTCTGGTGGATGTTAAGCGGGAAGAAAAACGTAAATGAATAAAAGATTTATAGGCCGGATGGAACATTAAATGTAAACATTGCGGACTCACAGATATTAAAGATTTTTCCGATGAACTCACTTTTAAAGAGATTGATTAGGTTTTTGAGCAGATGGCAGCTATGGGAACCATGGAAGTCAGCCTTCTGGGGGGAGAACCTCTTTTCAGAAAAGACATTTATAAAATTATCAAAGCTTCAGTTTCACGTAGAATTAACACGTATTTAACAACAAACGCAACTCTAATTAATGAAGAAGTTGTTAAAAGTTAGAAGATGCCGGTTTACAGGGAATAAAACTCAGCATGGAGGGGTTGTCCGAAAAGGAAATTGAAAGTTTGAAACCAGAAGATAATGTAAGGGAAAAGAGTTTGAAAAATATATGGGAAACCGGCCGGCCATTTCAAGAATTGAGAAATATTAGAACACCCAGAAAATGCAGAGATTGTGAATATTATTTACCCTGCCGGGGTGGATGCCGTGCTCAGGCACAACATTACACCATGCCAGATGTTTACTGTATTAAAGAACTGGAACTGGAAGATTTAATTGAACCATAGAGGTTTGAAGGGTTTTATGTCCAGAACCGGGGTTCCATCCAATATATCCAGATGTTTTACATGCAATTTGTTGCCATCAACTTTCAATAATTTGAGAATATCTACGCCTATTTTGTTGGGTCTTTGTGGCGAACAAGTAGAAAAAACGCCTTTCTCGTTGGTGGCAGTGGGGGGCTTTTGCCATAAATCGAATTTGTCGTCAATTTTATCGAAGAAGAAGAGTACGGTAATGCAATCTCTCTCTTCAATTCTGTATAGCCCTTCCTGGTATTCAGGCAGAATTTCTATTATGCCGGTTTCATCAGAAACTGTATGATGGCGGGGAGCATCTTCCTGAGTTTTTATATTGCTATGAACAAATCCGACAGGTGTAAAATTATATTCCATAATTCCTCACTTTACAGGTTTATACGGTTTAATATCCAGAACCGGGGTTCCGTCCAGCATATCAATATTTTTTACAAATAATCTGTTTCCTTCCACTTTTTGCAGTTTTACTATATCAATTCCAATGGGGTTGGGCCTGTGCGGTGCACATGTAGAAAAAACCCCTTTCAGTTCGCCTGT
>CAZSLZ010000007.1:0-47015 GCA_964607865.1 uncultured bacterium
CGAGCCCCCTGCGCCTGGCTATGCCCCTTCGGGCTTTTTCAGGATCTTCTGGCAAAAATTAAAGGAAAGAAAATAAATATCCCCCGCCAGGCAAATTATTTAAGGTTCGCCGTACTTCTCATATTTGTTTTTATTTTACCCTATTTTCTGGGGGCCAACTGGTTTTCCAAAATTTGCCCCGCCGGCTCCCTGACCGCAGCTATACCCTGGTTTTTCATACAGCCTCCCTTTCCCGGAATGCTGGGATATTTTTTCTATATAAAAATAGGAATGCTGGTGTTAACCATAGTGCTTGCCATATTGTCCAGCCGCATTTTCTGCCGTACTTTCTGTCCCCTGGGGGCGATACTGGGCGCCTTTAACCGATGGAGCTACATAAATATTTACGTGGATGAAGGTTGCACTCAATGCGGGGCATGTAAAAGGATGTGCCCCATGGATATTGAAATTTTCAGAGACCAGGGATCCAGTGATTGCATTAGATGCATGCAGTGCACCGCCTGCAAACATGTGCATGTACGTGTGGGCTTTAAAAACCCCTGTGAAAAACCCTGCAAAGATGAACCTGCGCCGGTTTCAAACCCGGAACCGGCCGATGAAACCGTTTCAAAAAATGATTCAGGATAGAATGATAACGGTTATTTCGCAATTATATGGGGGATATATATATTCTTTTCAGCTGTTTTTTATAAAGTCAACATTAAAAAATATCAAATAAAAATACTGGAGGATAATATGAAATTCAAGCTTTCAATCTTTGCTGTTTTTCTGTTAATTTTCGTTATGGCAATACCCGCTTATTCTCAGGGAAACCGTAATTATTTATATTATTACAATATGGGAATGGAATATAATAAAAGGAATGATCACGAAAAAGCCCGGGAGATGCTGGAAGAATCGGTTAGAATGAATCCGGAGTTTTTCCGGGGCCATTATAACCTGGGAGTCATTCTGTCTGGGCAGCAGAAACTCGAGGAAGCCCGGGCTCAATTTCAAAGAGCTCTTGAAATAGAACCCGGTTCAGCAGAAACAGAATTTGCCCTGGCTGTTGTCTTCTATAAACAGAATGATTTTGCCCAGGCATTGAAACTATTAAACCAGCTGGATGGCTCGGCGGTAAATAAATATGAACTTTATTACAACCGGGGTTTGTGTTATTACCAGGTTGAAGATTATAAAAGTGCAGTTAAAAATTTTAAAAAAGCCATAAGGATAAAAGACACGGCACAGGCGTATTTTAATATAGGGCTGGCGTACGAGAAGTTAAACGATGTTTTCCGGGCAGCCGATTCTTACAGAAAAGCTACCCGGCGTGACGATAAATTTGCCAGGGCTTATTACAGCCTGGGAACCCTGCTGAACAGACAGGGCCATAATACCGAAGCCTATGTCAAACTGGAAAGGTATGTAAAACTTGAACCTGATGACCCGCGAGGCTGGAAGGAACTTGGAGATGCCTACTATGGCATTACCTGGTATAGCCAGGCTCTGAAAGCCTACCAGACAGCTTTGAAGTTGAAACCTGATTATGCCGAGGTTTATTACCAACTGGGCCTTCTATATGGAAGAAAAAAAGAATGTGAAAAATCTCTGGAGGCTTACAGGAAAGCTGTGGAGTTGGAGCCCGATATGGCACGCGCCCTGATGGGGGTTGGATACAGTTATGCCAAGCTGGGAGAACATGAGAAAGCCCTGGAAGCTACTATTGATGCAGTGCAAAAAGATCCACATTTTGCCAGGGCATTTTTCAACCTGGGGGTAACTTATGAAAGACTTGGCCGGATGAATGATGCAATCCGGGTTTACAAAAAAGCTATAGAACTGAGCCCCCGTTTCGACCATGCTCTTTACAACCTGGGTTTATTGTATGGCAAACTCGAACAATATCCCGAGTCCATCGAATATACAAAAAGAACACTTGAAGTAAATCCCCGCTATATGAGCGCCTATCATAACCTTACAGTTTCTTATATGGATTATGGACAGTTTTACCAGGCTCTGGAAACTGCCAACAGGGCGTTAAAAATCAAGCCCAGATATGAAAATGCGCAATTTTTGAAGGGTGAAGCCCTGTACAGGCTTAAAAGATATTCCGAGGCAAAAAAGGCTTTTCAGACTGTAGTTGAATGGAGCCCTGACAATGCCGATGCCCACTACAACCTCGCTCTTGCCTGTGACATGTTGAACCGGCCGGAGGAAGCCTTGAAATTCTTTAAAAATGCCTGCAGGCTGAATCCCGGCATAACTGATGCTCTTTACAACATTGCAATTATCAGTTATGATCTGGCAAAATTTAAAGAAAGCTTAGAATACTTTGATGAATATCTGGAAAAAAAGCCCGATGATGCCCAGGCGATATACTGGCAGGCCAGGGCATATTTAAAAACCGGAGCTCGCAGGAAAGCAGAAGAAAGCCTGGAAAAACTCACTGAGATGCAATCAAACTATGGCGAAGATCTTAGAAAAGATATGGGAATCAAATAGTTTTAAGAAGTTATAAATATGAAAATTGGGTTCATTATTTTTGAAAACCCCGTCAATTCAAGAAGGAATTGTCATAAAGCCCCTTTAAGTTTTATTTATGATTTATCAGATTGACGGAGAAATTATTAATATTACCAGTCAGGTTATTGTGGTGAATGTTAACGGCGTGGGTTACGGTGTTAATGCCCCTCAGCGTTTAATCGACACCCAGAAAATCGGCAACCGGATTCGGTTCTTTACACTTACCATAATGAACCAGGATGGTATCGCGCTTTTCGGGTTTTTATCCTCACTGGAAAGAGAATTCTTCAAGATGCTCCTGAATATTCCCAGGGTGGGCCCCAAGGGCG
The DNA here is from genome assembly GCA_964607865.1 of uncultured bacterium. Lineage (GTDB taxonomy): Bacteria > Vulcanimicrobiota > JAJTBE01 > JAJTBE01 > CAZSLZ01 > CAZSLZ01. Next base: position 2,835 of record CAZSLZ010000007.1, read on the forward strand.
CCCTTAAAATTCTTTCCTCAGCCCCGGCTGCCGATATAATACGCTCTATACTGGAGGGAGATCACAAAAAATTATCCCGCCTGCCAGGGATCGGCGCCAAAACAGCCCAACGGCTGGTTATTGAATTGAAGGAAAAAGTGGACAAATTTGCCAAGACCGCAAGCGTCGCTTCAACTTCAGTTTATGACGAGATACTGGAAGTGCTTATAGACCTGGGCTGCCCTCCCCCTGAAGCTTCTGAAATTGTAAAAACCGCAAAAGAGACACTGGAAACTGACGAGCCTGGTTTTGATGATTTATTGTCGGAATGCCTGTCGGTCATAGCCCGGGAGGAAAAATAAATGGACCCCGCAAAAAAGAACCTTCGCCTGGTTTCGGGCAGTGAAAGGGACGAGGACACAAATAACGATAACCAGCTGCGCCCCCGAAGTATAGATGAATATGTGGGCCAGGAAAAATTAAAGGAAAACCTCAGGGTTTTCATAGAAGCTGCCCGGATGAGGAACGAGGCCCTGGACCATGTACTTTTAAACGGCCCTCCGGGCCTGGGTAAAACCACCCTTGCAATGTGCATTGCAAAAGAAATGGGAAAAGAAATAAAGACAACTTCGGGGCCGGCGATTGAACGCCCTATCGATTTACTGGTATTATTAAAAAATTTAAAACAGGGTGATGTTCTTTTCATTGATGAGATTCATCGGTTAAGCCGAAATGTGGAAGAAATCCTGTACCCCGCAATGGAGGATTTTGTTTTTGACCGGGTTATGGGAAAAGGAGTCCGCGCCAAAGCCCGGCGTATTCCTCTGCCCCGGTTTACCCTTATCGGCGCCACTACCAGGGGAGGCATGATTTCTTCCCCAATGCGGGGAAGATTCGGTATAAGTTTCAACCTTTCTTTTTATTCTCATAAAGAGCTGAAGAATATTGTAAAGCGTTCGGGAAAAATTCTAGGTATAGAAATGGAAGAAGATGGGGCGTTGGAAATTGCCCGGCGATCCCGGGGGACTCCCCGGATTGCCAACCGGCTTATCCGCAGGGTAAGAGATTTTGCCCAGGTTAAAGGGCGGGGCAGAATTGAGTGGAAAGTGGCGGACCACGCCCTGAACCAGATGGGTATAGACGGCCACGGCTTGGACGAGATCGATCGCCGCATACTGGAATGCCTGGTCTTGAGGTTTAAAGGACAGGCTGTGGGAGTGGATACATTGGCAGCCTATGTGCAGGAAGACCCATCCAACCTGGAAGATATGTATGAACCCTATTTGCTCAAGGCGGGTTTTCTAATTAAAACCCCCAGGGGCAGGGTAGCTTCACCGGAAGCCTTTGAATATTTCGGCAAGAAATTCCCCTTTTCACCGGCCCAGAAGGAATTATGGAAATAAAAATGGGCCGTCCCAAAAGGGCAGCCCTCTTTGTTTACAAGTTGAAAAATTCTAATTTTGTCATCGCGAGCTTCCGCAGGATGCGTGGCGATCTCTGCACCACCCAATTAAGAATTGGGGAACATATTGTTCGCATAATAGTTTTTTTACCCGGCAAAAATCCAGAAGCTCACAGACGCAAGGTAGTGGGTTAGGAACCAACCCGATCTGAATTGAGATTGCCACGGTTTCTGTGAAACATCGCAATGACAACATTTCTTTAGGCTGTCACACCCTTCCGGGGCTTGCCAGGACGAACATTCAGCCCGTTAGAAGAATGAAACCTGGCTGAAAAAACTTTGTTGCGAACTGCTTGTTCCCCGACTTAAAACCGGGCTTCCAATGACAAATTTCGGACTTTTCAGAAAAATTTAAAAGAGCCATCCTTTTGGGACAGCTCATTTTTTATACTTAAAACCTGATTATTATTCTTCAGTTTCTTCAATCTGTTCGGTTTCATCGTCTTCTTCGGGCCTTACTGGAAGTTCTTCCTCGATTTCTTCTGTAGAAACATCCTCGTCTTCATCGTGATCCACCCATTCCAGCTTATCGGTTTGAACCACTCCGCAATCATTTTTAAATGCCCATTTATACATAACCATCAGTTCGTCAAAAATTTCCCGGGCTCTTTCCAGGTATTTCCATTTTCCCAGGAATTCCTTTTTCAGAAGATCATGCTCGGAAATTTCGTCGAAAATATCTTTAATTTTGTCATAGTCATCCTGCAATTCTTCCGGGGGAATATAAGTGAGGAATGGAAAGGTAAGGTTGGAATCGCCATAACGCCGCAGAATTCCGAAAGCGTCATCCATACGATAGACCAATTCTTCCACGATGGTGCCGTCATTGGTCAGGTCGTTATTGTCATCCACATCCTTGTAAACAAAAGTCCGTTTTGCTATTTCCCCGCCCAGTTGATTAATTTCATCAATCAATTCTTCCTTCCGGTTGTTTTCTTCCTCGGAAAGAGGGCGGTTACGCAAATTATCATTAAGTTCGTCAGCCAGGGGACGAATTTTATTAAAATCATCTTCATGGATTAAAAAATATCTCCAGGTTAACAATGGTTCCATAATATCCGCCTTTCAAAAAAAAACTGAATTTCTCGTTTGTTTCAACATGAAACTCTTACATCCTTCTTCTTATTCATTTTATTGAAGGATTAGAATTAGTAAAGTGGAATATCGATTTATGGCTGAAGATTACTCCACAAGGAAAATCGAGTTTCATTCAGGTTTTATTGCAGTGGTGGGTAAGCCCAATGTGGGCAAATCTACTCTGGTTAATACTATTGTGGGCCAGAAGATTTCCATAATTTCTCCCAAACCACAGACCACCCGCCACAGAATTCTTGGAGTGAGAACCGGAGTAAACTATCAGTTGGTTTTTGTGGATACTCCCGGCATTCATCAACCCGAGGATGAACTGGGAAATTATATGGAAAATACTTACAAAAACGAGATTAGAGATTCAGAAATTATTTTATATGTGGCAGACATTTCACACCCCCCCACCGTATATGATCACAGAACCCGCAGGCTGTTAAGTGAATTGAAAGCTGAGAACATTCCGGTTTTTCTTGCAATGAACAAGATAGATATTATTTCGAGAGAACGTATAGAAAAAAATAAGTCAAAATATATGAAATTATTGGATTTCAACGAGGTTTTTGAAATTTCAGCTTTAAAGGGTATTGGAGTTGCCGATTTGGAGAACAGGCTGGTAAGTTATCTGCCCCTGGGGCCGCCTTATTTTCCTTCCGACCAACTTACCGATCAATCTCCCGAACTGCTGGCGTCGGAAATAGTGCGGGAAAAGATACTCATGAAAACCCGGCAGGAAGTTCCCCACGGTGTTTTTGTCCACACCGCGGAGGTCCGTGAGGGCGTAAACTCCGACGATTTGTATTTCAACATTATTATTTATGTGGAAAGAGATACCCATAAAGGGATTCTTATAGGCAAAAGCGGAAACAGGCTTAAAGAAATAGGCAGCCTGGCAAGAAACGAACTGGAATTTTTATTAAAAAAGAAAGTGTATCTTGATTTGTGGGTCAAGGTCAAAACCGACTGGAAAGAAAGAAAAGACCTGCTCAAGTCCTGGGGATACGAATCGTAGGTTATTTCCTCAGGGTTATACGCTTTTCGGTTTTTTTATCGAATAAATGGCATTTATTCTGGTTTAAAACCACTTTCATTTTTTCGCCGATTTTTGCCCCGGTATGAGAATCCACCCTGGCAACCATCTTTTCATCACCCAGGGATATATACACTATAACTTCCGATCCCATGGGCTCCACAACTTCCACATCAACCTCAAAAGTGTTCCATTCCTGGGGTTCAATTTTGGAAATTTCCTTGTCATATATGTCTTCGGGCCTTAAGCCAAAAACTATTTCTCTGCCTGCAACTTCTTTCAGGGTATCGCCGGGAACCTTTAACTGAAAACCCTTGGATTTTATGAAATACTCGCCGTTTTCCTCAATTATCTTTACATCCAGGAAATTCATTGCCGGGCTGCCGATGAAACCTGCCACAAATTTGTTGGAGGGAAAATCGTAAATATTCAGGGGGGTATCCAGTTGCTGAATGATACCTCCGTTAAGCAGGGCTATGCGGTTGCCCAGGGTCATGGCTTCGGTCTGATCGTGGGTTACATATATGGTGGTAACACCCAGCCTGTGGTGCAGTTTCTGTAATTCCGCCCTCATTTGAACCCGGAGTTTTGCATCCAGGTTGGAAAGTGGTTCGTCCATTAAAAATACCTTGGGTTTTCGGACAATAGCCCGGCCCATTGCCACTCTCTGGCGTTGTCCCCCCGAAAGCTCCTTGGGTTTCCGGTTCAGCAGGTTTTGAATACCCAGTAAATTGGCAGCATCGTTAACCTTTTCGTCGATTTCGCTTTTGGGCAATTTCCTCAGTTTAAGGCCGAAAGCCATATTGTCATATACACTCATATGAGGGTATAGCGCATAGTTCTGGAATACCATAGCTATATCCCTGTCTTTTGGGGAGGTATCATTAACCATTTTATCATCGATATGTATTTCGCCGGAAGTTACTTCTTCCAGCCCTGCCAGCATACGAAGGGTTGTGGATTTACCGCAGCCTGACGGCCCCACCAGCACCAGAAATTCACCATCAATGACTTCCATGCTCAAATCTTTTACAATATGGACTTTCTGGGGCTTTTCCGATGGTTTCCAGAATTCAAACCATTTCTTCTTTACGGGTACTTTACCGTCGAATATTTTATTTACTTTTTCAAAACTAACGCTGGCCATTAAATCCTCCAAAATTTCGGTGCTTCAATCTACACTCGCATTTTCTTCTTCAATAAAACCGGGTTTTCCTTCACAAAGCAAGGTTGTAAAATTCAATCAAGTTTGTGCCCGGTATTATTTATAAATACATCTTCCAGGGATACTTTTTTTGTTTTTATATTAAATATTTTTTCTTCCTGAACCAGCAGGTTCATGGTTTTTGCCAGTTCAGGATCATTATTTTCAAATTCCAGAACCTTCCCAGGCTTATCATTTTCCTGAACCAGCTCAATCTGGATCTTATCTCCGCCCATTTCTTTCTTCAACTCGGCAGGAGCGCCGATTTTTACAATTCTACCTTCATCAATAATTGCCACCCTGTCGCAGAGTTCGTCGGCCTCTTCCATATAATGGGTAGTCAGAAAAACGGTTTTTTCTTCCTGTTTTAATTTTTTGAAAATATTTCTTATATTCCGCGCAATGTGGGGGTCCAGCCCCACGGTGGGTTCGTCCAGAAATATCAGGGGAGGGTCAGGAAGCAATGCCCGGGCAATAACCAGGCGCTGTTTCATTCCCGATGATAATTTTCTGGCTTCCTCTTTTTTCTTGTTTTGCAGTTTTATATAATCAAGTACTTTGTCCACGTCAACAGAGTTTTTATCATATAGACGGGCAAAAAAGTTCAGGTTCTGCTCTACAGTCAGCCTGGGATAAAAATTTTTAACTTCGAATACAATACCCACCTTTTCTCGTATTTTTTCCGGCTGTTTGACGGTATCGAAACCCAGCACAGTTGCATTGCCGCCGGTGGGGCGAATCTGGGTTGTAAGAATTTTTATGGTGGTGGTTTTTCCTGCCCCGTTAGGGCCCAGCAGGCCGAAAATCTCGCCAGGTTTAACATTAAAAGAAATATCTTTTAAGGCTGGGAAATCCTTATAATTTTTTGTTACATTTTCTACTTCAATTATGTTCATCAAAACACCGTATTCCTCAGAATTCCGTCATCCAGGTAAAATACCTTGTCGGCGTAACTGGCAATTTTGGGGTCATGGGTTACCATTATCAGGGTAGCTTCCTGTTTTTCGTGGATAGATTTAAATACATCCATAACTTCCTTGCTGGATTTTGCATCCAGGTTCCCGGTGGGTTCGTCGGCAAGAATAAGCCCGGGGTTGTTGGAAAGCGCCCTGGCGATGGAAACCCGCTGCTGCTGGCCTCCTGATAATTTTGAAACCTGCTCCTCGATTTTCTTCTCCAGGCCAACCACTCTCAACAGAGATTCTGCACGGGCGCGACGCTTTGTGGGAAAGGTATTTCCCAGCTGCATGGGCAGCATCACGTTTTCCACCACGGTAAGGGTGGGTAGTAAGTTGTAATTCTGAAAAACAAACCCCACATGATGAAGGCGGACTTGTTCCAATACCGATTCGGGCTGGTTGGTAACCTCCATCTCATTAAAATGTATATGGCCAAAGGATGGGGAGTCCAGGCAGCCCATAAGCAGAAGAAGGGTGGTTTTGCCTGAGCCTGACGGCCCCATTATGGCAATGAATTGACCATTATCTATGGCGAGGTTTATATTCTCCAGAATACGCACCGAGCCGGCCTGGGTTTCTATATATTTATATAATCCGGTAAGGGTTACTTTCATTTTTACCTCTTTACTGCCATCTCAAAGCTTCTATTACGCTCATTCTGTATATGATAATTGCAGGTATCACTGCTCCTATCACTCCCACAAAAATTGAGAGTAAAACAGAGTAAATAATCAGGGGAAAAGTGATTTCCGCCAGGGGGAAAGAAAGTTGAAGCAGCGCCTTGACTGCAGCATCCAGAACCTTACTGCCCAGAATACCCAGAAGAATTCCTCCCAGCCCACCGATTGTGGTTAAAATAAGGGACTCGGTGAAGATCATCACTGCTACAATAAACCGGCTGGCTCCCAGCGAACGAAGAGTTCCGAATTCGTCAATCCTTTCATAGGTGGACATCAGCATGGTATTCATTGCAGCTGTGGTGGCAATGAGTATTCCAATAGCTGCTATGGCAAATTGCAACAGCCAGGCATAATTTACATATTCGTTTGCGGAGCCCAGGTATTGTTCCCGGGTGAGCACCTCGAAAGCCGGCAATTGCTTTTTTAATTCCAGGGCAAATTTTTCTCTTTCCTGGCTGGTTTTACCCTGAATTTGCAGCCAGCTTTCATGATACCCCCGGGCATTTTTTAATTCCATTGCGTGTTTCAGGGGAATGAAACTGAAATAATCCTGAAACGCATTGATGGGCTCTCCAATTCCCACTACCTCGAAGGGCGCGCCGTCCACAGTAATGGGCATTCCTATCTTCAATTTTTTTAAATTGGCAATGGCGCCGCCCACCACAATTTCTCTTTGTTCGTCCAGATAAACCCGGCTGCCCCCTGCCAACTTGAAATAGGGAAAAAACCGCTGGAAATCATCAGAGTCTATTCCCATAACTGTAATAGATTGATTTCCCATCCGTTCCTGAATTCGATAGATTGGGGCAATAAAACTTATTTCGTTCATGGTTTCAAGCTTGTCTTTAACTTCAACAGGTATAACCTCGCTGGAAAAACCGATGGTACCGATGGGGCCGGTGGGCAAGGCTGCAGCTTCGGTGGGAATTATATAAATATCCACCTGGCGGCCCCTGATTTCTCTTTCTACTCTTTGATAGAGCCCTTCGGCAATAGACAGAAGAGAAATAAAAGAAGCGATGGCTAGAAGTACTCCAACAATGGTAAGAAAACTTCTCTCTCGCTTGCGATAAACATTTTTTATTGCCAACTGTATAGCTATTATCATGTTGTGGTTTTTTTAACCTTACTGACAAAATGGTTGTTTTTAATATAGAATCGATACTGCAGGTCGGCGCCCTTTTTTATGCCTATTCTGGAATCGGTGACAATATCGAAGTTTCTCAGTCCGCCGGTATCAAGAATTAACAGGTTACTCTGAGATAGATCCTTGCCATTGTCCCTGCGGCTAATGGAAAGGGCCTGGCACAGTTTGCCGGGGCCATTGGTTAATTCTTTTATTCTGTCCTTTTTCCTCTGTTCTATCATTTTTTCAATATTATAAACCGGCTGCAAACTTCTTATCAAGACTGCCCCTGCAGGTTCATCCGGGGAATGGGCTACCACATTAAAACAAAAATACATACCGTAGATAAAATAAACATAGGCATTCCCACCGGGGCCGAACATGACACTGTTGCGGGGCGTTTTTTTGTGAGCAGCATGGCTGGCAGGGTCGTTGTTGCCCCGATAAGCCTCAGCTTCCACGATATGGCCTCCCACCCAGAAATTATCTATTTTTTTTACCAGTGTTTTTCCCAATAGTTCTTTTGCCACCTGCACTGTAGGCTGGTTATAGAACTTTTCACTTAAAACAAACAAACTGGGTGTTTCAATATTTTTATTCAAAGGTAAATTTTTATATTTTCTGTTCATAAATGATAGTTATATATATTTTCCTTATTCACCTGCAGAGACAAAACTTAGGTTGAAAACAGGAACTTTAGCTAATTACAGGAATTACTTATCTGATATCTTATTTTTTAAAAGGAGGAAAGGAAATTGTTTACGAGTCATGTTAAAGATGATAATACAGGGGTATTTTTCTATCCCGATCCCCATCCTGAAAAGGTTTTTGTAACCGGAAGCTTTAATGGCTGGGATACTCCCGGGGTGCCCATGGAGCGTTTTGAGGGAGGCTGGATAGCCGAAGTTCCCAATGTACACCAGGGCGAAGTTCAATATAAATTCGTTGCTGACGGCCACTGGGTTAATGACCCCCATAATGTATCGGTAAGCGGTGATAATAATTCTGTGATAAACCATAGAATCAACAAGGGCAATGTTTATCATTTTGATTTTTACTCACCGGCAATTGATGATTACCGGGGATATGTAATCTACCTGCCCCCGGGCTATTTCCTTTCTGAAGAACACTACAGCACTGTTTATCTGCTTCACGGAGCATTGGACTGGGAATACACCTGGGTGCATCGTGGATTGATCCATTTTACCCTGGACCATCTCCATAATTCGGGCAAAATAGGTGAAATGATTGTGGTAATGCCCAAGGAGAATGGCGAATTCTACCGAGGCGACGGGCGTTTTGCCGATTATATCGCTAGAGATATAGTTTCTCATATTGATGTGGAATTCCGATCCATACCTCATCCCAAACACCGGGCCATTGACGGGCTTTCTACCGGAGCCTTCTCCTCCACAGTGCTGGGAGCCGGCAGGCCTCATATATTCTCCAGCGTGGGAGCAATGAGCGGCTGCTATGACCGTAGAGTCTTCGAAGCCGTCCGCCATAATGCGGAAGCTGTGAGAAGGTATAACCTGCGGTTTCATGTTTCCTGCGGCCAGGGAGACCCTTCAGTGGAAGTTTCCAGGGCACTGGCGGAAACCCTGAATTCCGAGGGGATAGATGTGGAATATTACGAGAATCCGGGGCCTCACGACTGGGAATTCTGGGGGCCGTCCATTGCCGGCAACCTGCAATTTCACTGGTGGAATTTCCAGAGATAATAGTATCAATTATCAATAGAATAAAGGGGCTGCCCTAAAAGGGCAGCCCCTTCATTTACAAGTCATACCAGCTGCTTTAAATTATTTCCAGTTCGCCCTGCAGCACGCCGGCGTTTTTAAGGGCTTCCAGGATTGTAATAATATCCTTCGGAGTTGCGCCGATACTGTTCATAATCTTGATAACATCCCTTACCGTCGAGTCACCGCCCAGTTGAACCATGCGTTCGGTCCGGGTCCGGGGAGGAGGAGGCGCAGCGCCTTCCTCACCGGGCGGCTGGTTGGGGTTAACTTCAGGCTCTTCGGTTACCGTAAGGCTCAAATCACCGTGAGATATGGAAACAGGAAGAATCTTCACATCGGTGCCCATTACCACAGTGCCGGTTCTTTCGTTAACTACCACACGGGCGCGCATATCGGGCTGAACCCTTAATTCTCCGATTTCCGCCGCCAGAGTGGTGGGATCGCAATCCATAAGATCCACATCCACATCGACAAACCGGTCGCCCCGGGTCTGAGCCACGGGAGCTGGATAATGGCGGTTGATGGCTCTTGCCACACGGGCTGCGGTGTTGAAGTCGGGATAACGTAATACCCAGGTCATAATACCGCCGCGAACCAGAACCGCATCCATATTATGGGAAATAAGCCCGCCTCCTGGAATGGTCCCTACCAGAGATTCACTTTTTCTTCTTCTCTGGTTGCCGGCGTTACCTATCATCAGGGGGCCCTGGGCAGATCCGTAAACCTTGCCGTCGGGGCCGCGAAGGGTGGAAAAAAGCAGGACTCCGTGTTCCAGGCTCTTGGCGTCACCCATGGAAGAAACTGTCACATCGATGGAATCGCCGGAACGAAATGAAGCGGGCAGATCGGCGGTAATCATCACCACAGCTGAGTTTTTGCTCTTGAATTTCCTCATATCGTCAGCTTCCACTTTCATACCCAGGTTTTCAAACATATTCTGAATCATCACATTTGATACAGTAGTGGTTCTGTCGCCGGTTCCCTTCAAACCGGTAACAATTCCGTAACCTACCAGCTGGTTATCATTGTTGCCCTGAATTTTGGCAAGATCCTTCACTCGTATGCTGGGGCCGGTGGCAGCCACCTTTTTGGGCACCGACCAAGCCATATTTGCCATAACCAGTTGTGTAATAATAACCGCTACCAGAATCAACTTTAAATTTTCAAACTTTTTATTCATACTTCTTCCAAACCTCCCCATTAGAACAGCAGATCCCAGATCCAGGTTATTATGCCGCCATCTTTTTTCCTCAGACTTCTTTCGATGGGCAGGCCGTTTACCCGTGCTTTAAGATTGGCAATCTTGTTGGATGTTATCGTATTGTCGGGAGTAACATCCCGTTTTCGGATCACACCGGTTACAGTCAGTTTCTGGGTTTCGTGGTTAACCTCCATGCTTTTTACGCCTTCAATCCTCAACTGGCCGTTGGGCAATACTTCTACAACTGTGGCGGACATTACCGCATCCAGCTGGTGTTCCTGGGTGGTGGTGCTTTCAACATTCTTGGTTTCGCCGCCGCTCATTCCCAGGCCGGCAAAAATCTGTTCCAGCCAGCCCTTGCCTTCGTCAGCCCCCTTGGTGTAGGTGTTTTTGAGTTTTCCCTTGGCTGTCTGGTTCGAGGTGGTTTCCTCTGCCAGGATGATGGTAATTACATCACCCACCCGGGCCGCCACATGAGAGCCGAACATATCGCAGAGGCCCTCGGATTCACTCAGGAGTGAATCGGCAAAGGCTGAGAGTTGTCCCACGGTGAGAACCATTATGATGATTAATGACATAATTTTTACTGTTTTCATAACTTCATCATCCTTTTAAACTTTTATTAATGCGGTTTTTCCGTTTTTAAGGGTGGCCTTGAATTCCTTGTTTGTGCTGTTGGCTTTAACCCTTATCATCTCGCCTGGATAACCCGATTCCAGAGCTTCGCCGTCCACGGTGATGGTCAAACCATCGCGGACAAACTGGAGTTTCAGAGGATCGCCCCACCGGATTCTTTCATCCCTGTTGGTAATTTCCACACCCGTCATCAGGGATTTTTCTTTGGACACTGAATCTGCGGAGTTATTTTCCATTGAACCATCGATGAACTCCAGGTATGCTCCGGTCTGTTTTTCTCCATTTACAATCAGGTCGATATTGACTTTAATTATTTCGGACAGTTGTTCATCTCTGGCGGTATTTACCTGGTATTCCACGGTTCCCGAGTTCACGTTTACTGAGTAGGGAAAGTCGATTTTGCTCAAATTCACCCATTCGTTCCATAAATTTCTTTCTTTCAGAACCTGCTCAGCTTTACTGATTATATCAATTTTCTTCACTTTCAGTTCAGAACCATAAATTTTTACTCGCTGGGGGGACTCCAATTGAAAATCGTCTTTCCTGAAACCTGCCCGGTAAATCTTTCTTTCCAGGGTGGACCGGGTAAGCCTTATATGTTGGCCAGTGGAGGGAGCCCGGCCGATATAGATGGATTTTATCTTGTCCAGGCTTTCCTGGTTTCCACCGGAAATCTGGGCAATCGAACCCAGGGTTACGGTGTCCTGGTGGCAGTATGCTTGCTGTTCCAGCTTTATTTCCAGGGGCTGGGCAGAAGCCTGTGCTGTTAACAGGCATAGCAAACCAAAAATTATGAAAAGGAATTTAAACTTTGTCATAGTTATCGCCGGCCTATCTCTTGATATCGGTTACGGTCTGCAGCATTTCATCGGCGCCCCTGATTACTCTGGAGTTGATCTGATAAGCTCTCTGGGCTCTGATCATCTCCACCATTTCCTTGACCACATCCACATTGGACATTTCCAGGAATCCCGAGGACAGTGTTCCCACACCCTCTTCACCGGGAGTTCCCACAACCGGGATTCCCGAGGCGGGAGTTTCTTCAAAAAGGTTTCTGCCGATGGCGTTGAGGCCTGCAGAGTTGGCAAAACGCGCCAGTGTGATGTTACCCAGCACCTGTGGTTCGGTGTCGCCGCCCGACAGGGCTGTAATTGTTCCGTCCATACCCACGGTTACTGCAGTAGCGTCTTCGGGGAAAGTTACCTGGGGTTCTATCAGAAAACCATCGGAGGTAACCATGTTGCCCTCGCCGTCAATTTTGAAAGAACCGTCGCGGGTGTAAACTATAGTTCCATCGGGTTTTGAAACCTGAAAATACCCCTCGCCCTCGATGGCAATGTCCAGGGGGTTTTCGGTCTGCAGCAGAGCGCCCTGAATGTTAACTTTTGTGGAGCTGCTGGGGCGGGTTCCCAGGCCCAGTTGAAGGCCGACGGGTTTCTGGGTGTCTTCGGTGGAAGCTGAGCCAGGCTGAATGAGGTTCTGATAAACCAGGTCCTGAAAATTCATCATACTTCTTTTAAAACCGGTGGTGTTAACGTTGGCCATGTTGTTGGAAATATTATCGATGTTCATCTGTTGTGCGTTCATTCCTGAAGATGCGGTATGAAGTGCTCTTATCATTTGTTTTTTCCTCCCTCGAGATTTCACATATTCATTGATATTTTATAATTTGTTATTTTGGAAGCTTATTTATACTCTGGTGCTTCCGACTTCTCTAGCACATTTTTCGGCAAGATCCTGATCTAATTTAAGTATTCTTTGAGCAAATTCAAAGTTTTTTAAAGTTTCTGTGGTGGAAACCATTTCTTTCAACACATTGACGTTGGAAGCTTCGAGATACCCACTCTGAACCGAGTATTCTCCGGGCTGAAGATTGGTAGGTGAGAAATCCATTATTCCGCCTCCCAGCATACTGACAGGCCGGGTATCGTCGGGTTTAACCAGGGCGAGCCTGCCCACGGGCAGTCCGTCGGAGTAAACGTTGCCATCTACATCGAAATCAGGCATACCATTAATTACCAGGGGGGTTCCCTGGTTGCTGAGAACTGTTTGTCCGAAGCGATCTACCAGCTGGTTTTTCTCGTTTATTGAAAAGTCTCCCGATCGGGTGTATTTACCGCCCTGGGGAGTCTGGACCACAAAATATCCCTTGCCGCTGATGGCCAGGTCCATCTTGTTTCCGGTTTCCTCCAGGCTACCCTGGCTGGTGTCGGTCATTGAATAGGCATAATTTCTTTTTTCCAGGGCCAGTTGTTTCTTAAAGCCCGAGTTGTTGCTGTTGGCCAGGTTGTTAGCGGTTATTTCATATCTGTCCTGGCATCTTTTCATAAATGTTGAAAGGTTATCAACGGTAATTCTCATCTCTATCTCCTCCACCTCATACATCGGCACCTGAATTTTTTTTTTAAATTTGGTTGTAATTTTTATTATTTTCCATTAAACTATTAATAAAATTGTCCCACCTGCCGATTAATCATGTGGGTGGGATATATATTAAATGTAGGAGATTGTTCAATGTTACCCAAACAATTAGAAAGAGTATTAGAGAGAAACTATAAGAATATCGGGACGCTGCCTACAGTAGTGAGTAACCTGATCAGGATTCTTAACGATCCCAAATCCTCTACCAAGGATCTGGCGAAGGTGATTACCGCCGACAAGGTTTTATCAACCAGGCTTCTGAAAATGGTCAATTCCTCTTACTTTGGCCTCAGAAATGACGTGATTGACATTAACCAGGCTATATCCATTGTAGGATATAACGTAATAAGAAGTTTCACTTTCTGCGTAACCCTTTTCGATTCCGCATTCCCTCCCGGAACTTCCTTTAAAAAGGAAGATTTCTGGATTCACTCCCTGGCGGTGGGAGCCTGCGCGAAAAGAATAGCGGTAAAATATAACCTCCCCAACCAGGAGGAATATTTCGTGGCGGGGCTGGTTCACGATATAGGCAAAGTATTTATGTATCAATTTCTGCCCGACACTTTTTTTAACATTATTAAAGTGGTGGAAGATCAAAATTGTCCTTTCTATAATGTGGAAAGAAATATTTTACAGTCAGATCATGCTGAAATAGGAGCATGGATTATGGAAAAATGGAAACTGCCGGAAATGCTGCTGCAATCCATACGGTTCCACCATTACCATATGTTTCAGGGAGAAACCCAAGCAGTACCTTCACAAATAATTGGATTATCCGATAACATAGTAAAAGAGCTGCAAATCGGCAGTTCTGGAGATAATATTCCGGCAAATGATTATTCACTACTTAAAAAAAAGTATAGAATAACCGATGAATGGATTAGGAAGCAATGTGAACCACTTCAACAAGATGTAGCAGCTTTCGAAGACATAATAATAAAGAAGCAGGCGAATCCAACAGGTGGATAGCACAAATTGAAAGGAGAGCTTAAAAATGAAGATTCATGGCCAGAATGAATCAATAGCCAAAATAAGTAAAATAAAAACGCCAAAGCGTGCCTTTAAAGCCAGTAGCGCCAAGGGTGCCATGCCAATGAAATCGGTGGAGTTATCGAATTTGGCAATGGAATTATCAAATTTACACGAGGAAGTCATGAAAACTCCGGAAATCCGGATGGAAAAAGTCAGCGCAATCAAAAACAAGATTGAAGCTGGCAATTACAAAGTAGATGAAGACAAACTCGCCGAAGAATTGTCAAAATACTTTGGTTAAAGGATGAGAGCGGTATGTTAATAAAAAATATCCACCAACACAAGATAATTTCCACCAAGGAAACGGAAAAAACCATCGATCAACTTATCGAATTGGTAAAAAACGAACAGGAAGCAGCCCTTCAGAGGAACAGCAAGGTTCTATACCAGATATCCCGGATAAAAACTTCGTTGATGAATAAATTGTCAACCCAGTTAACCCCGGCAGTGAAAAACAACCAGGCAATCATGAACAAACTCAAAGAGTTGCATTACCTGAACAAAATCAACCTTCGCCTTTTCCGCAGCGTGGTTAAACTTACCGCCGGCTATAAGAACATCCTTAAAGGCACAAGCGTGGTTACTGGCACTTATGATCAAAAAGGCATCATGGACGGAATACCTGTATCGGTTCGCTTCAACGGAGCAGCTTAAAACAAAATTAATATTAAATAATTATAAAAATATAAATTTAAATTTTTAGAATATGTAAAACATGTAAATTTCGCAGAAAATGAGGGAACTTTATGAGTTTTCTTGGCTTGAAAATAGCCTCAAACACAATGTTAAACAGTCAAAAAACCCTGGAAATAATTGGCCAGAATATAGCCAATTCCCAGGTGGAAGGTTACACCCGTCAGGAAGCTATCCAGACCATGGAAACCTATGGCTACACTACGGATCCGCCTTCAACCGGCACCAAGGCCGTAGTCACCCGCATAAATGAAATTGCCCGCTACCGGGTAAGCCATGTGGACAATAACATCCGCCGGGAAAAGATGATTGGCGGGGAAATCGGCAAATCTACCGATTACCTGCAGGAACTTTCCGACATTTTTACCGACGATTCCGACTTCGGCCTGCCTAATGTATTGAACGAATTCTGGCAAAGTTGGAACCGGGCCGGCCAGTCGCCGGAAGATATGGCTCTCAGAGATATGGTCCTCCAAAACGGCGAGGTCTTATGCCACTCTATCAATATGAAAGCCCACAAAATGGACGAACTGATTGTCCGGGTGGACAATGAAATTAAACTGGCTGTGGACAGCATAAATAATACCCTGAAAAAACTTGCATCTATCAACGATCAGATCATCCCCTCCGCTCCCAAATCATATCAGGTAAATATTATGCTGGACGAAAGAGATCGGCTTATGGACCAACTGGCCGATGTGGTGGATTTCAAAGTAGCCGGCGATGTCAACGACACTCTGTCGGTATATTTAGACGGCGCCCCACTGGTTCAGGAAAAGAACGCTTATGAAATATCCTTTACCAAGGATGCCGGCGGTGACTATCATTTTACTGCAGCCAATGGCAGGGAACTGCAGATAAGAAGCGGCGAATTAAGAGGTTTGCTGGATATTTATGAAACCACAGTCCCCGCTTACCGGCAGGAAATGGATGAAGTAGCGGAAGGCCTTATAGAACAGGTAAATAACATTCACCAGCATGGCTATGGCTCCGACGGAACAACCGGCCTCGATTTTTTCAACGGAACCGGAGCTGCCGATATTCAGATGAATGCTTCCCAGCCCGAGCAGGTGGCACTGGGTGTGGCATCTTTATCCAGCACTGCCCAGATGAATTTGGATGGAGAAAAACTCAGCCCCGAGCTTACAATCGCTTCCCAACTGGCAAAATTTGCCACCGCCCCCGATGATAACGCCGGGGCAGGCGAATTCACCGTCAATGGAAACAGTGTAACCTGGGACAATAATGACACCATTAAGGATATTCTTGATAAAATCGAGTCAGCTTCTGGTTTAACAGCCCAGTTTGATACCAGTTCCCAGACCATCATGCTGGCAGCTCCTCCCGATGATTCTACAATTACTGTAGCGGATGTGACGGGAAACTTCACAGCTTTTGCCAACCTGGATACAGCAGTTACCCAGGCCGGAGCCAGTGGAGATGGAAGAAATGGTATTAAAATTTTTGAGCTGATTAACAAGCAGGTTTTCGGTACCCCTCCCACCACCACCATAAATGACAAATATAAAAATTTTGTGGAAGAAGTAGGATTTGATACCAATGGAATGAAAAGCGTAAAAGCCACCCAGGATCAATACCTGGAAACCCTTTTTGAAATGCAGGCTTCTGCAGGTGGCGTATCGGTGGATGAAGAGTTAGTCGATTTATTGAGATTCCAGCGTTCATATCAGGCTGGAGCAAGACTGGCAACAATTATGGATGAAACTATTCAGTCAGTTCTGGAAATGGGAAGATAGGTAGGTAATTGATATGAATATGCGATTAAGTGATCTTTCAAGAAGTTCAATGATGTTGTTTAACATCCAGAAAAGCCGGGGGCGGATGGATGAACTGTCAGCCCAGATATCCAGCGGTACCCGTCTTTTAACCCCGGATGAAGACCCCGAAGCCTACAACCATTATCTCCGTTTCAAAGAGGCATCTCATGTTACCGACGGTTTCATAAAAAACATCGAGAGTACCATTGCCGATCTGGAATTATATGAAACCACCATCGACAATATTACATCCACTGTAAAACAGTTTAAAAACACTGTGATCAAAGCCTCCAACGATGCCGGATACCGGGATGCCCAAGATTTGCTCAAACAGAATATTGAAAACCTTCTGGAATCCATGGTGAGCCTGGCCAACACCAATATGAAAGGCAAATACATGTTCTCCGGTTCACAGACTCTTACCAAGCCCTTCAAAACTATTACCAGCGGAGGGGACATAACCGACGTGGTTTATCAGGGAGATAACATTGCCATGGAATTCAACCCCGACTCCTCGGAGCGGATGGTGATTAATCTATCGGGAAAAGAAATTTTTGAAGGCCCGGCGGGAATGGGCGAGGGTATTTTCGAAGAAATGCTCAGCGTGATGAACGACCTGAAAGAAGATAAGTTTGAAAACGCCGATGAACACCTGGCAAAAATAGACAGTATTCACAACCGTTTGATTAATAAGCGGGGTTCTATCGGCACCAACGTCCGGCATCTTGAAGTATTGGACAACTTCATGGATGTATATAAATTGAATATGGATGAGAAAGCTGCGGATATTGAGGGAGTTGACCCTTCCCTGGCAATTACCGAATTGCTCAACCAGGAATATGTATTCAAATCCACCCTGGAAGTGGCAGCTAGGCTGAACGATTTGACTTTTATCGACTACATTCATTAAAATATTATTAAACGTAAACTTGGAGGAATAAATTGAAGATAGCAACTCAGGGACAAAACGAACAGAACCAGCCCAACATTCTGGAAATAGAAGAAAATTTTTCAGTGCAGTTTCCCCAGGGGATAATTGGCTTTCCGGGCTCTATCAATTACCAGGTGAGTACATCCCCAAAAATATTACCTTTTTATAAATTGTCTTCCGCCGATGAAAACGGCGTGGAATTTGCTGCGGTGGATCCCTGGCTTTTCAAGGAAGATTATAAAGTTGAAATATCAGACCAGGACCAGGAATTTCTTGAAGCAGAAGAACCTGGTGACATTATGGTGTTGACAATTGTAACTTTTCATCGAAAACAGAATTGTATAAGTTTGAATTTATGCGCCCCTGTAGTTATAAACAAAAAGAAGGGAATTGGAGCACAGATAGTACTTGACGACGAAACTTTACCTATCAAATACTTTGTAAAGATCGATCAGGAGGAGTAATTTTTTTGTGAAAAAATTCAAGTTTAAACTTCAACCGGTTTTAAACTTTCGTAAAGATATTGAGGAGCAAATACAAATTAGACTGGCCGAAGCCCTGGATCGCGAAAACAGAGCAAAAATGGCATTACAGGAAATTATAGACAGAAGAAACCAGGTTGCCATGAAGCTGGAGGAATTCAAACACAAACCCATCGGCATCGACGACCTTATTATTTACCAGGCCCACGTTGAAAACCTGGACAGCAGAATCACCGAACAACAATTGAAAATTGAAGATTTGAAGTCCGAGGTGGAAGAAATCCGCCAGACCCTGTTGCAGGCATCGCGGGATAAGAAAGTTATTGAAAAAATCAAGGACAGGCAGCATGACCGTCATAAAAAAGATATGCTGAAGAAAGAAATAGATTTTCTGGATGAAGTTGGCACTATAAAAGCTGCCCGCAAGGGAAAAGACGACCAGTTCTATTCATAACTACTGCCGGCTTATCTGGCTTATTGCCAGTTGTACCAACCCCTCGGCGTTCTTGGGCATGAGGGGGTCAGCGGTAACCATACCTATATTTGCTGTGAGCCGGATATTTATATTTGAATCAATAATCACCGGGTCTTCTTCAATGGCGTTTTTTATCCAGTCCGCAATTATGTTATCCCTCCCCTGGTTGGAGTTAGGAAGCACCACCAGAAATTCCTGATCGCTTATTTGCCCAATATAATCGTTGTTGCTGCAGAAACGTTCCAGCCGTTTCAGAATCTGGGCAGATATCTTGTCCAATATTTTGAAGCCATAGGTATATTTCAATAAATGAAGTTTTTCAATAGAAATCACCATCAGGGTTATTGACATTTCGTTCTCAATACAAACTTCAATTTCTTCATCTATTCTGGTTAACAATGCCTTCCGTGAGCCCACGCAATTGAAAATATGCTGGTTGCTTATTGCCTCGGGATGAGAATTCTGCATTTGCATTCTGTCTTTCAGCCTCATGTTCTCCTGTTTTAATGCCTGAATTTTCTGGCCCATTTTTATCCGGGTCCTCAAATCGTTGAAATCAAAAGGTTTGCGAATGTAGTCATCAACTCCGGCAGTTACGCCCTGAATAATATCTTTCTTCTCACTTTTTGTAGTTAACATTACTATATAAATATAATCTTCCCTCTGGGATTGCCGGATTCTTTTCACCATTTCTATGCCCTGCATTCCTTCAGGCATAACCCAATCCAGAATGATAAAAACTATATCTTCCTTTTCCAGAATTTTCAATGCTTCCTCGCAGCGAGTGGCAGTTAACACATCGTATTTCCATTCTGTCAGTTGAACCTTCAAAAGATGCCTGCTCAGAGGTTCGTCATCTACAATTAAAATTTTCATTATTCTACACCACCAAATTTACCGGTTTCTTTTTTAAACTTTTCAATCTCTTTAACCAATGTTTCTAACTGTTCCTTGTACTGTTCAATCTTTCCTTCCTTGCCACAATCTTCCATTTTTTTGGAGATATCCACCACTCTGGCTGCGCCCACATAACTGGCTGCGCCTTTCAGCCGGTGAGCGTCCCTGGACATCTTATCCGCATCTTCTCTCGCAGTAGATTCATCTATGTCATTTATCATTTCATCAAGGTTTTCAATAAACATAGTTAAAGCCTGCTTTAATAACTCCCTGTTATCTCCCAACCTCCTCGCCGCCTCTTCTTCATCAAATACAGGCAGGGCTTTTGTTTCTGTTTCCCCTGATTCAGGTTTTACATCAGGTTTATTTCTGATGCATTGGGAAGCCTTGTCGGTAAAACAGGCTTTCCCTTCTGTTGAAATACAGCAATTGATTATTTTATAAAGTTCTCCGGCGTCAATGGGTTTGGGAACATAACCATCCATTCCTGCCTCCAGGCAGCGTTCCCTGTCTCCCACCATGGAATGGGCAGTCAGGGCAACTATCGGGGTATAAGTTTTTCTGCCGTCCTCATATTCCCTGATTTTCCGGGTTGCCTCAAAACCGTCCATCTCCGGCATTTGAAGATCCATCAATACCAGGTCAAAGTCTTTTTTCGTTATTTCCTCGTATGCTTTCAAACCGTTGGATACAGTAGTAACCCTGTGGTTTTTCTTTCTTAAAATTTCTCCGGTAACCATGGAATTTACCGGGTTATCCTCGGCAAGAAGAATATGATATTGTTCCCCGCCAGCCTCATCTTTTTCCAATTCCGGCTCTTCCTTCTTCTCTTCTCCCCCGGCTGACAATTCAAAGACCCAGCTTATTGCCTTTAAAATCTCATCTGGTTTCACGGGTTTTTTTATGTGAGAAGAAATTCCCAGTTGTTTTAATTTTTTTTCTACAATCTGGGTTCCAAAGGGTGTTATAAAAACAATTCCCAGATCAGGATACAGTTTTCTTATAAATTTGGTAGTGGTTTTTACAAATTCCAGCGCCTCCTGGCTTTCGATACCCGCTATGTTGGCATCCATCAAAACAAAATCTATCTTGTGACGGTTTTTCACCAACTTTCGAACCATGGACACCGCCTCGAAGGTGTCCGAAGCTTCCAGGGTGCGAATACCCCAATGGTTGAGAAGTTTTACCAGAATGGCCCTTAAAGCCTCATTTTCTTCAGAAATAAGAGCTTTTTTTCCCTTGAATAAATCTTTTGTGGATTCCTTTTCAGCGGTTTCGTCAACTTCAAAATCCAGAGAAAAATGAAACTCACTTCCCTCGCCTGGTTTGCTTTTTACCCAGATAGACCCGTTCATCATTTTGACCAGTTGGCTGGTTATGGCAAGCCCCAGGCCGGTTCCCCCAAATTTCCGGGTATGGGATTCGTCAGCCTGGGTGAATTTATCAAAAATATGCCTTAATTTTTCCGGAGGTATGCCTATGCCCGTATCCGACACTTCGCCATGGATGGTAAGAGTATTATCTTTTTGCTCCGATGTTTCAATAGTTAATATTACCTCGCCCCGGCTGGTAAATTTTACGCCATTTCCCACCAAATTTAATAAAATCTGGCGAAACCGGTGAGAATCGCCAATAAGCCTGGTGGGTACCGAAGGGTCAATATAATAAGCCAGTTCAATCCCTTTTTCATAGGCTTTCACCATCAGGGAATCCAGAGTGCTCTCAATTACCTGGCACAAACAGAAAGATTCCTTTTCCAGTTCAATCCGGCCAGCTTCAATTTTGGAAATATCCAGAATATCGTTGATTAAAATTGTCAGAGATTCGGCAGAGGTTTTTAAAATATTTAAATATTTTTCCTGAACCGGTTCCAGGTTGGTATCAAGCAAAAGATTGGCCATACCAATTATGCCGTTCAGCGGGGTCCTTATTTCATGGCTCATGTTGGCAAGAAATTGGCTTTTTGCCCTGTTGGCCTCGTCAGATAACCGCTTCTGCTCGTATGCCTTCTCCAACTCCCGGACATATTTTTCCGATGCATCCCGGGCCTGTTCAGCTTCCTTGGCAGCGGTCCAGGCATCGCGAATGGCAATTCGCAAATATTCCTCAGTCTTCTTATACTGGGTAATATCTCTTATAATCACCTGCACTATTTCTTTTTCCCTGTTGGCAAGAACCGCATTTATTTCAATGTTTATCTGGTTTCCGCCAGCTTTTCTAGTTAAAAGCTGATATTTAAGAGGCTTCTGCTTTTTGATCTCTTCAAAATATTTTTTTCCCTGGGGCAAATTATAAGGAATTATATCGAAAATCGACATATGTTTCATATTTTTTTCTTCCAACCCAAGAAGATCCAGAATTTTGGAATTATAGTCTATAATGTTCCCCTGCATATCATGAAGAATAATTCCGTCCAGGGAATGCTCAAAAAGCGCCCGAAGCTTTCTTTCCTTACCCCTTAGAGATTTCTCAATTTCTTTCCGTTTTTCAATATCTTCCAGTAACTGCTGGTTGGTTTTTACCAGATCACGGGTGGTTTCTTTCAATTTTTCTTCTAAATTCCGGTTTTCCACAAAATTTTCCTTAAATTATAAAACTTGAAAAAATTAGAATAGTAAAAACTACAACCTTTTTGAAAAAATGATAAGAAAACTATTCCCTGTTTGGCTCCTGCAGAGCCCGTTGTTTTTCCCTGGCAGCTTCCTTCAATTCTTCCATATCTCTTCTCTGAATACCATGCTGGGGTTTCAGGGTCATCTTTCTTTCGCTTTTCCCCTGGGGTATATTATGGATTTCCGTTGTCTTATGGGAAGATGTATTTCCCTGGGCTTCAGAAGGCGGGCTCTGTTTTGGCGGGGATGCAGGAGATATTTTTTCTGTGGAAGATTCTGCAGGAGGAGGCGAAACCCGCTGAGGCTGGCTCTTTGGTGAAGGTTTGCTTTCCATTGAATCCAGCATAGCTTTTTTACTTTTCTGAATAATTGAAAGAATCCGGCTGAACTCTCCTTCCATACCCGATAAAATCTTCAATGCGTAACTGTCGGCGCCTTCCCTGGTCATTTCCGCATCTTCCCTGGCTTTCATGGTTATAGACAAAGCCTTGTTCCGGGCATTTTTCTCAAGTTGCTCAGATTTCAACCGGGCCTCCTGAACCATATCTTTGGCTTCCTGTTCCGCATCAAATACAATCTTACCTGCCCGCTCCTTGGCCAGAATCACGATTTCTTCCTGATCCAGTATTTTTTTCTTTTCTTCCTCGGCCTGCTTTAAAAGCTCCTGGGCACGGCGTTCCGATTCATGAACCACCTGGGTGGCTTTCTGCTGGGCGTCTTTTTCTATACGCTGCTTTTCCATTGTTACCCAGCGAGCCTGCTTCATATCCTTGGGCAAACTCTGACGGGTCTTTTCTATTAAATTTAAAATCTTATCTTTCTTTACCAGCACATAGTCGCTCCAGGGTATCTTACGACTATGATATATTGCATTTTCTATCTTTTCTAAAACATGAAATATCCGCATTGAAAAACTCCTCCGGTTCAGCTCTTCGACTCAACCCCGATTTTCCCTGTCAATCTTTTTCTACCGTTTCACCACCGGTAAAACCATTGCCGAATTTTTCCCTTAATTTCTTTTCAGTATAAGGAGAAACCAGGCAACCCACCTTGCCATTTAACATGGCTATCTCCCTTACCCTGGATGAACTCAGAAAAGTGTATTCCGTGGAGGTCATCAGAAAAACTGTTTCAACTTCAGGATTAAGTTTTCGGTTCATCAGGGCCATCTGGAATTCAAATTCAAAATCTGACAGAGCCCGCAGGCCTTTCAGAATAATACGGGATTTCTGTTGTTTCATGAATTCCACCAGCAAGCCGTCAAAACTGACAACGGAAATTCGATGAGAATACTCGGGTAAAACCGAATTGTTGATAATGTCCACCCTTTCCGCCGGGGTAAATAAAGGGGTCTTCGCCGGGTTCCTCACCACTGCAACTATCACTTTGTCGAAAACTTCCAGTGCCCTCTCCAGAATGTCCCTGTGCCCGTTGGTAAAGGGATCGAAACTGCCGGGATAAACCGCCGTCCGGGGTTTATGATTCTGATTCATTAATCTCATCCTTTTCCGGAGCCTCTTCTTCTTCCAGGGTTTCTTCCTTAGCGGAATAAGAATAAATGCTCAAAGCTGAGTCTCCGTAATTTTTCTCCTTTATCTTTATTAACTTGCCGATCTGCCCGGGGGTTTCATTCTGAGAATAATGCTCCAGAACGCAGATTCCGTCGGGCTTTAAAATCTGGTGCTTGTCTATGGCCTCAAGGGTAGGAATTTCCCTTTTTATATGATAGGGGGGATCCAGTATTATAAGGTCAAAATGATGTTCAGGCTGATGCTTCACTGCTTTTATCGCATCTTTTTTAATCAGGGTAGCTTGATTTTCTAAGCCGAATTCCTCAAGAAAATACTTTAACTGCTTCAGGTTCTGGCCATCGATATCCACGCAGGTAACGAAATCGGCGCCCCGGCTGAGGGCTTCCATGGAAAGGCTGCCTGATCCGCAGTAAAGGTCCAGCACCTGGGCACCGGGAACTTTCTCTGCCACAATACTGAATAATGCTTCCTTAACCAGTTGAGATGTAACTCTTACTCCCCGTCTTTGCCTGTAGGGGAGGGTTTTGCCTTTAAATTTGCCGGCAATGATTTTCATAATTCACCTCTAATGAATAATATCCCATATCTTTTTATATTTTCTGTTTAATTTTTCCTTGATTTTTCTATGTTCTTTTTTTGATAAATCAGGATCTTCCTTTAACAATTTAAAAGCTTCCTGGCGGGCCCTGCTTACTATTTTGAAATCTCTCACGATATTCAAAAACCGCAACTCTGGAAGCCCAGATTGGCGGACTCCGATAAAATCCCCCGGCCCCCGGATTTTCAAATCCGCCTCGGCGATATCAAAACCTGAAATGTATCTGATTAAGGTTTTAAGCCTGGCCATTGCCAATTCTCCCGGTTTTTTTGAAACAAGTATGCAGTAAGATTTATTTTTTCCCCTCCCTACCCTTCCCCGAAGCTGATGAAGCTGGCCCAGGCCGAAACGGTTGGCATCCAGTATAACCATTACAGTGGCAGCTGCCACGTCCACCCCAACTTCAATTACGGTTGTACATACCAGAATTTGAATTTCACCTGCGGAAAATTCCCGCATTACCTTTTCTTTTTCGGGCCCTTTCATTCTACCGTGAAGCAGGCCCACCCTGAAATTTGGAAATCGTTTCTCTACCACTTCAAATTCATTTTCCAGCGCCCTGGCATCAATTTTTTCCGATTCCTCAATAAGGGGGCATACCAGGTACACCTGGCCGCCCCTTTCCATCTCTTTTTCCAGAAAACTATAAACCTCCTCCATATTACGGTGATCTGACATACGGGTGCAAATTTCCTGGCGTCCCGGGGGCATCTCATCCAGCACTGAAATATCCATATCTCCGTAAAGAGTCAGGCAGAGTGAACGGGGAATGGGGGTGGCAGTCATAAAAAGACAGTCGATACCCTCGCCCTTTTCCTTCAGGGTAGTTCTCTGCATAACACCGAACTTGTGTTGTTCATCAATTACCATAAAACTGAGATTTTTAAATTCCACATTTTCCTGAATAAGAGCATGGGTGCCGATAACTATCTGTAACCTGCCTTCTGCCAACCGGCTTTTTATTCCTTCCTTCTCTTTCAGTGGAGTCGAACCGATGAGCAACTCCACTTCCAGCCCATATTGAGATAACAATTCCCTGAAATTGTAATAATGCTGTTCCGCCAGAACCTCGGTAGGTGCCATTATAGCTGTCTGCTGGCCAGACAAAGCATTCATTACCGCAAAAAATACGCAGATGATTGTTTTCCCCGACCCCACATCTCCCTGCAATAAACGATTCATGGGATAGCCTGACTCCAGATCTTCCCTGATTTCCTGAATAACCTTTTTCTGGGC
Source organism: uncultured bacterium (assembly GCA_964607865.1). GTDB lineage: Bacteria > Vulcanimicrobiota > JAJTBE01 > JAJTBE01 > CAZSLZ01 > CAZSLZ01. Next base: position 28,627 of record CAZSLZ010000007.1, read on the forward strand.
ACCGGTCAATTGAAATGGCAGCCGGGATTGAAACTTTTCAAACTCCAACAATGTAAAATCATATTTCCAGGGTTTAATTCTTTCCTTGAATGAACGTCGATACCTGGCGATAATCAATTGCAGGAAAAATGCCTCTTCGAACCGCAGTCTTAATAGAGCCTTTTCTTTTTCTTCCTGACTGCCGGGGAAATGAACCCGGTGTATTGCTTCCCTTGCTTCCATCAGGCCCAGTTTATATAAAAAATCTTCGGTAAAAACCTCTAAATAATACTGGGAATACTTTCGCAAACCTGATTTTACCATTTTCCGCATGAAATTCTGGCTGACTCCCTGGGTAAGGGGATACAATGGTTCGATAACACCATCATCGGGCACCTCGTCAAGTTCTTCAAGCCCGGGGCTGCTCATCTGAAGCTGACCGTATTTATATTCCACCTTTCCCGATGCCACATATTCTTTTCCGGGTGTATATAAATTTCTAACATAAGGCTGATTGAACCAGACCAAGGTTATTCCCCCATTTTCATCCATCAGGGAGGTTTTTATCATGGTCAGCCCCCGGCGAACCTTCCGGGTAAAAAATTTACCAAGCCTGCCTTTTACTACCTGGAATTTATCTGCCTCGACCTGGTTTACCCCCAGAATTTCCCGGCGATCCTGGTACTCCCTGGGTAAATGAAACAATAAATCTTCAATGATAAAAATGTTCAGGTTATGCAAAATCTGGGCGGTGCGGGGGCCTATGCCCGTAAGGTTGGAAACTGATTCCTGCAGTTTGTTTAAAGCTGAGCGATAATCTTTGGTATTAATTTTCCGGGCCAGCTTGTCCCTGAACCAGGGAGTTTCATTTTTTTCCTGATTTTTCTCGAAGGATTCCGGGCTGTTGCCAACAGATAAGGATTTTATATCTTCATAAACTTCCTTGAGAATTCTTTTACGCTGAAAGGGTAAAGAACCGGGATATTTGTCGATTTTATCCTGAATAATTTTTATTCTGTTTCGAATATCGGTTTTGTAAGTTGCCCTGAGCATAATTCTATCCAGATGATCCCGGACAAATTTATCAAACCCGCCAATAACCGACTCATTTGTGCATTTTTGCTCATACTCCAGCTTGAAAGGCTTTAAGACTGTATCAAGAAGAATTTCCAACTTTTCCATAAAATGTTTTTTGCCTGCAGCAAAAAAAACCCTTCAGCCAGTTTTATTGAATAACCAAATTGAGATTGCCACACCTTTTCGAGGCTAGCAATGACGGCATTCCCTTAGGTTGCCACGGTTTCTGTGAAACTTCGCAAAGACGCCATGGCAGGCTATGAGAATGTAACGTACTTCTGGGAAACAGAAAAATTTTTATACTGGTTTTCAATGATGTCAATTTTTACAAGGGAAGAAATTTGTTTTATCGAAATTATAAATTATCAAAACTATTTTTATTCAGGGAATGGAGGAGCAATCATGTTACTGGAAGTAAAAGTGTTTGGAAGCGAAGAATGGTTCGAACAGGTTCATCCAAGGATGTTACTTTTAGGTTTCAGGGAAGATGAGGATCTTATGAAGGTGGATCCTGAATCTGACGGGGAAGTAACTATTCATTATTTTGACCTGAAGAAAAAAGGCGCCATGACTTTCGAGGAATTTACCACCACAATCAAAGATATGGAAGAAATAATTATGGAAGGGGAAGCCCCCTTTATAGAATTCAGAATGGTTCCCGACAAATAAAAAACTGGAGGAAATTTTGGACCTGATACAAAAACCGGTTCACGAACTTTCAAGCTTATTAACCGAAAAAAAAATTTCATCTGTGGAATTAACCAGAGCTTTTCTGGACCGGATAAACAAGACCGAAAATAAAATAAAAGCCTTCCTCAGGGTTTTCAATGATGAAGCTGTTGAAATGGCGAAAAGGGCAGACATACGCCGTGAATCCGGCGAAGAAGTAACCCCACTGCTGGGAATTCCCCTGGCTCTGAAAGACAACTTATGTGTTAAAGGGTTTCCAACCACCTGTGGTTCAAAAATGCTGGAAGATTTCATCCCCCCCTATAATGCCACCGTGGTGGAGCAACTCGATTTTGACGGCCTGATAATTCTGGGCAAAACCAATATGGATGAGTTTGCCATGGGGTCCTCAACAGAAAATTCGGCTTTTTTTGCCACCACCAATCCCTGGGGGCCGGGAAGGGTCCCCGGCGGTTCCAGCGGGGGCTCGGCATCAGCAGTGGCGGCATTGCAGGCGCCTCTTGCACTGGGGTCCGATACCGGCGGTTCCATCCGCCAGCCTGCAGCCTTCTGCGGAGTTACAGGAATGAAACCTACCTACGGAGCAGTATCCCGCTACGGGCTCATAGCTTTCGCTTCTTCTCTGGACCAGATTGGGCCCATAGCCCGAAACGTAAAAGACCTTGCTTTGTTGCTGGATGTTATAGTGGGAAAAGACCCCAGGGACGCCACCTCGGTGGTACTTGAGAAGTCCGGCTATTTCAAGTCACTGGAAAAGATGGCCAGCCTGAAAGGTGTAAGAGTTGGGTGGCCCGTTGATTTTTACGAAAAGGGGCTGGACGGGCAAATTAAAGCCCAAATGGAGAGAAACCGGGTTGTGTTTGAAGATCTGGGAGCTGAGTTTGTAGAGATTTCCCTGCCCATAATGGATTACGCCCTGGCTTCATACTATATTATAGCGCCCTCGGAAGCTTCCTCGAACCTGGCGCGTTACGACGGGGTGCGTTATGGCTACCGGAATGCTGGCCATGCAGGGATAATCGATATGTCCAGGAAAACCCGGCGGGAAGGTTTCGGCAGTGAGGTTTTACGGCGTATTATGATAGGCACTTACGCTCTATCGTCGGGTTATTATGATGCTTATTATTTAAAAGCCCAGAAAGTAAGAACTTTAATAAAAAACAGTTTTAATGAAGCGTTTAAAAAATGCCATACTATTATGACGCCGGCAACTCCCACCCTGCCTTTCAAGCTCGAAGAAAAAAAGGAAGACCCTCTTGCCATGTATCTTTCAGATATTTATACCGTACCGGTTAACCTGGCAGGATTACCGGCGCTGGTTTTACCCTGCGGGTTTATTGACGGGTTACCTGTAGGCCTTCAACTCATAGGCAGGGCATTTGATGAAATAACCCTGCTTCAACAGGGTAACCTTTTTCAGAAAAATTCAGGATTTCATCGGAAAACACCCTTGGTTTAAGTCTTTCAAACAGAAAAAATTACCTTTCTAATTAATTCTTAACCGGAGAGATGAAGAGTGTTTTTAACCACTCTTTTTTGTGTGTGCTTTTGGATTCAGAAATTAAAAGAAATAAAGGAAACAACACATTTTTTACGAATTTAGAAGTAATGTAATATTGTTTGAAAAGCAGTTTCGGTAAATCTACCACAAGGAGGGGGTCAAATGGAATCCTTTTTATCATGGATACCCGTGATAGGGTTAATAGGTTTCATTATCGCTATCGTCACATACTTCCAGGTATTGAAATATCCCGAAGGTAGCGAAAAAATGAAAGACATCGCCCAGAAAATTCATATCGGCGCCATGGTTTTTCTAAAAAAAGAATATTCAAAAATTTTCATCTTTATGGTAATCGTCTTCGTTGCATTATGGTGGGCGATTTCTGTCTGGACAGGATTGGCCTACCTGGTAGGTGCCTTGTTCTCAATGGGCGCCGGTTGGCTGGGTATGATGGCAGCCACCAGGGCAAATGTAAGAACCTGCCAGGGCGCAAAAGACGGAGGAATTGCCCGGGCACTGTTCATAGCTTATCAGGGTGGTTCGGTTATGGGAATAACCATAGCTTCGCTGGGGGTTCTGGGATTGGGCGCGCTGTTTCTGCTTACCCGCCACTATATGCAACTGGAACTTGCCCCGGAAGTTATTAACGGGTTTGCCATGGGAGCATCCAGTATCGCTCTTTTTGCCAGGGTTGGCGGAGGAATTTATACCAAGAGCGCTGATGTGGGGGCTGACCTTGTAGGTAAGGTCGAAGCCGGTATTCCCGAAGATGATCCCCGTAACCCCGGAGTTATTGCCGATAATGTGGGCGATAATGTGGGCGACACCGCCGGTATGGGCGCTGATTTATTCGAATCATACGTAGGTGCTGTGGTCGCAGCTATCGCACTGGGAGTCAGCTCTAACATTGGCAACCAGGATCTTATGCTGCGATTTACTTCATATCCTCTGTTTCTTATAACAACAGGTATGATTTCATCGCTGATAGGCATTATGTCAATGGGGGCCCTGAGAAAAATGGAACCATCCAAGGCTCTGAACTGGTCAACCTGGATTGCCGGGATAGCTTTTATTATTTCCGGATATTTTATTACTAAAACCCTGATGGGAACCCTGAACACATTCTGGGCAGCTGTGGCGGGAATAGTTTGCGGCCTTCTCATTGCTCAGGAAAGTGAATGGTTCACCTCGGCGGATTATAACCCCGTTAAGGAAATTGCCAAAGCTTCCGAATCGGGAGCCGCCACCACCATTATTTCAGGAATAGCCATCGGATATAAGAGTACAATTCTACCAATTTTGACCCTGTGCGTGACAATAGCAATAGCCTATTCTTACGCCGGCCTTTATGGAATAGCAATAGCTGGAATTGGAATGTTGGCAACCATCGGAGCAGTTATGACCACCGACTCTTACGGGCCCATTTCCGACAACGCCGGCGGTATCGCTGAGATGAGCGATGCAGGACCTGAAATTCGAGAGATTACCGACAAACTGGATTCCATCGGCAACACCACCGCTGCAGTGGGCAAAGGATTTGCCATAGGTTCGGCGGCTTTAACCGCCCTGGCGCTTTTTTCCGCATACCAGCAAACTGTGGGGTTAAAAGCCATCGACATCACCAAGGCAGGAACCGTCATAGGAATTTTCCTTGGTGCAATGATGCCTTTTGCAATTTCTGCCATGACCATGGAAGCAGTGGGTAAAGCCGCCAATGTGCTGGTAATGGAGATTAGACGCCAGTTCAAGGAAATTAAAGGACTGATGGAAGGCAAAGCTGAGCCTGAGATTGACAAATGCATCGAGATTGTAACAAACGGCGCATTAAAAGAGATGATTCTCCCCGGTTCCCTGGCAATTATTGCTCCAATTCTGGTTGGAATAATAATCGGTAAGGAAGCCCTGGGGGGTTTTCTGGCGGGAGCCACAGCTACAGGCCTTCTGATGGGCATATTTATGGCTAATGGTGGGGGCGCCTGGGACAACGCCAAGAAATGGATTGAAGAAGGCAATTTGGGGGGCAAGGGCTCTGATGCTCATAAAGCTGCCGTGGTTGGCGATACTGTGGGCGACCCCTTTAAGGATACTTCAGGCCCATCCATGAACATTCTCATCAAGTTAATGTCCGTGGTTTCATTGGTATTTGCCCCGGCACTGGCAAAAATTACTCCGTTATTGGAAAAATTCCTGTTATAAATTATTGAAAAAAATATATCGGGGCTGTCCCAAAAGGATGGCCCCTTTTTTATAAACAACTGAATATAGTCTCCATGGCAATCTCAATTTAGATAGGGTTGGTTCCAACCCATTTACCTTGGGCCTGTGAACGCCGGGGTCTTTCTCTTTTTACCCAGTTACGATACGAACAATATGTTCCCCAATTCTTAATTGGACGCCTGCGCCACACCACCAGGGGTTTTCGGGAAATAGTATAACTATAATTGATTAACGGGAAAATTCAGAAGGGAAAAGTTGTTTTGAAAAGAAGCCTGGATATTGACAGAATGTTGTTCCGGAGGAACTAAAGTGGAAATTATCAAGTTTGAATATTATAACCAAGATTTATTATTTGAGAATCTGAGAAAAGTTCATTTAAAGAACCAGCCCGATAAAAAGATCTATAGCAATTCAGAATTTGAACTTGTGGAAAAAGCTCCTGAGAAGATGGTGTTTCCACAATATTATGTGCTTGAAAAGGATCTGGACGAGATAACCCAATGCCGGCAGGCGTTGCTGGAATTTGGAGTGGATATTTTCAAACTGAAAGGTTTTGTGAGGGTTTATTCATTTAATGAAAAAGGCCAGCAACAGGTCTTTGATGTTTTGCCCCCGGTTATGGAAATTTCTGAGGCCGATGGGGGAATTCCCCTGTTGAATGATGGAATGCACAGGGTTTATCTGGCCAGGGAGGCAGGTTCAAAAATTAATGTGGTTCTGGCAAGCAAAGTTGCCCCTGATTATCCGTACTATGCCTTTCCCAACAGGGAAGGCTGGAACAACCTGCAGAAATGCAAAGAGGTGCCTGACATTAAAAAGAATTATCGACAGACGGATTATAAGGCATTGTTCAGAGATTTCAATTCTGCCTTTATTAATGTTACTCAACCGAGGGCCAATAAAAAAAACAAAACTTTAAAAGTTCAGGGAGAGAAGGTACTGGTTCATGGATAAAAAAATGACTTTCCCTTTTGAGCCTTTATATTTCAACGACAAGATAATAACCGTCAACCCATGCGGTTATACAGGCATTGTTACTCTCTGGTCGCAACCCAACTGGGTTCTTGAAAAACTCAAAGAGGCTGATATCGATGTTTCCAGCAAAACTTCTCCTATAGCTGCTGTGGGAAACTTATACGGCAATGGCCTGCCCGAATTGTTAAGGAATTTGCTATACAATCCCCAGATTAGCTACATATTTATTGTGGGCCAGGATAAGTCTGAGTCGGCGCGGGAGTTAAAAAACTATTTTATTGAAGGCATAGAAGAAAAGATTTTTCTGGGTAAAAAGCACTATAAGATTAAAGGCACAAGCCGGTTGATTGATAAAATGCTTAACCCTTCATTGTTTGTGAACCCCCCCACAATTATGGAAATAGGCGATTTAACCCAGCCCGGTTCCATGAAAAAACTGAAGGAAGAATTTAAAACCTTGAAGCCTTCCCCCTGTCCCTTTGAAGTTGAAAGAGTTAATATACCCCTTCAGAAAATTGAAACCGAGCGTAAACCCTCCAACCCCCGCAACCATAATATAGTTGAAAAGGATGCCATAACCGCCTGGCGGGAGCTGGTTTACAGAATCGTCCGGTTTGGCCACCTGGCTCATTTACGAAAAGGAGACAGGCTTGAACTTCAAAATGTCCGGGTGGTTGTGGAGGCCCCCGGCTTTTACAGTGAACAGGATATGGAAAAATACAACCTGGACCCCGAAATTTTGGAAAACTACTATGATGATTTTTTTGAGCCCGGACTGACCCCTGATATTTCTTACACTTATGGAAACCGGCTGAGCAAATATTTCGGTACCGACACCATACAGGCGGTAATAGAAAATTTTGAAAGAGATCTGGAGAACCGGCAGTCTTTTGTGTCTTTATGGGATACCAAAAGAGACCTGGTGGCAAAAACAGGGCATCCCTGCCTGGTTTCCCTGTATTTCCGCCGTTTTGACCATACCCTCACCCTTACCGCTAATTTCAGAACCCATAACCTTTTAGATGCCTGGCTGGTAAATTTCTATGGGCTTTTAAAAGTTCAGAACCGGGTTTGCCATGCCCTGCAAATTGAAAAAGGCCCCATAACTGTTATCTCTGACTCCATAAGTATTGATCCCCGGCATTTGGACCGGGCAAAAACCATAATTGAAGACCGGCCCTTTAGGGTTGTCATGGACCCCCATGGAAACTTCAGTATTGAACTGGAGGAAGGCCAGATTGTTCTGAAACAGTTCTTCAACGGTGTACAGATTGACGAATACCGGGGGGCCAGAGCCAGCCGGATTCAACATGAACTGAACAGGAAGTTTGCAGTGTCTGATATAAACCACGCAATTTACTTGGGCAGAATGCTGGAGCGGGCGGAACACTGCCTGAAAACAGGCGAAGAATTTACCCAGGAATAGATTTATTTATTTAAAAAAGTAAATATCAGGTAAGCCAATAGCCCAACAATTAAAAGGCCGCCTATAATTCCCAATGCCAAGCCTGCCACATTGGTTTCAGTTTTTCCTACCCCGGCCATGACAGCTTCTTCCTCGCTCAATTCAGTCCCGGGCCCCCCCATACTCTCAAAAGTCCGGGCGGTTTTGAACATATCGTTAATTTCATCGTAAATATCGTAAACACAATTGCCAGCCACTAGAATAACAGATTGTTTATTTACCTTTTCGTTATCCAGGTAGGGTTCCCAGAACGTATTTATAAAAAACTCACCAGCTTTATTTATATTTTCCTTATTTCTTTCCCCTTTGGAGAAAATCTCCTGATAAAAAGGAAACCGTTGCTGCAGGGTCGTCTGGAATTCCGCCTTGTCGAAATTCATAATTCCGTTTTCTACAACTCCAATATGCTCTTTATACATTTCCATTCCAAACTTTTTATTCAACTCGGAATGATCTATATATTTCTGCGCCAATACCCGGCTGCAACAGAAAAAGAGCTTCCAGAACTCGGCATAAATTGGAACGCGATATCTGTTGCCCAGGGAAATTTCGTTTAAAACTTTTTCCACCTGGGGATCGATAATTTCCTTGTCGGTAAAATGCGGATCGGAAAAAACCCGTTTTAATGAATTGTATAAAGCTTCGCTCATAATAACCCCCCTGATTATTCGGTAGTTTTTTAATTTTATAAATTAGAAAAAAAACCTTCAATGAAGATATTTTATTATATACCACCGTTTAAAATGGGGAATCCCATTAAAAGTGAAGGAATAGCTCGTTCGCCTTAATTAAGAATTGGGGAATCCCATTTAAATTGGGAGAATATATTGTTCGAATTATAGTTTTTTAACCGGCAAAAAATCCGGGTGCTTATAACCGCAAGGTTCGTGGGTTGAGAATCAACCTCAGATGTCGTCATCGCGAGGAGCGCCAAGCGACGTGGCGATTTCTGTACCCCTCAGGTAAATAAGCAGGAAAATTGTTTGTTAAAATTAAGATTCAGAGAGTAGTGAATTGATTTTGAAACAATATAAAAGTTGATAACAGGAAGGTGGTATTATGAAAAAAAATTACATTCTGCCCGTTGCCCTGGCATTATTTTTAACCATGACTCTTCAATATTCATTTGCCGTGGGAATAGTGCTGGACGGGAAAAAACTAAAACTGGATACCCAGCCTGTTCTTTCTAATGGAATGATCTTTGTCCCGCTGCGGGGAATTTTTGAAAAAATGGGAGCAAAAGTCAAATATGATAAACCCACCCGCACAATTACAGCTACCAAACCGGGCACCAGAATTATTCTTGTTCAGAAATCTTTGTGGGCAAAAGTCAACGGAGCAAAAAAAAGGCTTATCCATGCCCCCTTTGAAAGAAACAGCCGCACTTATGTTCCGTTGAGGTTTTTAAGCGAAACTCTGGGGTGTCGTGTAGGATGGGATCCTTTTTCTAAAACCGTGGCAATATCTACAGATCCGGCAAAAGATCCCCTGGCGGATCTGGAAGCTGATACCGATTTCGATTCTTTTGACACTAAATTTGATAAAATAGATAGTATTGATAAAAAAATTGACAGTGTAAAAAAAATAAATAAGAATAAGGAAAGTGAAAAACGGGATAGAGTAAAAATAAAAGATAATGAGGTGGAATTGGATCCCGAAGAGGATGTTACCATAGATTAGAAAAAATAAATTTTGTGCCTCTGATGAACAAAAACAATTAATTACAGCTTTGGAGGAAGCAAATTATGAAACAATTTTATCATTCGAGGACAAGATTTATTGCTGTTCTTATCTTTTCAGTCATTTTTTCAACTTTTTGCTCTAAACTGGTTTTTGCCGAAGAAATGGCCCAGGCTGAATGCGAAAAGCCCCCGAAACCTGCGGGAAAAGATTCATCCCTGGCAGTAGGCCCCTATTATTGGCAGGAGAATGATACCAATAATGTTCTGGTTAATTATTATTACCTTACGGTTAAATCCGGCCTTCTCGATTCCAGGCTTGATTTCATCGACCTGCCCCAGGCCAATAAAAACTACCAGAGATTAAGGCTTCATTATGGGAAATTGGATATCACCAAATCTGATACCGTGGTGGTATTTTTTCAGCCCGGCGGTATGATTGATACAGAAGACAGATTGTATTACGGAGGAAAGGTAACCGTAAAATTTCCCAAAATGGGGCTTTCAGCCTGCCAAAAAAGTTACGCCGGCAACAAAAGCGATTTTCATCAGACTTTTGTAACCCAGAAACTGCACAAGAATTTTTCAATAATGTATTATAGATATGCCCAGAAGAATGTAGCCCCCAAATCAGCAGTGGGCCCCAGGGTAGATATCGGCGACTTCTATGCCTGGTATGGATTTTCCACCAACAGCAGAAAAATGAATTTCATAAATGTTGGCGCCCAGTTTAAGTTCTAGCCAAAATGCAAAAAATCTTTATTCAGTTTTTTGTATAAAAAAATTATTTCAGAAGCCATCTTCAACATTCCCGACACCCGGTTTAATCTTCCCATTCCGTTCACAAACATAAAACTGACCGGTTCATCGGGATTTTCTTTTGCAAGCTGGTTTACCACAATATTTCCCTTTTCCACTGCCTGGTTAGACTGCTCCAGATAACGGTCGCTATCTTCAAACAGGCCTGCTCTTGCTGACAGCAACGCCTGCTCCAACTTATCTTCAGCTTCTTTCACATAATTATTTATATTCCCCGTTTCTTTTTTCAGTTTGGTTTCATTCATTACGTCATCCCACCTTTTATATCTTAAATTCTGTAAACCCATAAAATGGAATATGGGTTACTCTCCCTTTTTATTATCTTCAACAGGTTCTTCTGTTGAATCGGTTCCCGGTTGTTCTTCTTTCTTTTCTTCTTTGCCCTTTTCTTCCAACTCGCCGTTTAGTTCTTTTTCCAGCATATGTTTATCATATACCCTCACAAAAGGATAATAAACTGCAGAACAGATGAGTATGGAAACCACTGAAAGGACAAAGGCGCGCCAGTCCCCGCCAGTGGAAAAATATGCCCCCAGGGGTGCCGGCATGGTCCAGGGCGCCTGTAAATAGGGCCGTGTAGCCAAATCCAGGTGAAATGCCAGGTATGCAACACTACCTGCCACTATGGGGCCCAGAGCAAAAGGAATTATCATCATGGGGTTGGCAACTATGGGCAGCCCGAAAATAATAGGTTCGTTGATATTAAACAAACCGGGAATAATTGCCACTTTTCCAAGCTGGCGCAACCTCCTGGATTTCGCCAGTAAAAGCATAATAGCCAAGCCCAGGGTTCCGCCGGCTCCCCCGACCCACACAAACCAGAAATAGAATTGATCTACAGCTATATGAGGAAGAATGGCATTTTTACCCATAGTTACAGCTGCCGAGGCATTTTCAGCCAGAAGCGCCAGCCATATAGGCCGTGCAAAGGGCCCGGTAACCGCCACAGGGTGAATTCCTGCAAACCAGCATACCGAATCAATAAGGGTAAGAATAATAACTGCCCCAATGGAATCGCCCAGGTTCTTAATGGGTGCAAAAAGCTGAATTACAAGCTGGGGAAGGTTTAACCCCAGCACATCCCGTAAAATCCAGAAAAACATAATTATTACAAAAGAGGGAATAATTGCCTCAAAGGCTTTTGCCACCACTTCGGGAACACTTTCGGGCATTTTGAACATTAGATTCTTATTTTTTAAATATCGTAGGATTTCTACGGTTACTATAGCTGTGATTATGGCAAGGAATAACCCTTCGGCGCCAAAATACCTGATAGGCAGGTTCCAGCCCAGATCGCTGCGGGGAATGTTATGAATGTATTTACCCCAGTTCATCAATGTTTCCATATTTATTCCCAGTCCTTCGCCGGCTCCGGCAACAGGCTGGCCCTGGGAATTTAACAGCACCCTGGGTGTTGCAGACATGAGAAAAGTGACCCCCGCCAGCATAGCGGTCTGTATTCCTTCCATTTTGTATGATTTTGCCAGGGAATACGCCACAGTACAGGCTACATAAATGGATATCAGCCCAAAAGTGAACCGGTAAGGAATAAGAATGGAAGGCATATAGGGTTTTATCCATTCCTGCAGATGGGGTTCCGGCGGCTGGGCAATAAGCAGAAAAAAACTGCCCAGCAATATAAGGGGCAAATTATGAACAACCCCATCCCTCACAGCTTTCAAATGCCTCTGCTTTGCCATTTGTTCTGTTACGGGCACAATTTTTTCTTCAATAAATTTTAAGAATTTTTTCATCAGTGCTCCTAATTCAACTCTTTCAATTTTCGTCTAGCCTCTTCAGCATTAAAATGTTCCGGCTTCATTTCCAGAAATTTCTGTAACAGTTCTTTTGCTTTTTCCTTATCTTCTTCGTGTTTTAAAGCTTCCCATTTCTGCAGGTAGATATTTGCCACCAGAAACAGTTTTCCTGGTTTATCCTGAAGGGCATCGCCGGGGTCGGTAATTTTATAGCCTTTATATAAAACATCAGCAGCATTCTGATAGAATTCCGCCTTTTCATCGGGCTTTTCAGTTTGCCGGGCGCGAAAAAGCCAGAAATCTGCCAGAGCTTTATAACCTTCATATTGGGTGGGGTAATTTTCTATATTTTTCCGATAATAATCCCTGGCTTTTTCCAGATTACCAGCTTTTTCATAGCAATCGGCCAGCTGATGGGTGGTTCCGTAACTTTCACCCTCTATTTCTTCAATCTTTTCCAGCATGCCCACGCATTCTTCAAACTTATTCTGGCTTTCTAATAACTCAACTTTCTTTCTTAATATCCTGGTATTTTGAGGGTTTTTCTCTAACAGCCTGTTGATAATTTCAAGAGCCCTTTCATGTTCGCCCATCTGGTTACGGGTTTCCGCCAACAATATATTTGCCTCCAGATGGTCGGGAACCCTGTCAACAACCTGTTCAAAAGTGTCTATTGCCGATTTGAATTCCCGGTTTGTTTTAAAATTCTTTCCCTTGTTTATTAATTCTTCTGTGGAAACCGGAGCCACGGTTATGGCAATCGGGGAAGTTTCTTCGGGCGTGGGCCCGGACAACAGTTTCCTTTTTGTACAGGCCCCAAATATCAATAAATTAAGAATTATAAACATAACAAAAAAATATCTTTTCATTGATTGACCTCCAGGTTGGTTTCAAACTTTTCCGGCAAATTCTCTATTCCTGTCTATTCAGGTTCTTTCCCCGTTTTTTCTTCGCTGAGGGAAGGTGTAATTTCATCTTTCGTTCTGGTTTCATCGTGAGTTAAAAGGTTTTGTATATGTTTTCCAAATTTGTTTTTTAAATAGACGAAAACCGATAAGAAAATAACGCCTATGAAAGTACCCAGTACTGCGCCACTAATTACCCTTACCAGCGAAATAAAAACAGGGGTATGCACATGGGCAAAGGTATCGATAATATCAGCCTGGCCGATACCCCCCGCCAAAATAAACAGGCCCAGGCCCAGTGACTGCCTGATATAATAAAACCCCCAGGTCAGTATCATTGCCGGGTGGCCTATCATGAAATCCTTGAACCGGGGCCTTACCCAGAAGATATTTTCCAGCATTACCCTGAATTGCCTTTCAGAGGTGGAAGTCAACATATCTGCGGCATTACCCGACCGCATTATCAATACCAGGCCCGCAGCGCCCAATATTACCAATACAGTTATTTGCCAATATCGAAGAGTCTGCTGCATAAGGTTCTTGAATTTACTGTAAGGATCAACACCATATATATAGTATAAAAACAATATAATCAGAGATGGCGCCACCATAACCAATTTGACCCCTCTGAACCCGTCAATGGCAAGCATATAGGTAGTGGAAGCAAAAAGGGCAGCAATCATTAATCCGCCGATGATAGTTACAAGAGTAATTTTTACAAATTTTGAAAGGGCAAATCCCATAATTTTTAATAATTTTTTTTCACTTTTTATTGAATTCATATCTTCCAGGTTGGAAGTAAAGGCGAGAACCGGGAATAATATACCGATAGCCAACCCTGCTATCTTTTGAACCAGATGGGTTTTTCCCAGAATGATTAAACCCAATACAAAAACCAGGGTCAAAATACCCAATACGACAGCCATTGCCTGGCTTTCAATTTTGAAACAGCCCAGAATAAGCATAAAAGCTGAAACTGTGGCAAATGAAATTAAAACTATCCACACCGGGTGTGGGTTCATTAAAGGAAAACGGCTGGCTGGCCCAGTTTGAAAACCGAATTTTTCAAGTTCAGCCTTCAAATTTTTTACATAACTTACATTGGTTGCCAGGACGCTGTCCTGCTCCAGTGCCCGGGGATAGGGCCGTAAATACAGGACTCTGATATTTCTTTCCCTGACTCCCAGCCTGAAAATATCAATGGCATTTTCAGGGCGGAGTTTTTCCAGGTATTGAGGGTTAATAGATTGAACACGGACGGTTCTGGCGGGAATTTTCAACCCTACATATTGTGACCCCTTCTGTTGAGCTTTCACGTTGGGTACTTCGATAGCCCCAAATGAAATATTGGTATTAACGAAGCCTTCCACTGTGGCATCCAGATCCAGGGGATACCCCATAACTTCATTCCCGCCGCCGAAAATAATATCGGTAACTTTGGGCAGAGTAGCCATTCTATTGAAGTATTCCTTAATCTTATACGAAGAAATATCCACGCGGTTTTCAGGCCTCAATACAGTATAAAACCCAAGCGAAGCGGTTTTTTCAATTAATTCATAGTTAAACCCGATACCCCGGGTATGGAAGTCCACTGAAGCTGAGGGTATCTCGATAGCCTCAATTTCAGTTCCATCACCAGTTGATATTTTCGTGTTTCTATAAAAATCTTCACCGTATAAAAGCTTGAGGTTACTTTCAATCGCTGCCTTTAAGCCCGGGGTAAAACCGAAAATGTATAATGAACCGGGATTAATGCTTATCAAGGGGGCATCTTCGGAACTGGACAGCTTCAGAATTCCTTTTAACTGCGCCCCCCGGAAAAACTGGGCTTTGCCCTCCTCTTCCAGGGATTTCAAAGACATTTCATTAAATGAAAGAGAAGTTATGCCTGATTCGCCGAATTTTTGCAAAACCTGGTTCAGGGGAATATTCTCCCGAGCCGACAGCTCCTGTAATTCCTGATAATCCAGCACCAGTTCCACCCGGTTATTCTTTTTTTCGGCTATTATTCTTCCGGTCAGTACCACCAGGGCAGAGATAAACCCCAGAATGATTAGTATAAGGTAAACCTTTTCAAGATGGCTCTTTTTTAATTTCAAGTCCAACGTGCCCCTCCGATTCCAGCATTTGTAACTTTTGATTACATTCCATAATAAATTCTTCAGGAGAGCATAACTTCATTCTTTCTTCACAGAAAATTCTCAAAGTTTCCGGGGTTTTTCCGGCAAAATTCACGGCAAGGTCCAGAGATTCCCTGGCAAGTTTCTTATCACCGGTAAGTTCATGGGCAATTGCCATACGTTCATAATTGCTGGCTTTTTCCCAAGGTTTTTTTGTTTCTTCCAAATCGTTTTTCAAAAAATCAATTGATTTTTTCAGATAGTTGGTTGCCTGATTCGAATTATTCTTTCTGAGGATCCTTCCCAGCAGAAAATGTCCATATGCAGAAAAGGGGTCAATATCCAGGGCCTGCCTCAATAACTCCTCCGACTGCTTCAAGTCGTTTTTTATAAACCTGATTAAACCAGTAGATATCAGCACCCAGGGCAACCCCTGCGATAGGTCCGCCGCCCTGTCCAGAGAGTTGGCTGCCTTCTCCAGCATTCCCAGCTCCCTCTGGGCTATTCCATATTCATACCAAACCTCATAAGAATCAGGCTCCAGAACTATAGCTTCCTGAAAATAATGAAGGGCATCATTCGCCTGGCCGATTTCCACCAGGAAACGCCCCATCTTCATTAATGCAGGCAGGTCATCGGATATCTTATTAACCACTTTCTCCAGATATTCCCTGCACTCCAGAGTTTCGCCGGCAAATTCTGAAGCATCAATATAAAGACTGAAGGCAGAAATCGATTCCGGCGATTTTTCCAGAGAATTTTTCGCCGCGTTGGCAGCATCGGAATAAAAACCTTCCTCATAAAGAGCCGCTCCCAGGTTATACCAGTAGGTACCGTTTTCGCTGTCCAGGGTCAGGGCTTTTTTGAACGATAATTTTGCCTGCTCAAATTTTTCCTGCACCATATAGACCTTTCCCAGGGAAAATACAGTTTCTACCATGTCAGGGTCAGATTGCAGGGCCTTCAGATAACAATTCTCAGCTTTCTGGAATTTCTTTCGGTGTTCGTAATATTTACCTATATTACTCCATGCCACCGCGTTTTTTTCATCTAATTTGACTATTTCCTTATTGGTAATGTAAATCAGATAATCAAGAGAAAACAAAGCTGCTATGTTGGACAACCTCTCCAGGCCCGGCAGGTTGCCTGTAACCCCGGCCAGGTAAACAAAGGGAATCAGCAGTATTGTGATAACAAGATTTGCCACGGGAGGATAAACCATAATAAGAAAGGCAATGGTCATGCCAGCCAGGAAGTTAACAATCTCCTCCGGGGGCAACCCGTCAAAGACGTAAGAAAGCCAGGCTTTGACTGATTCCACGTGATCGCCCTTCAAACGGTACAATCGAGCCAGCTCCCTGTAAGGTTCGGCCTCTCCGGGGTTTTCTTCCGCAATTCTCTTATAGGTTTCTATAGCCCTCTCATTCTCATTGTTTTCTTCATACTGGGCAGCCAGGGCATATAAAACCTTCTTGTCTTTTTCGCCTTTTTCCAGGGCGGTTTCATAATTTTTTACAGCTTCTTCAGTATTATAAAGCTCGGTGTTGATTTCTCCCAATAAAACATAGCCCTGAGCATATCCGGGATCCTTTTCGACCCCCATTTTCATATATTTTCTGGCCTCTTCATATTCGCCCTGGCGCATATAAATATGAGCCATATTTTCATATACCTTCGGTAATTTTTCATCAAGTTTCAACAGTTTTTTGTACCATTGAAGAGCTTTCTCGTTCTGGCCCGCGTCCATATAGAGCTTTGAAATAGCCATTAAAAATTCTATATTATGGGGATCAAGTTGAAGCGCCTTTTCAATGGATTTCCTTGCCTTTTCAAATTCATCCTGGGACTTGTAAATCTGGAACTTCAAATAATAACCCCGGGGATCCCCGGAGTTATTTTTCAAGTAAGCATCCAACTTATTTTGAGCTTCTTTAATATTACCAACCAGGAATTCTCTCTGAGCATCTTCCAGAAGGCCCTGGCTGGCATTAACTATTGCTATGTTAAGGGTTACAATGGTAACCAGAATAACTGACAGGAGCAAAATCTTCCTGTTCAAACCTGTTTCTCCTTATTTTTTCTTTTTACCGGAGCCCTTTTTCTTTCTGGAGTCAACTTCTTCCTCTTCAATATTCTCCGGTTCCGGCTCTTCAGAACCGACCTCGTTTCTGTCCTGAGATTTTTCCACTATTTCATCAATATCCACGTCGGTTTCAGCGGGAGTATCTTCCATGGCCTTCATCTCAGCTTCCAATTTATTAAAATTTCTGCCCAGTTCCTTTATGTCAACTTTTTCTCCAGGCTCACTCACATCTATGCCTTCCTGTTCGATTTTATCGAGCTGGGTAGTTATTTTTGCAAGTTCTGTATCTTCCAGGCTGGTGCCTTTTGTGGTTTTTAATTTTGCCAGGTATTCTCTCACCGAATTAATCGCTTTTTTCTTGGCATTCATATAAAGTTCTTGTTTTTCTTCTTCGGTAAGATTTCTGCCGTGCTCATAATACCATCTTATGGTTTCACCCACAATGTAAGTTCCCCCATAGGCGATGGTCCCCTTTATTGCAGGCCCTGCCAGGGGTATGAATCCCACCAGGCTTCTGGCAATGGCCCTCAAGCCGATGGCGCCGCCCACCAGAGGCCATAATTCCTTTATTCTTTCCTGAAGATTCAAATCAAGGCCGTAAATTCCAGCAATTTGAATACATAATTTCAACTGGTTGATGGTAAGTACCGTAGTTTCACCGGCTACTGCCAGCAACCCGATTATAATTCCAATTATGGGCAGGTTGGAAGGCAGGGATGATGCCAGGGCGACCATCATATTCTGAACACCGGTGTCGTGGGTTAAGCGCCTGGTAAGCGCCGGCCTTAAAATGGGAAAACGGTATCCCATGGCCATATCTATTTCAGGATCCATGGATAAGAGTACCGGCGCCTTGGTGCAAACAGTTTCCTTATCTGGCACCCTGATCCATTCAAAATCAGAAACATATAATTCATCTAGTATATTATAAATCCGTTCCTTTTCCTCATAGGTTTTGGGTTCTTCCACAAACAGGCGGGCGGGAGGCCGCAGTTTATAAATTTCCTTGTAGTTTAAGAAGTTTTCTCTGGTGGCATCCTCAAGGCGAAGCAGATAAAGAATCATGTTTGTATCCAGGGTGGTTCTCACCTCGTCGGTTATGGGTATAGGCAGGGTAGTGAC
>CAZSLZ010000008.1:0-41422 GCA_964607865.1 uncultured bacterium
CACTCCGCTGCCGCCAATGGCAGCGTGGAAACCCTCCTGTATTTGCTGGATAAGGGTTTTGAAGTTGATGTAAAAAGCAGGGATGGCGTAACGCCTTTGCATAAAGCTGCGGAGCTGGGCCAGTTGGAAACGGCAGAAATTCTGATCGAGAAAGGCGCCCAGGTAAGCGCAAAAACCGATGCGGGTAAGACTCCCCTGGACTTTGCCAGAGAGGGAAACCATACCTCTATGGTGAAATTTCTGGAAGAAAAAATGAAGAAATAGGAATTATGAACAGGCGAAAGGGGCTGTCCCAAAAGGATAGCCCCTTTATGTTTTCCCGTAAATAACCAAATTTTGTCATGCGTGGTTTCGAAGAAACCGCGGCAATCTCAATTTAGATCTTGTTTGTTACCAACCCATTTACCTGAGGGGTACAGAGATCACTACGCATCCTGCGGATGCCCGTGATGACGAATCATGTGTAGATTTCGTTTTTTTCCTTGAACAATTGTTGAAATTTTCTGGTAATCAGTAAAATATTGAGGTTGTATCATCCAGTAAATAAAAACAAAAAAGAAACCGTCATATCAATATTTTTCGAATGACGGTTTCTTTTAGTTTTATTAAGATATATGGGTATTATCCATTCAGGACCATTATAGCTTTGGGGTTTGTAACTCTCAAAGCCAGGCTTTCCGAGATGGTGAATTCCACCTGATCTTCGGCAGGGCCGGTGAAGCCTATGAACATATCCTGACCCAGCACTATGGAAACATACTGTTCGCCAGAAGCCAACAATACACCGCCTTTTTTAAGTACGGGGGCTTTGTAAATTCCATCGGTTACGATGGTTTTGAGATGTTCCATTTCGGTACCATGCCCCCGGGGATAACGCCGATACAACTGATTGTATCTTTCCGGTGATAATGCCATGGTATAGGGGCCATGGAATCCGGCCTCATCGAGTTTGGTAACAGCATTTATTATATCGTTGGCAGCTGCTCCCACATCTTCCCATTTCATAAGGGACACCTTATTGGCTCCCTTGATATTCAGCAGTCCGGAAGCATTCTTTTTGCCATTGAATATTATATCATCTTCACTCCGGGCGCACCAGATTGCAGCTTCACTTACGGAGCTGGTATCCAGGGGGACGCCTTCGTGTTCGAATGCTGCCAGGTCTCTCTTATTGAGGGTAAAGTTGCGGTTAATGTATAGAACCGGAAGTACGGAAGACATGGAAATACCTTCTTCAATCTCTTCATCTTTAAGAGGAACCACTTTCAAGCCCAGTCCGTAAGGGCCCTTGACTTTCAGCAGTTTTCTGCCCACCATCTGGCTTTTTGCCGATTCTATCATAACGTTATCAATAAGATGCCAGGCTTTATTATCAAAAAAGGCATCATCACGTGTCAAATATTTATTTGCCATTATTATTCCTCCTTCAAAGAACCGATTGAACTCTCTGATTCTATCCTGGAGGCGTTCAGTTCTTCCATCATTTCGTTTACTTCTTCTATTCCGTTGTTCAGCCACTTATCTTCATCGCCGGTCAGGACTTGAAGCAACCTCTGGAACTCGCCCACGTGCTCTCTTTCTTCATTGGCAACATCGATGAGGACTTTTTTTGCCAGGGGGTGATCGGTGGCGTCGGCGTGGGCCATATAAAGATGAATAGCTTCCTCCTCTGCAGCCACGTTCAACCTGATTGCTCTTACGAGCTCTTCTTTAGTCAGTTTTCTTTCCGGAACTTTGCCAGAAAATGGGTTTACAAATTCAGGCATAGTTTCCTCCTTTCATAGTTCAGCTTCGTTCTTTGTATTGCCTGTTTTTCCAGAAACGGAAGCTTTGATTATTTTCTTAATTTAAAACAATAATAACCTTTAAAGGTTATTATTGATATATCTTATTTGGTTTTTGCATGGGTTTCTTCTTCGATATGGTTCAAAGCGTCTTTATATGCAATTTTCAAATCATCAATAGCTATATTCAGGCCTCTCTTCATATCGTCGGCAGCCTTGCCGCTCTGTTCTTTCAGTTTGTCAGCCTTAATCTGGGTTTCTTCAAATTTGTTTTTCAGTTCTTTTAGTTGTTGCTGTAACTCAACTTTGGCATCCCGGGAAAGGGATTCACCTTTCCGAGTCAATTCGTCAAGTTTTCTGCCAAAATCCTTGAGTTTCTGTTCCATCATAATTCATGCCCCCTTGTTAGCGAAAGATTTTTGAACAGCTTCATCTTCCTGCTCCCGCGCTTTTATAACATCATTCAGCGCCGAGGTATAGGAAAGTTTCAGTTTTTCAATAGCTGATGTAGCCTGAGGTTTCAAGGTATCCCACTTTTTACCGGTTACATTTTTCATTTCCTGGATCCGTTTCTCAGCTTCTACATATTTGTTATGAATATCTTCGAGTTTCTCTCTGAATTTCTGGTTATCCATGTCGTATTTTTCGCTTTCTGCGATAAGTTTGTCTATTTTTTCCCGATAATCACGCAATATTTCTTCTAACATTTTTTTCACCACCTGTTTATTCTGTTTTGGTTTCTGATTCAGTGGTTGTTTCTTTTTCTTCCGCAGGTTTATCAGCGTGTTTTTCTTTCATAGTTTCCTTGTCGCCGGAAACTTCTTTATCCATTGTCTGATATTCTTTATCTAGTTCTTCCATTGATTTCTGGACGTTCATTTTTGCCTTTTCCCAGGCTTCGCCAGTGGATTCCTGCATCTTTTCAAGATTGTTGCCAATCTCTTTCTGCTGTTCTTTTAGAGCATCCAACTGAGGCTGAATTTCCTTCTGGGTTTCTTCGGAAGTTTCAGCTAACTGTTTTTCCATTTTGTTAATATTTTCACCCATCTTATCCAGTTCTTTATTGGCGGCTTCATAATATTCTTCGCTTTGTGCTTCAGTATAAGCTGCCAATGCAACCAGCGCTTCGCTTGTCTGTTCCTTTACCTCTTCAGCAGTTGGGGGTTCGGTTTCTGCAGGTGGTTCCATGGGTGTTTCCTCAACAACAGGGCTTTCTGCAGGGGTTTCGGGTTTCTGTTTCTGGGCGCAGGATGCAAAAATCATCAGGGCAAAAACTAAAACCAATGCAATTATAATTTTGTGTTTTTTCATTTTATTGTTCTCCTTTCTAAAATGACATATAAATATTATTTTTTTACTAATAAATCATTATTAACCAATACAACACCAGGGGTAAACATTGTAATTTCTTCAGCGATGTTTTTCTGGTATTTTTTCAAAACTGTGCCACTCAGGGTAACTTCACCGTTATCAACAGTAATTTGAATATTTGATGTATCAATATCCCTGGCTCTGTTCAAGGAACCGGATATTTTTTGGGCTATGGTTCTGTCTTGTAATTCTCTGCTGGGAACCACGGTAAGATTGTTCTGAATGCTGTTTACACCGTAAATACCCGAAATTTTCTTCTCAATTTCAGGCACTTTCCAATAAGAATCCACAACCCCTTTTAACTGAACATTACCGCCTTCAACTGAAACTTCCAAATACCGTTCATCGAACCGGGTATCCCACGAAAGTGAATTTTCTATATGTTTTCTTATTTTCTCATCTTCAGGAATTTTCCTACCATGTTGGTAATTTATCTTCAGTTTATTATTAATCACCATATTGCTGTCGGCAGATTTAATAATTTCAAGCACGGTTCTGAAATCATTGAAGCTGGGGACTTCTCCCTCAAGGGTAATGCTCCCCTCCTGAATTTTCATTCGAATATCTTTTTCATCTATCCGGGGGTCTTTTTTGAGTTCTTCATAAATATTTGTTTTAAGATTTTCATCCATTACAATCATGCTTTACACTTCCAATTCATTTTTGGCTTTCAGGGGTTCCTGTATGGTAAGAACCGGGCGGGTAGCCAGTCGAATTACCTTTTCTGCCACCGAACCGAATATGAATCTTCCCCATCCGCTGTGGCCATGGGTTGCAATTATGATAAGATCGACATCAGCTTCATCGGCCTTTTCCACTATTTCCTTGGCGGTATCACCCTGAACCACCACGGCGATTGTCTTGTTTTTATTGGTTACATACTTTTTTCTGACTTCATCTAGCTTTTTTTTCGCCATTTTTTTTAATTCCAGCTGATAGGAAGGCACATCAAAGGGTGTGGGTACGGGGGCTGCCGGAGAATAAGTGGCAGGAGCAATAGGAACCACATCGGTCACGTTAAGCAGAATTAACTGGGCATCAAAATGCACCGCCAATTCATCGGCAGCTTTGAGAGCTTCCAAAGAAGGTTCACTGAAATCGATGGGGCATAATATTTTCTTAAAAGGAACCATTTTCTACCTCAAATTTAAAATTAAACACTGGCTTTCACGTATTGGGGAGCTTCGATTTTCAACTCGTTGTGAACGAAAGTAACACCCTTGGTAAGCAATGCAACCTGAAAAGCCTGCTGGGCAAGGTTTTTTGAAGGTAAAATGCCAGACAGTGTTACAACTCCGTTTTCCACTTCCACATCGACCAGATCGGAATCATCGCCGATGTTTCTTGCCAGGGCTGAAGTAATGTCATTGGCAATGGCCTGGTCTATTATGTCATGGGTGGGGACCACTGCCAGGTTGTTGGTAATGCCCACTATACCTTCAATTCCTGAGGCCAGGTCTTCTATTCTTAAAACTTTCCAATACTCATCCTGGGTACCTTCAAATGTAACCCAGCCATCCTTAACCGATATCTTGACGCTCACAGAATCAATATAGGTATCCCATTCCAATATCTGCTTTATATTATTCTTCAACTCACTGTCAGTGGGAAGATTGGTTTTACCCTCGTGGGTAACCTCCAGGTTGTTTATTACCATTTCCACTCCTGAAACATCCCAGGCATCCTGAAAGGCAGAGGTGCGGGCCAGATAATTATCGACTGTCCCGTTCAATGTGACTACAAAATCTTTTACCTTTACGTCAATATTGGTGGAATCCACCCGGTTATCCCAGAATAATTGTTCTACAATATCTTTTTTTACTCTTTCGTCGGTTATTGCCATCCAACTCACTCCTTGCAAAATAGAATTCAATATTTACAACAGCATGAAAAAATAAAAGTTTCTTTTATGATTTTACTGAATTTTCAGAACCCGGGATGTTAGTTGGTTTGTTGAGATTATTTGATGATGATGTACAGAGATGCAATTTTAGAAAAACTTTTTCCAGCTTTTAAAGAACATAAAAGTAAGCCAGTTAAAGAAGCAAAAGACAGCATTGTTGCCTTAATTTAGAAGGATATAAGCTGAAGAAAAAAATATATATTAATATGAGGGAGTATGATATGTCCCAATTGCACAGGGCCGTTCTGGATGAAGATATTGAAGAGCTGGTTCACATTCTGGATAAGAATTCCAATGTTAACCTCTTTAATGTTAATAAATTAACTCCCCTTCACCTGGCTGTTTACCGGGATAATTTAGAGGCCACCAGAATTCTGCTGGCAAAAAACGCAAATTGCAATCTTTCTGATATAGATGGATTTACCCCCCTGGCAAGGGCTGTGGAGAAAGGTCATTCGGAAACAATCAAGATGGTTTACCAGAACCGTGATGATCTGAATTTCGGAGATAAAAACAACAGAACTTTATTACATATAGCGGTGGAAAAAAACCATGCTGAAATCGCCAGGCTGCTCTCCGAGCTGATGGGAGAATTAGATATTCCCGATGGCCAGGGAATAACCCCTCTGCAGAGGGCAATAATGAACAGCCAGGCAGAACCAGGATGGTTCCTGGTCCCCGGATGCCAATTATCTTCAGCCGACACCTGGGGCAAGATACAGGGGGGCAAGGTGCCTGTTATCGCCTATATAGTATGGGCTCTGGCGGAATCCGGTTATACCGGGCCTTCCCTCAACAAGGGAATTGGCTATATCAAAAAAAATATCGGCCAGTTTGAAGACCCCTACGTTCTGGCTCTGGTTACCAACGCTCTGGCAACCATGGAACCTGAAAACCAGTTAACAAGAGAATTATTGGAAAAACTGAAGTCCAAGGCTGAATTTACCAAAGACTCGGCATACTGGACACCTGGAGTGGCGACTGCAACTTATAGCACGGGCAGCAGCGCCAATATGGAAACCACTGCCATGGCAGCTTTGGCATTCATGAAAGTAGAGGGTTATGAAGAGCTGGCAAACAAAGCTGTGAGTTATTTAGTTCAGAGCAAGGATTCCTTTGGGACCTGGTATTCAACCAAGAGTACGGTTCTGGCGATGAAAGCTCTGTTAACTGCCCAGGAAAAAGCTGGTAAAAGTGTGGATGCCAGGGTAGAAATCATGGTTAACGGCGAAGCCAGCGAAACATTCCAGATTGATTCAGAAAATTATGAACTTTTCCGCCAGGCTGATTTCAGCCATATAACCAGGCAGGGTTCCAATACTGTTGAAGGCAAGGGCGCCTGTTTCTACCAGGTAACCGCCCGGCATTATATACCCTGGAAACTGGCGAAACAGAATAAACATCTGGCAATTGAGGTAAAATACGACAGGACCCAGTTAAAAACTGATGATCTCCTGACTTCTACTGTGACTGTAAAAAACAATACAAAAGCAGCCATGAAAATGGTAATGGTGGACCTGGGAATTCCTCCGGGATTTACCGTAATGACCCCTGACCAGGGTGAGTATGTGGGCGGAAAATTCCAGAAATACAATATGACTTCAAGGCAAATGATAATTTATGTTGATACCCTGAAAGCCGGCGAGGATTTAAAATTCAAGTACCGGCTGAAAGCCAGGTACCCCTTGCGGGCTAAGACTCCGGAAAGCAAAGCTTACCAGTATTACAACCCTGGCGTGGAAGACAAAGCCCAGCCAGTGACCCTGGATGTGAAGGAATAAACCGGAAATTAATTTGAAACAGAAGAACTGATTAGCTCCAATCAGTTCTCTTTTTTATATAACTTTGGTAAATGGGTTGGAAACCAACCCGATCCAAATTAAGATTGCCGCGGTTTCTGCCGTTTGCCTTCGTCATCACGAGCATCCGTAAGGATGCGTGGTGATCTCTGTATCGCTCAGGTAAATGGTTTTTAACCAATCTGCTGCAAACTAAAACTGTTATAATCAGTTGTTAAAAAATGGTTTAAAACTGTTTACAACGAATTTATAGACTAAGATGAAGATAACAGAAAAAATAGGGGAACCTTTTAAAAAGCTTTTTGCAATGCCCTGGCTGGCAAAAATGGTTTTGTTCTTATCTATTATGGGGCCGGGGCTTATCACGGCCAATGTAGATAACGATGCCAACGGCATCGCCACCTATTCGGTGGCGGGGGCAAGTTTTGGCTATTCTATGATATGGGTTCTATTCGTGGTGGTTTTTTTTCAGGGCCTGGTTCAGGAAATGACTGCCCGGCTGGGATGCATTACCGGCAAGGGCTTGTCGGACCTGATCAGAGAAAACTTCGGGGTAAAGGTTACTGTTTACCTCATGTTTATCCTTTTTCTGGCAAATTTTGCCAACGTTATAGGCAATTTTGCAGGTATCGCCGCCGGTGCTGAATTGTTTAATATTCCCCGTTTTGTGTCAATTCCACTGGGGGCTTTGTTTGTATGGTTCCTTGTGGTAAAAGGATCCTATGAACGAACTGAAAAAATTTTTCTGTGGGCATGCCTTATCTACCTCACCTACATCGCATCGGGCCTTATGGCGAAACCCGACTGGGGAAAAATCGCAGATTCCACTATTCATCCCCAGGTAAGTTTTGACAGAAACTACATCTATATGGTAATCGCCATAGTGGGAAGCACCATCGCCCCCTGGATGCAATTTTTTCAGCAGTCCGCCATTAGAGATAAACAGGTGGATGAAAAGAATTATGTTTATGTAAGATGGGATACATATATCGGTACCATCGCCATGGCTATAGTCAGTTTTTTTATTATAGTAGCCTGCGCCGCCACCCTCCACGTTCAGGGAATCAAGATTGAAAGCGCCGAACAGGCCGCTCTGGCGCTTGCCCCACTGGCAGGCAAATATGCCAGTATCCTCTTCGGGGTGGGGCTTCTTAACGCAGCAATTTTTTCCACAGCTATCATTCCCATTTCCACCTCCTACGCCATCTGCGAATCATTTGGCTGGGAATCAGGAATGGGAAAAAGCTTCAAGGAAGCTCCGGTTTTTCTGGGTATCTATACCTTCATGATTGTGGCAGGCTCTTTTATTCTTATGATACCGGGAATACCCCTTATTCCCATTATGGTTCTTTCCCAGGCGTTAAATGGAATTCTGCTGCCATTCATTCTTATTATTATTATGAAACTGATTAACGATAAAAGGCTGATGGGCAAATGGACCAACTCGCTGGTTTTTAATATTCTTGCCTGGATCACCACTATCGTTATTTCTATTCTTTCCGTCATCCTCATTGTTATGACTTTTCAGGCATAACCTGTAGAATATTTATCTTTATAAACTGTTAATGTTCAAAATTTAAAATGAACAAAGGTTATGATTCATTAAGTGGCAAATAAATTATTGAGGTATTGATATTATGAAAACGTCTCCGTTGAACCTGATAAAAGTTTCGGTGATTCAAAGCAGAATAAAGGGTTATGATAAAGAGCACAACATAAACCGGCACCTGAAATTGATTCACAGAGCGGTAAAAGAATACTATTCGGACTTTGTATTATTGCCCAACTATGCTTTTCAGGATGAAATAGAAAAATTGCCGGGCAAAACCACCGCAAAACTGGAGAAAATTGCCCGGGAGCTGGAAATTCATATTATCGGGGGGATGAAAGAGATTGATGAGCGGGATAAAGTCTTCAATTCGGCATTTGTTATTACACCGGCGGGCAAAACCCAGCTGCTGCAGCGAAAAATTCATATTCCATATGCCGAGAAGAAAATTATAAAAGCTGCCCTGGAAATTAAAGCTTACGAAACCCCCCTTGCAAAAACAGGGTGTGTCATTGGAAACGATATTTTTTATCCCGAGGTTGCCCGCTGCCTGGCTCTGGTGGATGTAGAAATAATTTTCTTCCCTTCTTTCATGGTGGGCAACAACGGCATCACAGCTATGGAATCCCTGGCACGGGCACGGGCAATAGAAAACCAGGTTTTTGTTGTCAATGCCAACGGAATACCTTATGAAACAGCCAGAGTAAACCCCGATATTGAAGTGGGAAAAAGCGGAATTTATTCACCGTTCTTAAATAAGGTTGATATGATAAGAGGCAGTACCGGCGAGGAAATAATAAATTATTCCCTGGATTTAAATGAGTTGAGAAAAATAAAGAAAAATATCAAAATGACCTCCCTGGATCATCATCAACTTGCCCATGAAAAGGAATTCAACATGCTGGCCACCCGCCGCCCCGAGGTATATTCTTACATTACGCGCCCCTATAAGAAAACACGGAAAAAAATCTATAACCTGGAAGGCCTGCTCAAACCCTGAAAATTGATTGCCAATAATTTAATTCTGGTTTGAATAATTAATATCCATAAAATATTTGCCAGCTCATAATAAACCCGGAAGGTTTTTGGGTTATTATAAAGAAAACAATATATTACAATAAATTAATTTAAATAAGGGGGAACAGTTATGGGTTTGTCATGTCCGATTGCATACGAAAAAATTGATGAAAATGTGGCAAGAATGAATGGAGTTCTGGCCTTCATAGTTGCCATTTTATTCATTTTTACAGGTTTGAAATGGCTGGCTTTTTTTCTGTTGGCGGATTTTGGGCTGAGAGCTTTCAAACAGGGCAAATTAAGCCCGTTGTGCTTTTTCAGTAAAACCATAATGAAACTGGCAAATAAGGAACCTTCACCAACAAATGCCGGGCCCAAATATTTTGCAGCCAGAATCGGCTTTGCTTTTTCCCTCATCATTTCAATCCTGGTGGTATTAAATTATCTGGGATACCAAAACTTCTTGTTCCCTGCATTAATTCTGGCTGGAATGCTGAGTTTCTTCGCCTTTCTTGAAGGTTTTTTCGGCTTTTGTGTTGCCTGTAAAATTTATCCTCTGGTTGTAAAACAATAAGTCTTTATTGTCTGTTTTCAACTCATGTTGATTCTATGTTTACCCCTGGTAAATGTTGATAAAAAATTATTTATAAATACTTTCATTTTGATTATTTGACATTTTCATAACAGGTTGGTATAATATAATAAAAAAATACTTTCTTCTGAATTACCGGATGAACAGAAGGAAAGAATAATGATAAAAAAAGGTTTTACCCTTATAGAATTGATGATTGTTATTGCAATCATTTCAATTCTTGCTTCAATTATCATACCCAATATTACCCAGGCAAGGCAAAGAGCCCAGCTTACCGCCTGCATAGAAAACATGAAAACCATGCAGGTGGCTATGAATATGTTTCTTGCCGACACTCCTTCCCAACCTCACGGGACACAAAATCACGCTTATATGGATAACAATTATTCCCCTTTTTATCCCAATTATCTTTCTCAAATGCCTGTATGCCCTGCAAGCCCCTATGGCTACAACATGTGCCTGGCATTTGATGATAATAGCGAGGGAAATGTCTGCATCCATATTTACCATGACAATGGATGTGATCATCATCGCGACATCATGCTGAAAATTACCAATGGCAGCTGTGATTCGGGCCCTCATTACCTTAATTGTTACGGAAACGAGGGCTGGTGCCCCGATGAATTGGGAATGTAAGGTTTAACCAAAGGCTTTGGCTATATGGTTAACCGTAAATGTACCCAGGGTTCCAGCTATGCTGGCAATTACCAGTGGCGCACCCAACCCGGTTAAAGCCCCTCCGATTATTTCCGGTGTAAACTCAGCATCAGCCAGGGAATCGGCAAGAGTTTTCTCCCGTAGATCCTGATTTCGGTCGGCGCCAAAATTCTGCATTAATATTCTGGTCTTCTTTGCCCGATCAAGATGGGTATCAGGAGAACGGGAAATATTCACATAATCGTTTGTATCGATTTGGTGAGTATTATCTTTCTTTAATTTGCCGGGGTTCGTTGAAGAAAAGTTTCCGGTAAAATTCCCTATTTTACCCGTTTCCATAAATAAGTCCCCTTGAAATTACTGGGTCTTGCCGAAAGACACATTCCATTTTCCACTGGCCTTGATTTGAACTATATAGGTTCCTTCAGCAGGAATATTAACAGTTGTGCTGTCGGTAAAATGGCCCACCGAATTTGCCAGCTCAGCCACTCTTCTTCCCCTGCTGTCAATCAGATAAGCAGAGAAGTTTCTTCCACCCTTATGGCCCACAGTAAAAAGGTATTTTCCCTCTTCCAGTTTGAAGGTGGGGGTAGCATCCATAGTGTTGGTTTCGCCGGAAAATTCATTTTCACCCTCTTTGGCGGCTATGGTAGAAAAAACACTGGCCACCCATTCGCCGTCAGCTTCGGTAGCTTCCATATATCTTTTTACTTTGATATTCTCTTCTTCGGCATCAGCGGGTTTATTTACGGCAACCACTTTTCTGCCTTTGAAGGGGCCCACGCCAGATGCCAAAACATCAGTAACAACGCCAGCTTCATTTTTGACAACGAAATTAAACTTGCTGAAACCCTTGTTGTTGATTTCAAAAAGATAAAGCCCCGGGGGCAAACGAAACACCTTGGTTCTGGATTTTCCTGACATTTTGAAGGGGTTGGCAAAAACTGAAACGGTTAAAACCGCTATAAGCAGCCCTATGATAATCAAGGTTTTAAAATGAGTTGTTTTTCTCATCACTTCTACATCCTCCTGGTTCTTTTTTTATACAGTATATTTCTTGGTTTTATACATTTTTCCCTTGTAAGAACTTCTGTATTTATTTTACCTCTCATATAAGCAATAATTCAATGACCTATTGTTAATAAAATGTTAATTTAATCATTGTTAATTCATATATTGTGAAGGATATATCAATCTAACCATGGAATAAAATCAGGGGTCAGTTTACTGGCTTTTTTTGTAAAAAAACTTAAGAGTAGGGCTATGAAAGAAAACCCTGAAAAAGGAAGAATTTTTGGGCTGAATATCCACCGGGTAACTCTGGATGAAACCATGGAGTTGATAGATAACATGGTAAAACAGGGCGGGGCCCATCTGGTGGTAACCCTGGGAGTGGAAATGATAATGAGGGCACAAAACGACCCGGAATTTGCCAATATCGTAAATGAAGCTTCC
The DNA here is from genome assembly GCA_964607865.1 of uncultured bacterium. GTDB lineage: Bacteria > Vulcanimicrobiota > JAJTBE01 > JAJTBE01 > CAZSLZ01 > CAZSLZ01. The sequence goes on from CAZSLZ010000008.1 coordinate 12,128, forward strand.
CTGGTGGTTCCCGATTCGGTGGGAGTACTATGGAGCTGTAAAAAAGGCGGGTTTGCCCTGAAAGAAAGAGTGCCCGGCGTGGACATCCTTTATTCTTCCGCCCGAAACCGGGAAAAGTACCCCTGGAAAGTCTTCTTCCTGGGGGCAAAACCTGGAACAGCTGAAAGAGCCAAAGAAAAAATAGAAAAGGAATTTCCGGGTTATCAAGTGGTGGGAACCCATCATGGCTATTTCAGGGAAGACAGGGAAGTCATTGACATAATCCGGGATGCCAACCCCGATATCTTATTTATTGCCTTGGGTTCGCCTTTTCAGGAAAAATGGTTTATGAAAAACCGCCACCAGTTGGGCGATATAGTTGCCCTGGGAGTGGGGGGCAGCCTGGATGTGGTATCAGGCGAGGCCCGTAGAGCTCCTGTTTTTTTCCAGAAAATGGGGCTGGAATGGTTCTACAGGCTGGTTACACAACCGGCGCGTTTTAAAAGAATGCTGGTACTGCCAGCTTTTGCAATCAAGGTTTTAATTGAAGGGACTGACAATAAATGAAAGCAATGATTCTGGCAGCCGGCGGCGGCACCCGGTTGTATCCACTTACTTTTTCTCTGCCCAAACCCATGGCTCCGGTGATGAACCGTCCGGTTATGGAACATATCATCGAACACCTGAAACAACACAATTTTAATGAAATCATGGTTAATTTGCATAATTTTCCCCATTCCATAGAAAACTATTTTAAAAATGGCAAGGATTTCGGGGTCAGAATGAAATATTCCCATGAAACCGAATTGCTGGGAACTGCCGGAGGGGTAAAAAAGGTAGAACGGTTTTTTGACGACACTTTTCTGGTTACCGGTGGCGATGACCTCCATGATATTGACCTCACAGCACTGGTAAATTTTCATAAGGAAAAAAATGCCCTTGCCACTATCGGGCTTTCCCCGGTAGAACAAGTCCAGCATTACGGTGTGGTTGTAACCGATAACGAAGGTAAAATCCTTGAATTTCAGGAAAAACCCGACCCAGAAGAAGCAAAAAGTAAATGGGTAAACAATGGCCTGTATATCTTCGAACCCCAGGTTCTGGAGATGATCCCCCCAAATACTTTTTACGATTTCGGGTCCGAGTTGTTCCCCCTGCTGAAAGAACAGGGCGCTCCCTTCTATGGCTTCAAAACCCATGACTACTGGAAAGACATAGGTAACCTGGTGGAATATCGAAAAGCACATTTTGACTGCCTTAAAAATAAAGTTTGTGTCAATTTCCCCGGCGAGGAAATCCGGCCGGATATCTGGGTGGAAGAAGATGTGGACCTGCCTGAAGATATCGAAATTAAACCTCCGGTTCTAATCGGAAAACAATGCAAATTCGGCAAAAATGTAAAACTGCACGGCCCACTGGTCATGGGTAAATATAATGTCATTGATGACAATACAAAAGTTATAAGATCTATTATGTGGGATTTCAACCATATCAGGAAAAACTCAAGAATTGTCGATTGCCTTATTGGCGACGAATGTATGCTGGATGGCGGGTCCGACTACGAAGAAACGGTGCTGGGCAGTGAAATGAAATATGTTTTTAATGACTATTTCAGGCATAAAAGAATGGTGGTAAGCTGTAAAAACAGCTGAACTCGTTCAACTTCAGTCTTTCCAGTAGAATATTTTCAGGCGAATCCGGTTATCCTGGGATTTTTCAGCCATAATCAGAGTTTTTTTGCTCGCTTTTTCCAGATAAAGGCTCAGGGTATCTTCTCCGCCGGCGCCGGACCCGGGCACGTACCAGCCCTGGTCTTTCATTTTCCGTTCATAGTAATCAATAACCGATTCCAGGCTTACATTTCCCAGGGTATTAGTGCTATAAAAAAAGTTCATAGGCAGTTTTTCATATTTATCCTGAATCACCATGGATGGGGACATCTTGTAACCCGGATAAATGGGAATATCTTCATAAAGAGTTTCGGGTTTTTTTTCCAGTTTTTCCTTTCCCGGCGGCAAAAAACTGTTTTTCCCGGTATCGGGCCCTGTATTTGGGGTATCTGCCTTTTCCGGGGCAGGGAAGAGTTTCCGGGGGTTGTAATTCTCCAGCTTTTCTACTGTGAATCCGTCTATCCACCACAAATTATTGCTTTTGGCCAGGGTGGATTTAATCTTATATACCCCTTCTTCTTCCTTATTGTCAAAATTATCAACCGATTTTATTACAGCCTGAACCACAGCCCGGTTATCCTTTTTTTCAACAAGCTCGTTTTCCAGCAATTCCAGGCTTACATTGCTGGCCCATACCCTTTTATACCAGTCTTCATAAGCTGTCTTCCTATTGGCTCTTTCAGTCCTTAAACTATAAGCATCCCTGAACTTTTTTCCGCTGATGCAGCTATAATAATAAGCCAGGCATTTTACCGGGTCAGTCTGCTCCAGGGTTTTTCCCGCCATTACAATGGTTGGTGAAATTACTATCAATATAGAACATGAAATTATAAATAAAAAATTCTTTTTCATCATCATTCCCCATTTCTTTTCCATGTAACAGTTTAAATCTCTAATCGGTTTTTCCTACTGAATTATGTTACTCAAAAAATAAAGGCAATTTTCAGGAAAAAAAACGAAAAAGATAAATATAATTTTTGGGGAGGATGTTTATGAAAAAGTCAGTGGGTGTTTATTTTCTTTCATTAATAACTATTCTTATATTATGCCAGGGTTTTCTGCCGGTTTTAGCAAGCCCCAGGAAACCCGATTATTGCTTTGCTCAAAAATATTCAGCAGGGGAAGTTTACGAAAACCCCGACAAGGCAAAAGAATTTCTAACAGTAGTTTCGCATTATGAAAAAAAATATTTTTTTCATAATGCGAAACTACTGCCCGATCTAAACTGAGATTGCCACGCCTCTTTGAGGCTCTCAATGGCAAATTTGAGATTCTTTTAGAAAATCTAAAAGGAGCCATCCTTTTGGGACAGCTCCATTATTATTTTAAAACCTTTTTTTTATTCTTTCTCCCATTTAAGAACTGGTTTGCGGGCTGCTGTTACTTCGTCTATGCGGCGAACCGGTGTTGAATGGGGAGCGTCATTTACGAAGCCTGAATCTTTTTCAATTTCCTCATCGATCTTGAGCATTGCATCGATAAATTCATCCAGGGTTTCTCTGGATTCGGTTTCTGTAGGTTCAATCATAAGAGCTTCCTCCACAATAAGGGGAAAATATGTAGTTGGTGCATAGAAACCGTAATCCAGCAGCCGTTTTCCAATATCCTTGGTGGTTGAGCCTTTTTCTTTCTGCCATATTCCTGATAATACAAATTCGTGAAGGCAGGTGCGATCATACTTCAGGAAAAATTTCTCTTTTAATTTCTCCTTCAAATAGTTTGCATTTAAAACCGCAGTGCGGTCGGATTCCTTTATTCCGTCGGCGCCCAGGCCTGTCATGTAAGCCAGGGCCTTTACAATCACATTGAAATTGCCATAGAAAGCCCTTACCCTGCCGATGGTTTTTTCCGGTTTAAAAAAGGAAAATGTTTTTTCATTCTTTTCAACTCGGGGGCCGGGCAGAAAGGGAAGGAGTTTTTCCACAACCCCCACCGGCCCTGAACCGGGGCCGCCGCCGCCATGAGGGGCAGAAAAGGTCTTATGAAGATTGATATGCATTATATCAAAACCCAGTTCTGCGGGCCTGCAAATTCCCATTATGGCATTGAGGTTGGCGCCGTCCATATACAGCAAGGCGCCGGCTTCATGAACCAGGCGTGATATTTCCAGCATATTCTCGTCGAAAAGCCCCAGGGTGTTGGGCATGGTAAGCATAACGCAAGCTACGGTGTTATCGAGTTTTTCCTTGAGATGAGCCAGATCCACATTACCCCGTGAATCGGATTTTATCTCTTCCACTTCAAAACCGCCCAATACGGCGCTGGCAGGGTTGGTACCATGCGCTGAATCGGGAATCAGTATTTTTTTTCTGGAAATGCCAGCTTCGCCTATATCATCAAAATAGGCTTTCACCAGCAGAATCCCTGTTAATTCCCCATGAGCGCCGGCAGCGGGCTGGAGGGTGAAGCCCGACATACCTGTGATTCTGCTTAAATAATAATCTGTATAATAGAGTACTTCCAGGGCGCCCTGAACCAGGTTTTCATCAGCATAGGGATGTATTTCAGTAAAACCACGGAATCGGCTGACCCGTTCATTTACCTTGGGGTTATATTTCATGGTGCAGGAACCCAGGGGATAGAAATGGGTATCTACTCCGTAATTTTTTCTGGAAAGGTGGGTGTAATGGCGAACCAGATCCAGTTCGCCCACCATGGGAAGTTCCACTTCCTCATCAGCGAGAAATTCGCCGGGAATAAGTTGGGCTGCATCCCTGCCGGGCACCTCGCAGATTCCGCCGCGTTCATTCAAAGAATAGGGGGGCCTGCCCTCCTTGCTTATTTCAAAAATCAACTTATCATACATGGGTTTTCACATCCTGTCTTATACAGTCTTTCAGGCAGGTTGACAAATCATCCATCTGCTTTCTGGTGTTCATCTCGGTAACACAGAAGGTTATGGCATTTTTCCATTCGGGTTTCCATTTTCCGGTTATAAAACCGCCTATAGTTCCCCGGCTGGCCAGAAATGTGTTTATCACTTCAGGTTTCATCCTGGTTTTTACAGTAAATTCATTAAAGAAAGGCTTATCGTACATCATATCAAAGCCCTCAATTCCCACAATTCTGTTTTTTAAATAATGAGCCTTTTCCAGGTTCAGTTTTGCCAGATCCCGGAACCCTTTTTTGCCCATGCAAGCCAGGTATATGGTTGCAGCGAGGGCGCAAAGTGCCTGGTTGGTGCAGATATTTGAAGAAGCTTTCTCTCTGCGGATATGCTGTTCCCGTGCCTGGAGGGTCAGGCAGAAAGCTCTTCTGCCCTTTTCATCTATAGTCTGTCCTACAAGGCGGCCGGGAATTTTTCGCAGAAACTTATCTGTGGTGGCCATGAAACCCAGATGGGGGCCCCCAAAAGACGGGGGAAGGCCGAAGCTGGCGCCTTCTCCCACCACGATATCAGCTCCGCAGGCTCCCGGAGTTTTCAAAATACCCAGAGAAACCGGCTCTGTAACCACAGTAATTAACAGGCTTTTTTTATTAAGTTGTTTCAGTTTTGTGCCGATTTGAGCAAGATTTTCCAGAAAACCCAGGCAATTGGGGTTTTGAACAATCAGGCCGGCGGTATCTTTGGTTACATACTTGTCCAGAATTGAAGTATCCAGGTTACCTTCGATAAGGGGGATTTCCTGAAGAACTACTCCATCCATATGCTTGAAATAGGTTTTTATTACCTCTACATATTCAGGGTGAAGCCCCTGGCTGTATAAAACCTGATTTTTCCTCGTGGCCATCGTTGCCAGGGTAATTGCTTCTGCCACAGCGGTAGAACCATCATAAAGGGAAGCGTTGGATACTTCCATACCGGTGAGGTTGGCAATCATGGTCTGGTATTCGAAAATAGACTGTAGAATACCCTGGCTGGCTTCAGCCTGATAGGGGGTATAAGAGGTATAGAATTCGGATCTGGAAATAATGGAATCAATTACTGAAGGAGTAAAATGCCAGTATATGCCTGCTCCCAGGAAACTGGACCTGTCGTAGAAAGCCCGGTTTTTTCCTGACATTTGCTTCATACGGTTCACCAGTTCCAGTTCACTTATGGAATCTGGCAGATCCAGTTTATCAATTTTCTTTTCTTTGGGAATATCAGAAAAAAGAGCATCTATGGATTCAACTCCAATAGCGCTCAGCATTTTTTCAATATCCCCTGGGGTATGGGGGATATATTTCAAATTGGTTCGCCTCCCTGTTCTTTTATGAATTCCCTGTATCCGGCCGCAGACATCAGGGAATCGAGTTCAGATTTATCGCTTACTTTAATCTTATACATCCATCCCTTGCCATAAGGATCTTCGTTTACATATTCGGGATGAAAGTCGTCGTTGTCTTCGCCGTCAATTTCCTGAAGCAGGTATTTGTTAAGTTCGGCGACTGAACCAGTAACTGGGGCATATAAATCAGAAACGGTTTTCACCGATTCCACCACACCGAAACTTTCGCCTTTCTCAAGTTCGTCTTCTAACTCGGGCAATTCCACAAAAACTATATCGCCTAACTGCTCCACAGCATGGTGGCTTATCCCTACTGTGCCCACGTCACCATCCATTTTTACCCATTCATGTTCTTCTGTAAAAAATAAATTTTGAGGTATATCCATCAAGACGCCTCCTTATTATGGTTTGAGAAAAACTTCACTAACTGCAATAAAATACCTGTTTTTTTGCCAAATTTTTAATGGACCTTTCCGTTCACAAAGCCTGTGGTTTTTTGCTGAATTGTTTATTTGAAATTTTATTGTTTTTGTTATATTATATTCTGGGAGAGTTGTTATAATGTTGGGAATAACTGTTGATAATACTGCCCTGGTGATTTTTTCCGGTGTTTTTGTTATACTGCTGTTGTATTTATATGAGTACCGGGGCAAGGTGAAAAAAGTAGAAAAACATTTCCGGCAACTGGGATTTAAAAAAATAAATCCCGGGAATTCATTTTATTTAAAAATCAAGGAAGAATTTACCGATAAGGAAACCAGAGAAGAATTTGTATTAAAGAAGGCCGATAACAGAGAAAAAATCTATCTTATTTTTTCCAACGATACTGAAGTTATTGGTAGTTCCTATATGAAAATATACTGGGTATTTGACAATGATACTCCAATAAAACTGCATATATTTAAGAAAAAACTGTTATTACAGCTGGAAGAAACCAGGAGTGAAATCGAGAATCCTGTTAAGAATTTTAATAAGAAAATAAAGATAAAGCTTCCCGAAGACGATGTTAAAAGATATCGTTTACCCATAAACTTACAGGAATTTCTTCTATCCACGGTGTATCAATATCCTTTCAATACTGATACCCTGCGGGCGCGAATTGGAATATACATGCGGGGTATTTCTATTACCGGCCCTAAAATAGGAGATTTGCAGAAGATAAAAGAAACCATGGAAACAGCGGGTAAACTGAAAGTGGTTCTTGAAGAAAATATGAAAAATGACATAAAGATTCTGGTAACCCGCCGTTAATTATCAGGGTTTTTACCATTTTGGCTTTTTATGATTGTAAATAAACTTGAGTTAAATAATTTTAGAAATTTGAAACCTGCCAGCCTGGAGTTTTCACCGGGCTTTAACCTTATCATAGGAAAAAACGCCCAAGGCAAATCGAGTTTCCTGGAAGCTCTCTATTCTTTGAGCCTGGGCAGATCTTACAGGACCAATAAAGAGGAGAATATAATAAATTTTGACAGCAGTTTTGCCAGGGTGGCGGGCAGTTTTGCTGTGGGTGGTCTGGCTTTTTCCCTGGAGATCCAATGGGAAAAACCTGAATCGACCAGGCTGAATAAGACAATTAAATTGAATTCCAACCCGGTTACCCGGCTTTCCGACTTCATAGCCCGGTCGCCTATGGTACTGTTTCTGGCTGAAGATCTTGAAATAATAAGGGGAGCGCCTGAAAACCGCCGAAAACTGCTGGACCTAATCTGCAGCAGGCTGAAACCTGTATATGCCTCTACATTAAGGGAATACAATAAAATTCTGGATCTTAGAAACCGCTGGTTGAAATTGCCCGAAAGAAACAGGGACAAATATATGGGTGAAATTTACTCGGAAAAACTGATTTCTCTGGGTGCCGAGATTCTGTGTCATCGTTTTCAGGCTCTGGAATCGCTGAGAAAAATTATGACTCAAATTTTTATTGATTTATTCAAACAGGATATGCCCAAACTGGGATATCGTTCATCGGTAAAGGAGTTTAAAAACCGGGAGCCCGAATCACTGAAGGAAGCTTTCAGCGATGCACTGCAAAGGCTGGAGCAAAGCGAAAATAAAGTGGGTTATACCTTGGCAGGCCCTCATCGCGATGATATAGTATTTAAGAAAGACGGCAAAAGAATCAGAAATTTCGGTTCCCTGGGAGAGATTCGCGGGGTGTCGGTGGTTCTGAAACTGGCGGAAGCTGAGATTATCAGCCAGCAAATGGATATCGAACCGGTAATTTTGATTGATGACAGCCTCAGGGAACTGGATCCTTCCAGGGTAGATCTTTTTATTAATTTTATTAAGGCCAAAAAACAAATTTTTTTTGCAGCCACCGAAATTCCAGAATTCTTCAAGAATCATGGTTCCAGAACCAGGCTTTTTAACGTAAGCGAGGGGGTTATTTCAAATGCAACCCATGTCTATTAAAAGTGTTTTGAAGCGGACAATGAAGAAGCTTGACCTTTATGAAATTTATAAAAACAATCGTTCCATCACATTCTGGCCCCGAATATGTGGAAAACAATTGAACCAGGTCACACAGGCTTTAAAATTGAGAGGCAAGATTCTTTTTGTGGGTGTGAAAGATCATATCTGGGCAACGGAGTTGAGCGGTTTCAAATATCAGTTTTTAAAAAAGTTTAATAAGTTGCTTGGTACGGGGATAGTAGAAGATATAAGGTTTCAGGTAAACCCTTCGCTTTTCAGAAAGACAGAAGAAAATGAACCCGTTGTCTATGAGTTCCAGGAGATTGAATTATCAGCCAGAGATGAAGAAGAAATTGAAAATGAAATTTGCCTGATAGAAGATGAAAAAACCCGGCAAATGATGAGAAAATTTCTTGAGGGTAAAAAGAAATATGAAAAATGGCTGAAAAAAAGGGGGGGTAAACCTTGTCCCAACTGCGGGGCAATGATAGAAAAAGATGAACCTTTGTGCCCTCCCTGTATCATTGATAGACAAGGCCAGGACAGCCAGAAACTTGTTGAGATATTAAACCAGACCCCCTGGCTTGATTTCAGAGAATCAAAGAAACAATTGAGTACTCTGGATTTCCATCTATATTGCATGGTAAGAGACAGCCTGGTGGAAGGCCTGAAGAATGAGGTCTATGATGCTCTGAAAAACATTAAAGCCCGGGAAAACAACATAGATACGGCCGATTTGAAAACCCGTATTATCACTTTTGCCATGATGAAATCCGGGATGCCCCCCGCCAGAATGACTGATGACAACCTGAAAAAAATCCTGCCTTTCTCTTTCTACAAATATTATCAGGAAGAAACTTATTAATACGTTTCAATTAATAATTGAAAGAGAAGGAATGAACCGTTCTTTACAAGAAAAGTAGTCTATTAATTTCCCTGTTGATTGAATAATTGATTCACTATTAATCAAACCACCACAAGGAGGAGCACTGTGCAACATTTAATGGAAGTCTTTCTGAGTATTTGTGTTTTAAGCATTTTTATACTGATAGGTAAAACGTTGAGGGTTAAAGTAAAACTTTTTCAATTCCTTTTTCTGCCATCTTCCATTATTGCCGGGTTTATAGCTCTGCTTATCGGGCCGGAAATACTGGGCCGGTTTTCCAACATAGTAATCTTTCCCGATTATATGCTGGGCTATTGGCGTGAGTTGCCCGGAATTCTTATCAACGTGGTTTTTGCGTCTCTATTTCTTGGGGTTACCATTCCCAACCCCAAAAAAGTATGGAAAATTGCGGGCCCCCAACTGTGCTACGGTTCAGTAGTTGGCCTGGGCCAATATTTTTTCTCCCTCCTGGTAACCTTGTTAATTCTCATACCACTTTTTGATGTCCCTGCCATTTTCTCCTGTATCGTGGAGATAGGATTTTCCGGCGGCCACGGCACAGCTGCAGGTATGAGAAACGTTTTCAGAGAACTGGGTTTCGAGGCCGGCGGAGCTCTTGGGCAGATGTCGGCAACAGTGGGTATAATTGTTGCCGTAGTTATAGGTATCGCATTAATCAATGTGGCAATCCGAAAAAACTACTGCGCTTTTCTTAATGAGAAAGAAGGAATTCCAACTTATAAAAAGGTGGGTTTGATTCCCAAACCCAAACGATACTCCATTGCCACCGCCACTGTGGCAAGCGAGGCTATTGAACCCATGACTTTCCATTTCGCCATTATCTCGGTTTCAATTCTGCTGGGTTGGGCAATTCTCTATAAAATACTGCCCTGGCTGTTGAGTTTCTTACCCCCCAGTTTCAATACAATTACCAAAATTTTTAAGTATATGCCTCTCTTCCCCTTCGCAATGATTGGCGGGATACTGGTGCAGTTGACTTCTATGAAGTTCAATATTGATAATTATTATGATAAGGATACTTTCGACCGTTTGCTTGGCCTGGCGTTGGATATCCTGGTTATTTCCGCCATCGCATCTATCAGGCTGGACCTGATTCTCGACAATATATGGCCTTTCCTGATTATAATGCTTTCAGGCATTATCTGGGTGGTGCTGGCAACTGTCGTTATCGCTCCCCGGATGTTCCCGGAATTCTGGTTTGAAAGAAGCATTACTGAGTTTGGTATGCAGACCGGTGTTACCGCCATAGGCCTTATGCTGCTCAGAATCGTGGACCCTCTTTACAAAACCGGTACAGCCTCAGCTTTCGGTTTTAAACAATTACTTTATCAACCTTTTCTTGGAGGAGGTTTCCTCACCGTGCTTGCCCCGATTATTATCTCCCAGGTTCTGGGGGCATGGCCCACGGTATTTGTTACATTGGGGCTTATGTTAGTTTTTATAGCCATCTCCTGGTTCAATGGCTGGGTTGATCTCAACCCGAAATTCACTTTCCAGGAACAGCAGGAATTGGGAATTGGCGAAGAATTGGGGCTGGACTTTGAAGAATCTGCAATTGGCGATGTAACCTGATAAATTTCAAAGAACAAAAAAGCGGCTCGAATCATCGGGCCGTTTTTTTTAAGCATTATCTAAAAGTTCAAAATAGTAACAATCAATATTTATTTGCGTTCTTTTTAGGCTGTCACACCCTTCCAGGGCTCGCCAGGACGAACTTTCAATCCGTGAGAAGAATAGAATGGCTGAAGAAAAAACTATGCTGTGAACAGCCTGTTCCTGTTTTCCAAACCGGGCTGCCAACCATGAATGTTGGATTTTTATAAAACAATTTAAAGAGGCCATCCTTGTGGGACAGCCCCTTAATTTTAAAATGGCGTTAGCCACTTAATTCTGAAGGCATTTCTTCAATTTTCAGTTGAAAATCTCTTCTGCTGTCTTTTCTCCATACCTTGATATTAACGGTATCGCCGATATCATAGCTTCGAATTATCTCCTGCAATTCCTTTGAAGAATTCACTTTCTTGCCATCGATTTCAAGGATTACATCACCGCGAGCCAGGCCGGCTTTCTGTGCAGGTGAATTTTTTACTGTTCTGTAAATTAAAACTCCTGCTACTTCGGGCATATTTAAATAGTTGGCTTTGGCTTCATCCATTTCCATCATCTGTATTCCAATGAAGGGTCGCACTACTTTTCCATTGCCTATGAGCTGATCTTTAATCTTTTTCACCTGATTGATGGGAATGGCAAATCCGATTCCCTGGCCGGTTCGGTGAACTGCGGTGTTAACGCCTATTATCTCACCTTTCAGGTTAGCCAGGGGCCCGCCTGAGTTTCCAGGGTTGATTGCAGCGTCGGTCTGTAACAGGTTGGGATATTCTCTTCCCATATCGGATAAATCTCTTCTCCGGGCCGATAAAACACCCACTGTAACTGTGTGTTCATATCCGTAGGGGTTACCCACTGCAACAACCCATTCTCCTATCTGGGCCCGGTCAGAATCACCCAGTTTGGCTGCAGGCAGGTTTTCCGCTTCAATCTTAATAATTGCAATGTCGGTTAATCTATCTGACCCGATTACTTTGGCCCGGTATAATTTTTCCTTGTCGCCATTAGCCTCATCGCCAATTTTTACTGTGATTTGATCAGCGCCCTCAATAACATGCTGGTTGGTAAGAATCAAGCCATCTTCGGATATAATGATTCCTGACCCACTTCCCTGCCTTCGCTTGGGAACGCCATAGGGGTTAAAGAAATCCCTGAATTCCCTGGGGACACCCGGCGGAAGTTCGGATTCGGAACCGAATACCGATTTGGTGGTTATGAATACCACCGAGGGAGAAAGGATTTTCACAGCATCCACTACTTTATTGGTGCCCACAATGTCGGGTTTTGACTGTGCCACCTTCATCCTTATTTCTTCACTTTCTTCGCCAGCAGTGGGGTTTTCAGCAGTTTCGTTCACAATCTTCTTTAATGAACTGGCTTCGCTGATATAAAAATAATAAGTAAAAACACTTCCTGAAATTACACCCAGGATAATCAGTACAATAAATATTAAAGCCTTATTCTTCATTATCTTCCTCCTTATATGAACAGAGTTTTACTGGGCTGACATTTCCATATCGGGTTCGGTAACATATACTATTTCTCCGTCTTTCCATAACTTTTCAAGGTTATAGAACTCACGCAGGTTTTCCAGAAAAACATGTACCACAACAGAACCGTAATCCAATAGAATCCACCCACCATCGTCCTTGCCCTGATATTTTCTTTCATTCATTCCTTCGTCTTTCAAGGCTTGGGCAATGTGTTCAGCTATTGCCTTGTTATGGGTTCGTGATGACCCGGTAACAATTACGAAATAGTCGCATATTATAGTTTTCTCATCCATTTTTATCAGGGTTACATCCTGGCCCTTCTTTTCTAAAGCATATTCCACAATTTTTTCTGCCAGTTTTCTTGAATCTGATTCCATTAATCTACCTCCTGGTATTTGGCTTTATTTAACATATATTTATATTCATTGGTTTCCATATTAATAATAAAAAAATTTAGTTGGCCACACTAAATAAAATTATAGTCATTTTATAAGAATTGTCTATATATATAGATGTTTTTTCTTGATAAAAGTTTCAACCTCAGCGGGTACCATATATTTTATTGTCCGGCCTTCCCTGATTCTTTTTCTTATCATGGTTGAAGAAATGGCAATACCCGGAATTTTTAGTACCCTTATTTTATCCTCCCGGGTAAGATTTAATTCCTTTTTCTTATTTTCCAGATCGTTTTCGTTCAACCCGGGCCGGGTGGCGGCAATAAAGTTTTCAAGTAATCCCAGAAGTTGATCCAGCCTGGACCAATTTGCGTTCAGCAGTGAGTCAACCCCGGTTATAAAAGAAATCTCGGCGTCTTTATAAAGTTTTTTCAATTCCTTTATGGTTTCCAGGGTGTAAGACAAGCCCGGCCGATCCAGCTCGATGCGGGAAGCAAAGAAATGAGGGTTATTGGAAATTGCCAGGTAAGTCATTATGTAACGCAACTCGGGATCTAAAATATATGTCCTGTAATCTGCCCCCTGCTTATGGGGAGGCTTGCTGTTGGGAATGAACAATATCTTATCAAGGCCAAAGCGCTCCCAGGCCTCCTGGGCAACAATCAAGTGGCCTATATGAACAGGGTTAAAAGTCCCTCCCATTATACCTATTTTCTGTTTCAAAATTCACCTCCTTAAGTGGAAGACCACTCCAGAGATTTATTAAACAACTCGGGATGGTGGCTCTCATAAATTTTAGAACCGGGTATTTCCAGTTCATCGCCGAATTCTTTAACAATCAGCTTGCCGCTTTTATCAAAAACATAGACACCCTCTTCTTTTCCTACAGAAACATAACGCTCATAAATTTGTTCGTTTTCGTCGGCATAGGTTTCCAATTTCAAGAATGATAATTGATCTAACCCCACAGCTATTGAAGACTCAAAACGATGAGCCAGATAAGACAGTGTATCGGGATCCCTGGTTTTTATGCGATCCAGGCAGTGGGGAAAAAGAGTTAGCTTGGTAATCAAACCAAAACCATGGTCGAAAAATTCAAAATCCCGGTGAACCTCGGGGTGTTCCAGATCTACCCAGCCATATAGGATTATCTTGTCCGATAATACATCGGAACCCGCAGATACGGTAAAAAAGTTGGTCCCATCAGCCAGGGCCTTTCTGAAGGTATCTTTCAGTTTATAAAAATTCAGCCGGTTCATTAATACAGCTACGTTCCCCCCGAAAATAAATATGGAATTGGCGGAAAGTATGCGTTTTTCCAGTATTTCTTTTTGTGTCTTGTAGGTGGGGTTTTCCATAACTTTTGATTTGGTAAAGAAATAGTTGTCAATCTCCCGGCTGACCAGCGCCATTTCGTTATCCATATCTCTGATATGCTTCAATGTATATTGAATATCCCGGCAGTAGTAATGAAAGCGATGCTGTTTTACATTCTTGTCAACCAGGGTTCTGGTTTCTTCTTTAACGTCATAAGCCATAATTTCGGCAAAGGAAGTGCCGGGAAATTCTTTTCTTATCTGCCGGACCTGGCTTTTTAAAAGGCCTACCAGGCTGTGGTTTTTCTTTCGATAAAACTCTTTAACTGCAATAATGTTTTCCTGTTTTTCATGATAAAATTTATAAAGCCTGGGTTCCTTCTTCTTGAATTCGTTAAACATATGATATATGGAAAGATTTTGTATGTTCACATCATATCCATCTTTGTAGAGCGATTTTATCCCAATATCCCTGATGGCTTCTTTTACATGCTCTTCCCTGTGTTCATCCCGCCTCCAGGCGGCGGTAATTAGCAGAACCTTCTTATCTTCTCTTACTTTTGGGTCCTTATGAATTGAAGAAAGCAGTTTTTCTTTAAACTTATATATATAATCAACTTCAAACTCGATATTTCCGTTTAATATTATGGAACCTTTCATTGATAAAATCACCTGCTATATCTGTTATTTAATAATTTTATTATTTCAAGCCATTTTTTTTCAATATAATTACGTTGTCTCCCTGCTATTTCAAATAAATAAAAAAACTGCAGCTTTGCCCTTGATTTTTAATAACATTGCAGTGAATTAATACTAAATAATTCAAGGTGAAAAAAATGAAGAATAAATCTGTTATTTTCCTGTTAATTTTGTATTACCTGTTGATTTCTGCAGGCTGTTCCTCCAGAACCACACAGAACAACCTCAACATTAAGGTGATTAATACCGAACAAACCGAGAGTATGCCTATTACAGTTACCATAAAAGTAGATAACGAAATTGTGGCAAAAAACCAGAAGATTGAACCCGGAGCAAATTTTCAAATTACCAGAAAACTTCCATTGGGTTTTCATAAGATTTATATTGAAGAAGAAGCGACCCGGGCCAGCGTATCATCACCGGTGACAACCCACCAGGAGTTCTGGTATGAAGCCGGTTTTCACAGAAAGGGCAAAGGCATAGGATATTTTGAAACCAAAATGATGGATAAACTCTACAAGGAAGAAATAGAAAATAATGATAATAAGGAAGCTGACTGGAAAAACAACGAAGAGTTTGAAAATCGCCTCGACAAACAACTTGATAATCTGAACACTGAAAATAAAAAGAAGAAATAATTTTTTATTACCTACCATTATGTTATAATGTATTTAATCTCATCAAACTATCCAGTGGGGTGCCAGTTATGAAAAGAATATTCCAATTTATACCAGTAATTATATTTCTTTTATTTACAGGTTGCCGGGGAAAAGTGGTTGCGGACATGACTTTCTGGGTAACCGGCGCCGGGAATGCCATAATAACAATGGAAAATTTCAGGGGCGCCAAAGACCGGATAGAAAGCCAACTCACCAGCGATGGCTTCAGGGTGAAAGAAGTTTACTATGATGAAAACAACACCATAGTTAAACTCGAATGGAATAATTTCAATAAGGTTCGACAATTCCAGAAAATGACACTCAATTCTGATTTTTCGCTGACCCTTGATTGCGGTAATGTTGATGAACTTAGTAGTTTTGACGGGGAAGTCTTTGTTACAGTCCCCGGTAAAATTATCAGTGAAGAAGGAATAAAACTGGAGCCCAACAGAGTAAAATTCAACTCGGGACAAGTAACCGTAACTTATTGGCCCACTGTTTTCTATTATATTACCCTGGCTTTTATTCTTGGCCTGGGCGGTTTCGTTTACTGGTTTTTCAAAAAAAGAAACCGGGGTTAAGTTGTTACAAAATATTAATCTTCTTAATCTCAACCTGCAGGGGTTTTCCATACCCACTTACATGGGTGGTACAGATCGCCACGTCGCTAGTCGCGATGACAGTTTTTGAGAGTTGGCTCCCAACCCAGATACCTTGCGTTCGTGAGCGCCTGGATCTTTTTCATTTTTCATCCAACTGTATTGCGAACAATATGTTCACCAATTCCAAATGGGGAGAGAGCGCCACGCATGCTGGGGATGCCCGTGATGACGAAATTAGAATTTTTCAACTTGTAAACAAAGGGGCTGCCCTTTTGGGACAGCTCCTGTAAAATCCTGTTCTGTTTTAATTTGATCTTATTTTTGGGGAAGTCAGTATTCAGGTTAAGCTGGGGTTTTTGCAACTTCTATTATTTCCCTGGTTTCCCTGGCAATCATCAATTCCTCGTTGGTGGGGATAATCCAGACTCTTACTCTGGAATCATCGGTACTGATTTTTCTTTCAGACTTTTTGCCGGCATTGGCTTTCTTGTCAAGTTTTACCCCCATGAATTCCAGGCCTTCCAGCGACTTTTCCCTGACACCATTGTCATTCTCACCGATTCCGGCAGTAAAGATAATATCAGTTACCCCGCCCATGGCTGCTGCATAGGCGCCGAGGTACTTTTTAATTCTATAACAATACACATCCAGTGCTAACTGGGCGCGTTTATTGTTTTTTTCCGCTGCTTCCCATAGATCTCTGAAATCATTGGAAATACCCGAAATGCCTTTCATTCCACTCTGTTTATTCATAAGTCTGTCCACCTGTTTGGTGTCCATGTTTTCCTTATCCATTATGAAGGTTACCACCGCCGGGTCCATATCGCCGCAACGGGTCCCCATTACCAGCCCTTCCAGAGGAGTCAGGCCCATGGAAGTATCCACAGATTTACCATCCTTGACAGCAGCTATGCTTGAACCGTTTCCCAGGTGGCAGGTGATGATTTTCAAACCTTCGGGCCCCTGATTTAAAATATCCATCAATTTTTTGCTTACATACTTATGTGAGGTGCCATGAAAACCGTATCGACGAATACGATGCTTCTCATACATTTCATATGGAAGTCCGTATATGAATGCGTGGGGGTCCATGGTCTGATGGAAAGCTGTGTCAAAAACACCTACCTGGGGGACCTGGGGGAGCAGTGACTGGGCAGCAGAGATACCCATGAGGTTTGGTGGGTTATGTAACGGAGCCAGGGGAATGCACTCCTCCATTTTTTTAATAACCTCTTTGTTAATTTGAACAGTGGTGGCAAAGGTTTCCGCGCCATGAACCACACGGTGGCCCACTCCCTTGATTTCATTTATGTCTTTTAAAAGATTGTTTTCAGGATCAAGCAGGTCATCTATTACTACCTGGAAGGCCGCTTTATGATCCGGAGCTTTGACTATTCTTTTTTCTTTTTTACCGTTAAATTCGTTGGAAAACACAGGCTGAGATTCACCAATTCTTTCTACCAGCCCCTTGGCTACCAGTGAAAGATCATCGAAGTTGAAAAGCTGAAATTTAAGGGAAGAACTGCCGGTGTTTATAACCAGAATTCTATTCATGTTAAAACCTTCTTTCTATAAATAAATTAATGTTATAACTGGGGAAAACTAATGAATATTTAGTGTATTTAATACAAATTCCTGCCCCGAAAAGAAGGGGGAAATGATGTTACTTCAGTTTTCCTCTTTTAGTGCAGAAGGGTGAGAAAAATCCAGGTTGACGGAGGGATTTATTTTTTTTATAGCTTTCAGAGCACCGTTCAGGTTGTCAACGGGAATAACTTGCAGTCTGGTGGCAGTTTTTTTTGCTTCCTTATAATTTTCTGAAGGAACCAGAAAATAATCCATGTTTTTCGCCTCGGCAGCTTTGATCTTATGTTTTACGCCTTCTATGGGGTAAACATCTCCATCTTCATATATGACTCCGGTTCCGGCAATCTTTTTGCCTCCGGTCATGTCAACTCCAGAAATCTGCTTGATAATTTCCAGGGCGAACATAAGCCCCGCCGAGGTCCCCTGAATATTATCCACGTTGTAATCAATTCTAAAAGGAGATTTGAACCCCTTCAATTTACTTCCTGCGGAAATCCCAATGAGCAATCTTTCTTCGACCAGGGTAAGTTTTACATTCTTTTCCAGAATTTTGCCATTCCGGTCAATTTTCAATGTAACGCTGTTTCCGATTCTATATTTGGAAGGGCCAAGAAACAGATCTGAATTATTTTCTACTTTTCGCCTGTCAATTTCTAAAATTTTATCGCCGACTTCTAATTTATTTCGGGCATCACCCCAGGAAAAGACCTGAGTGACAATTACCGGGCTTTTTTCAAACTCTATGTTGTAACCCATGGCTCTGAGCGCAGCAATGTGGGCAAAAAGCTGGCTTTCTTCCATTTTGTTCTGTTCATTTTGTTTTCGTTTTTTTTCACTGATATAGATTTTGATATTGGTGTCGGGTATAGGGGTCAGCTCTGCCTGGGGAAGCAGAAGCCCTTTTAAGAATAAAAATAAATTGGCCCTGTAATAACTCACAGTGGCGACGAAAAAGCGATCTCTTAATGATTCCCTGCCGGAATTACTGACATTTACCAAGGTTGAGGCGTCAGTACAATTTGCGGGAGCCTCATACATATAAGGTGTTTGTATGGTGAACAAAGGAACGCCGATGATGATAACGGCAAGAATAATTCTTACAACCGAATTTTTTAAGTCGTTGAGCTTTTTTGGGGAAACAATTTTTGGCATAATTAATTATTTTCATGAATCATTTTGGCAAGAATAATACCATCATAGAAGGCGGCCATCAGATAATCGATAAGAACATCGACTTTTTCTCCTGCCAGATCTACCAGTAATTGAGAGTTCGAAGCGAACAATTCCCGATAGGCTCCTTCAAAGTGTTCAATTATGCCTGTATTTTCATCCATTTTTTTTATAAAGTCTAATTCTTTGTTGTTCAGCCTGGTAACATAAACTTTTTTAAATAGTTCCAATATGTCGATTTTGTCTATTTTAGTCAGGTCAATGCCGTTATTTACTTTTATGAATGAGCATCCCAGAAGAAAACCATCTAAAAAGTTATTGGAAACCTGCAGGTTCATATAAAGATGCAGAACCAGAAAATTTTCCTTTTTATAATTAACCTGCTTTATTATTTGATTGAGGCTGTCGTTAATCAAATAATTGGAAATTAATAATAACGAAGAAATAATATTTTTATTGATTTCTATTTCTCCGTTACTTTTTTTTAGAAATTCATTTATAATTTTCAAAGAAGTGCGGTCGTCGGTTTGTCTGGAACTGAGAAAATGGCCTTTTCGCCGGGTTATTTCCTCCAGCTCCTCTCTGATTGCCGCTGATAATTTATCGTCTTCCATTATTCTCATCCTTACATGGTATAAAAAAAAGTTATATAAAATCGAAAAAATTCCTTTATTAAGCAGGAACAGAAGAATTTATATAAAATTTTTTTACTATGTTGGTTATAGTCTTTAATTAACCAACTTTTTATTTGATTCAATAGAGAATCCTTTTCAACCGTAACACTTGTTAAATTTTTTACAATTAGTAAAGCGAGGGTATTATGAAAAAGAAACGAGTCATTATCATGGGAGCCGCAGGGCGGGACTTCCACAACTTCAACACCTATTTCAGAGATAGGGAAGAATACGAGGTAGCAGCTTTTACAGCCACCCAGATTCCTGATATTCACGGAAGGCTTTACCCCCAGGAATTGTCGGGTAAGAACTATCCCAACGGAATCAAGATTTATCCCGAAGAAGATCTTACCAAGTTGATAAAAGAGTTAGACATCGATGATGTTGTTTTTTCCTACAGCGATGTTCCCCACGAATATGTCATGCATAAAGCCAGCGAAGTAATTGCTGCAGGTGCAAATTTCCGTTTACTCAGCGCCCGGGATACCCAGTTGAAATCCAAGGTGCCCGTAGTGGCGGTTTGCGCAGTAAGAACCGGTGTGGGTAAAAGCCAGACGACACGAAGAGTTTTGCAGATTATTGAAGAAAAAGGGTTGAAGCCGGTGGCAATCCGCCATCCCATGCCTTATGGGGACCTGACCAAACAAATTGCCCAGCGGTTTGAAACCCTGGAAGATTTGAAAAACCATAACTGCACCATTGAAGAGATTGAAGAATATGAACCTCATATTGCCCACGGCAGGGTGGTATATGCAGGCATCGATTATGAAAAAATTATGCAGCAGGCTGAAAAGGAAGCTGATGTTATAGTGTGGGACGGCGGAAATAACGATTTGCCCTTCTATATTCCCGATCTGCACATAACTCTGGCTGACCCCCTGAGAGTTGGGCATGAATCCAAGTATTATCCCGGCGAATCCAATGCCCGGATGGCTGACATTCTGGTCATTAATAAGGTTGATACCGCCAAACCCGAAGACGTTGAAGAGCTGGAGAAGAATTTGAAAGTTCTCAACCCCGATGCAGTTGTAGTTAGAGCGGAATCTCCTATTTCTCTTACCAATGCAGATGAGGTCAGGGGCAAAAAGGTTCTGGTTATAGAAGACGGCCCCACCCTTACCCACGGAGATATGGCTTTTGGAGCCGGTGTTCTGGCAGCAAAGAAATTCGGCGCCAAGGAAGTAATTGATCCTCGCCCCTACGCTGTGGGATCCATAAAGGATACTTTCGGGAAGTATCCCCATACCGGAGCCCTGCTGCCTGCAATGGGCTATTCAGAAAAACAGCTGAGTGAATTGAGAAAAACCATAGAGAGAACACCCTGTGAACTGGTCATTCTGGGGACTCCTATAGACCTTCGGAGATACATCCAGATTCCCAAGCCCGTGGTCAGAGTAACTTATGATTTGAAAGAATTAGGCCCCGAATATCTGGAAAATCATATGAGGCCAGTTTTCGATAAAATATAAAACCAGTTCTACTGAAATTAAAAGCTGCCGGTTTTACTGGCAGTTTTTTTTTATTTTCGCAAAAAATGCAACTAAAACAATATATATTTGTTGAAAGGGGTGATATCAATGAAGAAATATAAAGTGTTATTGATTTTATTATTGGCAGTATTTTTGAATATAAGCCAGATTAATGCTCAGATATATACTGATTATGAAGCTAAAAGTTTTCTGAAGAAATTAGGTTTTACCAGGTTTTTTGAAAATGCCGGTATGATTTCTTTTGATTCGGGGGTTCTGGAAGCAAACGGGGGCATATATGTGGGAATCCCGGTATATCTTTATCACATTGCCGGTATCGAAAATGTTTTTGTTGTTGACCGGAGCATTTCTTTTTATGGGAATTCTTCGTCCTTTGTGTTAAAAGCCAATATACTGCATTTATCTGCAGCTTATGGTGAAATTAACGGCGAGCCGATGTTAATTGCCGGTAAAAGTTTGAAAGATATTGCCAATGAGTTACTTAAGAATTTATAGGTAAGAGTTTACAAAAATCAACCCCCAGACAACCCTCTAACCGGAATGAAGAAGCTACAGCTTGAAGAGGCAGTAGAATTTAAAATATTTCATTAATTTAAGTAATAAGATGTAAATAGCAGGGGATATGAGTAATATATTGAAATTAATGATATTTAGGAATATTAACTTGATTTAAAAGAGGTAAAAATGTCAGGAGAATTCACAAAAGCACAGAATATGATAAGGTTGTTAATGGTTATTATGAGAAACCCAAAAATCACGCCCACAGAGGTGATGGATTATCTTTCCATTAGTAAAGACCAATATTACAGGTATTTCAATGAATTGACCCATTTGCTGCCAATATATTATGACAGGGAAAAGAGAAGTTATGAAATAAATAACCTGGCAGATTTACCCGATTTGATTGAAGATTCGAATAAACTTTATTCTCTGCTTCTGGTACTGCATTTGCTGGATGCTACCAAGGTTGAAAACCCCCGTAATTTTCAGCAGTTGAAGAAAATGATGGGAATAAGCCCGGAGATTGAATCAATATTCAAATATTGTGTGGGGGTTGAAAGGTTTCCTCATCACGAAGAATTTTTAGATAAGTTGGCTGAGATATATAAGGCTATCTTTTTTAAACGGATAATCACTTTTTCTTATTCCAAACAGAAAGAGGTTATCGAAAAAATTGAATTGGAACCTTACCGGCTGGTTCATGACCGTGACTGGTATGTGAGAGGATATAACCCTTACAAGAAAGAGAAGAGAACATACAAAATAAGCCGGATGAAAAATGTGGAAATTACTCAAGATAGTTTTAATATGCCCGCAGAAGTTGAAGTTTCGGTGATTAATACCCCCTGGGATTTTGAAAACACATGTACTCAAGAGGTGGAGATTCTCTTCGATAGTTCACTGGAGCAATATTTAAACGAACAGCATTTTCACCCCAGCCAGAAACTGGAAGAGACCAGAGATGGAAATATTTTATTCAAAGTTGTAGTTAAAACACCGGAGCATATGATTCCCTGGATTATTTCCCATCGAAAACTGGCAAGAATCATTAAGCCTGAATGGTTAAAAGATAAGTTATTGGAAGAACTGGATAAAATCAAGGGTGTATATACAAAATAATTCCTTCTATGTAAAAGAAGCTGCCCTGAAAGGACAGCCCTTTTTTTATCTTCCTAATTTTCTTTATATTCTTCGAAAACATCCAGTATCCGGTCATAGTTTTCAAAAAATGCCTTGGTAACACCGGGATCAAAATGGGTCCCTGTATCATTGAACAGAATCTTTTCTACTTTCTGCAGTGGAAACGCAGGTTTGTAACAACGTTTCTGGGTGAGGGCGTCAAACACATCAGCCACAGCTACTATTCTGCCTTCAATGGGAATTTCTTCGCCTTTTTTCCCCTCAGGGTAACCGGTTCCGTCCCACTTTTCATGATGGGTAAGGGCAACCACCTGAGATTTTTTTATAATTTTGTGTTTGGAGCCCGCCAGTATTTTGGAGCCGAACACGGTATGTTTTTTCATGGTTTCCCGTTCTTCGTCGGTGAGTTTGCCGGGTTTTAACAGAATTGCATCGGGTACCCCAATTTTTCCTATATCGTGCATGGGTGAAGTGAACAGAATTTCTTCAGCTTCCTCGTTGCTGAAACCCAGCCCCTCGGCGATTACTCTGCTGTATAAGCTCATTCTTTTCACGTGCCAGGCGGTATCTTCGTCCCTGAATTCCGCTGCCACCGATAACCTCTGCATCATTTCAAGGCTGGTGGATTTCAACTCTTCCCTCATTTTGGCCATTTCCACAGCTACTGCTGCCTGGCTTGCCAGAGAAAGGGTAAGTTTTTCATATTCCTTTTTAAATGAGACTACTTTTCCCTTGAGATCCAGGGAATTGATTAACTGAATAACCCCAATGGTTTCGCCGTTGGCGTTTGTCATGGGGACTACCAGCATGGATTTTGCCCGGTAACCCGATTCCCTGTCAAATCTTTTATTGAATTTATAGGGTACATTCGGCGGAAGACGATAAACGTCTTTCAGGTTTACCGTATCTCCAGTGGTGGCTACATAGCCGGCGATGTTGTTCATACTTATGGGCATCAGAAAATTAGGAAGTCTGTCATCTTCGGGAGTTTGATCGTAAATTTTCTGAAGGGTATCATTCTGGCTTACTTCAAATCTCAGGTTGTCACCCTCAACCAGGTAAAGGGTGCCGGCGTCGGCCCGGGTAAAACGTCGGGCTTCGGTTACAATCTTGGTCAGTAGTTTATCCAGCCGTCTTTCGTTGTTCAGGGCAATACCTATATTAATAAGTTCATCAAGTTTCTGTTTTTCATCCAGAACCACTTCAGCCACACCGGAATCGGTATCTATTTCCAGCATTTTATCATCTCCTTTTTGGGTCTCTTTCTTAATTATCATTATTTCTTTTTTTTCCTTGTAATAAAATTATCTTACTGATAAGAAAATTCAAAAAAAGGATATAATATCTGAAAGTAAAATTATATATATCTCTAATGGAGGGAATTAAAATGGAAGTAGAATTCTGGGGGACCCGGGGTTCGGTGCCCGCGCCTGGTGAGAGCACGGTGAAATATGGCGGTAATACCACCTGCCTGGAGATAAGGCTTGCCAACGGTGCTATTATTATAATAGATGCAGGTACCGGAATACGGAAACTAGGCCATAAGTTAATAAAAACTGACAACAAGAAAATTGATATTTTTTTGACTCATCCACACTGGGATCACATTCAGGGGTTTCCTTTCTTTGCTCCCATGTATGATAAAAACAGCATTGTCCGGGTTCATGGCTGGGCCACCACCAATAGAAAAGTTCAAAACACCATTACATATCAAATGGAAGGAACCTATTTCCCCGTAGATTATTCCCAATTGGCAGCAGAAATAGATTTTATCGAAATTGATTCCAATATTCTCAACTATGAAGGTGCAACTTTATCTTTTATACGTTGTAACCATCCGGTCATCTGCCACAGCATCAAGTTTGAGGAACAAGATAGAACCATGGTATTTATGACCGATAACGAACTGGACGCAGTCAATCCCAATACCACCTGGGAAGAATTTGTCAACTTCTGTAAGAATGCAAACCTTCTTATTCATGACGCCCAATATACTCCTGTAGAGTTGGACTCCAAAAAAGGCTGGGGCCATTCCTCGTTTATACGGGTTCTGGAACTGGCAAACCAGGCAAATGTGGAAAAACTTTGCTTTTTTCATCACGATCCTGACCATTCCGATAAAACAATAGATGACATGGTGGAGTCTGCAAGGAAATATATTAAAGAACAGGGCTACAAATTTGTGTTGACTGCGGCAAAAGAAAACCTGGTTGTGGAAGTATAAATTAAATTTCTGTTTTTTTTTGTGTGGTTGGCAAATCAAAGTTTACTCCATTTTTCTGATAAATTATGCGAAAATTTCTATTATCAATATTAATAAAAGATTTTTCCTATTTACATGTTAAAAACTATACAAAAATCTATTTAAACCTGATAGAGTTTTTTGATCATGTCTTGATTGCCGGTGATGAAGCCAAATTAACCCTTTTAAAACAGGCCGATAAACTGACTCTGGAAGACATAAATTCTATTGCCGATTTTGGCAGTGATATTGTCCAGACTCATAATAAAAAAGGGAAATTATCATCCAGGACTTTGGTGTTTTTATTTTTCAGGGATGGAATAAACCAGGGCAAAATAGACAGTATATTGAGCTTGGAAGTTTTCAGGAAATCCAAGTTTGCGCCGGTAATTGTTGATGAAACCAATAACAGGTTAATTTATAATAAATGGAAAATTCCCATTGCTTTCCTGGCCGAATTGAACCAAATCCAAAAAAAGATTTCGAGCAGTTCGCCAGAGAAGATCAGGGAAATTGAAACTGAACCTCTTTCCCTGGAAGAAATAAAAAATATCGGCAAAATCGAGGGTTTTCGAAAAGCCCTTTTCGATTCCAGGCCATATGCCACCTGGGTATTATTGTTTATAAATGCAGCTGTCTGGGTATATATGGCTCTCCATAATGGCCCTGACTCCTCTGAAACTTTAATCGATATGGGAGCCAAGGTAGCGCCGCTGATCTGGCAGGGACAGTTATGGAGGCTCATCACTCCTGCTTTCCTGCATGTGAACCTGCTTCACCTGGCTACCAACTGTGTTGTGATTTTTTTCATTGGCCCCATTCTGGAAGCTATGCTGGGGCGCTGGAGGTTTGTTTTTGTATATTTAATGGGCGGTCTTTTGGGCAATTTATTAAGTGTCAGGTTTTCACCTTATCTGTCAGCAGGGGCGTCCTCGTCGGTTTTTGGCCTGCTGGGGGCGCTGCTGATTTATGGTTATAACTATCGGCGATTCATACCCAGAAACTTCTATAAAATTATAAGTTTATATATCTTTCCTCTTTTAATATATAATCTGGCAATTGGTTTTTTATACCCCCATCTGGATAATTTTGCCCATATCGGCGGGCTTCTGGGTGGAATACTTTCCGCCGGCATCCTCAGTGTTGAATATCCCAGAAACCTTAAGAAAAATGTGAAAACCCCTCTGCTTGCCGGCTGGTCGGTGTTAATGCTAATATTGGTTTTTCTTGCTTTCAGGCCTTACCCTGAAGCATATAAAATATTTTATTTCATTCGCGGTAATATTGAAAGTAACCGAAGCAATTATGTCCCAGCTATCTCTTATTACAAACAAAGCCTTCAGCTGGAACCGGATTTTCAAAATGCAAGGGAAAGCCTGGCAAGAACCTATGCAGCTCTGGGTTTGAAGTATTACAATAAAGGAAAATACAACCAGGCTTTCATTTATCTGTCTGAAGCTATACAAAACCTTGAAATTAACAGAGAAAACAATAAACTGCTGTTTTTTATCTACGAAAAACTCGGGCAGTGTTATGATCAGAAGAATATAAACGAAGCTGCCATAAACAGTTTTAAAAAAGCTCTGGTATTTTATCCTTTTGTCAGCCCCGTTTATAAAAATCTTTCCCGGCAATACCTTATTCTATCGCGGAAAGCCTTGCTTGACGGATCTTTTTCAAGAGCAATTGAGTTGGGAAATTTATCATTGAAAAATGATAACATAAGCTCGGGAATGAATCTGTTGCTTGAAAAGTTTCCGGGCATATTTGATTACAACAGCCTTACTGTCAGGTTTCAGCTGGGTTATCTTTATTTTCTGGATATGAATTTTAATGAAGCTGTCCGGTTATGGAAGCAGGGCGGTGAGCTGATTTTTGGTAAAATCCAGAGCCGGGAGCGGATAGAAACTTTTATTTTTAAGAATCTATGGTATGGCCCCAAAATTATTTATCTGCCAGGGAATTTTGATTATCAGGCGTTGAACAGAGCGATTTCAGGCCATAAGATCCTGGTAAAGTCCGGAGATTATGAAAAAGCACAGAAATATTTTAAACAGGCCCTGGAAATATCTCCTGAATTTACACCGGCACTGGTGAGCCTGGCAAAAATTCAGTTATATCTTAATAATTTTGAAGAAGCAGAAAAGCTATTGAGCAGGGCGGATGAAATTGATTCTGAAAATTGGGAAATTAATACTGTATCAGCCATGGTGGAGTTGGAAAAAGGCAACTACAATGAGGCTTTTCAACTTGTGAACGCCAGCCTGGAAAAAAAGCCTGATTATCCCATGGGGTTGGCAACGAAAGCTGAAATATTCAAGCAGCAGGGGGATGAGAAGGAAGCTATGCGATATTTTGAAAAGGCTCTGGATAATTATCCCCAACAGGCTGTATGGCAGGCAAAATTGGCTTTTGAATATAAAAAAGCTGGCGATTTCAAAAACTTTTTTAATGCTGCCAATTCCGCCCTGACTTATGCGGAAAACCAGGGGAGGCTTCAACTGGAATTATTAATCCGCAGCTTACTTGCCCGTACCGGGGAAGAGATTTAACTGTATTTACAGTTGTTATATTAAACCCAGATTGCCAGAAAAGCCATGAGGGCGAGTCCCAGGGTGGCCAGTGTAAATTTGGCCCATTTATCGGCGGGGTCTATGAATTCCCGATGAAAGCTCTCCAATAATGCCACATACAGAAAGGTGCCTGCCGCCAGGGTATCAAAAAGTTGATGACCAGTGTCTGGGTATTGCCTGACAGAAGGCTTACCAGGGTTGCACCCAGCAGGATTCCCATGGGGGTCATTAATGAAAAGAAAATGATGGTATTGAAAATCCTTTTTTTTATCAATTCCTGCCCTGAACAGGTTGACTCCCAGAGCGAAAGCCGCTGCCCCCTTATGAACAATCAAAGCAACAAATTTTCTTGTTGAATTGAATAATTATTTAGCTATTGTATATTTTTTCTTTTGTAAAAACCATGAATTCAGGGAATTGAAATTATTAGAAACTGATATAGCTTTTTATCAAGAAGGGAAAAGATGATTAAAGCATAAATAGAAAATATTGAATATTACTGAAAGGAGTTAATATGAAAAAGAAAATTATTTTAGTTTTATTGTTAACCTTATTTATTCTCGGCCCCGCCATGGTTTCAGCCCAGGAAAAGGAATGCCCGGCACCCAGGGATATTATGATCCTGGATGAGGAACATTTTCAGGAAAAGATTCTTGCCCCGGAAAATTTCACCGGTGTAAGATTCAGTGGTGATTCTAAAAAGCTTTTCGTAATGCAGCATGGCTTTGGAAGGCCCAACCTTCTGATTGTCTATGATCTGGCAAAAAAGGAACTGGAAGGAATTCATCCTCTGGATGTTTCTCAGGTATCGGCGTTTGTTCCCAGTTTTGACGGTTCAAAAGTATTTCTGGTATTGGATCATGGCAGAATGGCAGTTGAATATAATTTGAAACAACTGGAAACTGTGGTTGTATATGAAAAGAAAAAAGACGGCTTCCGTTTTGAAAGGCCGATTTTTGTGAGTTCAGATAAAGCAGGCCTGGTTTGGACCCGGGGTTATTTTTTGAAGGATGATAAAAATCAGGGAGATTTTTTAGTTTCTTTTGAAACTGGAACAAATGAAGAAGCCACCATAAAAAAACAGGTAGATTTATGGAAGTTGATAGATAATACCAAGTATAAAAATGACAAAAACGCCAAAATCGTATCTTTGTTCCCCAGCCCCTTTGCAGCTGCAGTTGCTTATGTTATTCAGAATAAGATTGATTCGGGTACTGTGTATCTTTCAAAGCCCAGGCTGGATAAATACACCCAGCTCGAAGACGGCAAAGTATTTACTTCATTGTCCCTTTCCAATGATGGGAAGAAACTTGTTTATGGAATCATGACGACTGAAGACAAGCGGGAGCTGGTAGTTTACGATTTCAGTGAAAACAGGAGAAGAGTTATTGCCAGGGGTTCTTATATACAGCCTTTCATGGCGCCCCAGGGCGATCTGCTGATGGTATCTCAGTTGAATGCCAGAAAATCTTCCCAGAAGATTTTTTATGGCACAGAAGAAGACAAATGGGAATTAAAACCCATGAAGATAAACGGGTGGCAGAATGATGCTGAGGACAGGGTTGCCATATATCAACTGGCTCCCGATGGCAGAACCTTTTTTATCTGGTCAAAAGATAGTATCATAGTGGGAAAATTTTAAATCTTTTTAATATGAAATATTAAAACCACCTTTATTAAGGGTGGTTTTTTAATGTATTCTGTTTCTCAGAAGTCCGTCACATTTCCATAGTCCGTTATGTTGTCATTGCCAACAATATGTTCCCCCATTCCAAATGAGGAGAGATCGCCACGCATCCTGTGGATGCTCGTGATGACGAATTCTGTGTAGATTTCGTTTTTTCTTTCAACAATCGTTGAAGTTTTCTGGAAATCAGTATATAAAAATTTTTCAAAATCAAGTTTTTACAAGAATTTGTTAAGAAGATTTAACAGTAATTATTAAGAATTCATAACAAAAAAAT
>CAZSLZ010000009.1:0-20134 GCA_964607865.1 uncultured bacterium
AGCTGGTGTTGAAACTGTACCTGCCAGGCCAGTCAGGGGAACAGGGGTAATCTGGCTTTGAATGGGTGGCGCAAAGGCAGATACCTGCCCGGTATGTAAAGGCAGAATATTGTTGCGTATATTCTTAAACAAAATCGAAGAAAGTTTGTCAGCGGGATCTTCCCGGTTGATTCGGGTGTCTGCCACCATAAGAAGCAGGCTGCCTTCTCTGGAAGAATTTACCCTGATTTCAATTTCTTCACCGGGCTCAGCGGTATCCGGGCAATCGATGGACAGGTTTATTTTTCCCGGATGAAACAGAATGGAGTATGCTTCGAAGCAATGTTCGCCTACAGCGCCCACTGCCATAATTCCCAGGGGGTAGGGGACTTCGATTTCTATTTTCTGGTTTTCCCTGACGTTTCTGAATTCCCTGGAAAAATATTTCCCTGTGGAGGGTTCAAAAAATGAAATCAACACATGATGGAAATCTTCGTGAAATATGAGGGAAGTTCGGGTATCAATAATTTTTTCCATTGTAATGGGGCTTATGTTTACACCGGTGTTTCCAATATAAATTCCTCGGTTTTTGTGGGTTGCAGTTCTGGAATCCAACAGGCCTCCCTCAAAAACATGCCCCATGCTGGAAAGGATTACCCTTTCCCTCTCAACTGAACTGGTTTTTGGCAAATCCACAGAGGTAACATCGCCATAGGGAGTATTCACAATCATATGAAAGGGGCCGGTATGCCTGTTTAGAGGAAAGGTTTCCTCGAATTTTCCGTCCTCAATGGTAGTTTCAATTACGTTTATGGCATGCTGGCAGTAATTGCAATATAGCCGGGCTGTAATTTTTCCCTTATAGGGATGTGTTCCCGAGGTAATTTGCAGTCGGGTTTCCAGGTTCCCATGTTCATAATTATAGTTGGCCAATTCAGCCTTTAAAAATGAAAGGGAGTAGGTTGCCATTACAAATTCACAGGTAAAACATTCCTCATCGGTAATAATACTTACTTCGTACTCGCCTTCGTCCAGGTTCTCCAACTCGTCAATATAAATTCCATTATTATTGAATTTAAACTCTTTCCTGTAAAAAATCGATTCATTTTTTTTTACTTCAAACCCAGCTTCAATATCAGGTTTCTGGGGGTGAAAGGCAAAGATTTTGACTTTATCTCCGGTCTTATAAACTTTTCTGTCGGTTATAACCGTTGCAAGATGATAATTGGAAAAGCCTATGCCCGAAAAATACTGAACATCCTTTATATTTATATTATGTCCTATACGGGGAAACACAGTAGGTTGGGTAACATTATAAAGATGTTCTTTTCCTTCAGCGGAAATATCGTCAGTGATTTGGACTGTTACAGGGTTATTTTCAGGTTTTATAAAAATAAATTGTTTGCCCTCAAAAATGATATGGTTTTCCATGATGGCCTCCGAATGTTGAAATTCTGGAATGGTAAAGTTGTGTCTGGATAGATTATCCCCGGAAATTTTTATCTATTGTACGTTTTCAATCAGTTTTACCAGATCCCTTGTAGTTATTCCCGGAAGATGGACCCGGTATGATAGTTTTCCTGATTTGTCAATAATAAACAGGTTGTTAACCGGACACACTCCAGGATGTTCTTCTCCGGTAAGGGCAACGGTAAACGGATCTTCTGCGGCCACCAGGGTTGTGAAGCCCAGATTATAATATTTATTCATTTTCTTTGCTATATTTTCAGTGGTGGCAGATAACAGAAGAAATGAAATGTTTTCCCTTGAAAACTGGCTGGAAGCTTCTATAAAGTTGTCTATACCTCTACGGCAAACATCGCAATAATCGGTTACCCAAACTACCACTACTTTTTTACCAATAACCGATTCCAGATTAAATTGTTTGCCAGTGATGGTTTTTAAAGTGGCAGCAGGAACCTGGTCGCCTTTTTTTACCATCTGGGAATAAGCTGGTATTTTGAATAATGTCAGAATTAATGCTGTTATTACCACAAATTTTTTCATTCTATCTGCTCCTTGAAATTCTGTTGTTTTTTCGATATTATCTTATTCAATCCTGTTTGTGCCCGAAATAAATAAAAAAAAGTAACTACCATTCTATTAACAGGATGGGTATTGAATTTGTTCTTGTATTGTTATATAATTTATTTGGATAAGTATAATGTATTGAAGGAATGTTTATGGAAATTCGCGGCGCCAATTTTGGAATGTATGATGCAAATTATTTGAAGGTTACATCCAGGGAACATGCCAAGTCGGTAAAACCGAATGTTTTCAGGGAAGTGGACGATTCGGTCAACAAGGCGTTACAACTCACCCAGGATGTGGTTGCCCTTTCTCCTGAAGCCAGGGAATTGCTTTACATGTTAAAAAAATATGGCAAGGATTCGGATCAGGTCAGAAAGTACCTGAAAGATAAGGATTTTAAGAAATTAATTTACAATTTTAAGGAATTAAGAGACCTGGTTTACGAGGAAGAAGAGGAAGACGAAGGGGACGCTGCACAGGGCAAAAAAAAGAAGAAGAAGAAAAAGGGCGAACCCGCTGTACCAAACGAAATTAAGATTATGATATCCTCGGGCACTGTTGGCGGCAATGGTACCCGAAAAGTTATGGGATGGTCGCCTCTGAGAGAAAAACTGGATAAAATGATTGCGGTATGTGAAAACGATAGCAAACGGAAGATTCTCATTCAGGAATTGGAGCCCTTGGGCGAAGCTATCATTCAGCTGGTCAAAGCTTTTGGCACCCGGATCATTGTCCTGCCCAGAGATAAAAACCTTACTCAGATTCGAATAAAGGGAATGTCCCTGGTGGCGCCGGGGGAAAGAAGTTTTGACGGCCGGCCCTGGGAAGGAGTACGGGGTATTTATGATAATTCCCGCCGGATAATTGTTATCGGTGAAGAAAATATAGGCCATCCCCGTCATTCCACCGCCCGTCATGAATTTGCCCATGCTTTTGACCATACCTTTTCACAGAAGAACAACCGCAGGTTACCTTTATCTGTACAATTATGGAACCTTTTCAGAAAAGACCGGGGCGGGCTGGTTTCCGATTATGCCGCCACAAACCCCCAGGAATATTTTGCCGAATGTGTGGAATCATTTTTCCGCCAGTCAGGCAAAGACGAGCTGTTTCAAAAAGATCCCCAGATGTATCAATACCTTGAAAAATTATTCAATGGCGAGATGCAGCTATAGTTTTCTTTATGCTTTAATTCATTAGTTGGTATCTCCGCCCGCATTATAATAACCGTTGTTGTTAATTGTTTTTTTCAAGTTATTTAGTTCTATCTTAATTATATAAAAATAATTTAAATATGAAGTGAATAGTTTTTGAGAGCCTGAAACAATTCTTGCTTTTGTACCCGAAAACAAACAATTGAGGTGCCTGGATTCGAACCAGGGATGGCGGCTCCAAAGGCCGCTGCCTTACCGCTTGGCTACACCTCAATTTCAACACAACAATTATAAGCACTTTTACCCTTTATGTCAAGGGTAATTTCTTATTCTCTGGTAATATGGGTGCCGGTTTTGCCTTCCAGGGCTTTTTTGATGTTTTCAGGGTTGGTTATTATGGCTTTTTCGCCGCCGTTCTCCAGAAACTTTATAATAGCTTTTATCTTGGGAAGCATACTGCCGGGTTTGAAATGGCCTTCTTCAATATATTTTTTGCAATCGGCAAGGGTCATTTTATCCAGGCCTTTCTGGTCGGGTTTGCCGAAGTTTAAATACACTTTTTCCACGGCGGTGGAAATTATGAATACATCAGCGCTGATGTTACTTGCCAGCAATGATGAGGCAAAGTCTTTGTCGATAACTGCAGCTGTGCCTTCCAGTTCGCCTTTTTCGTTCTTAATTACGGGAATTCCGCCACCGCCAACTGCTATGACAGTGAAACCAGCTTTTATCAATTCCTTGATGGCATCCTCTTCGATAATTTCTTCAGGCAGGGGGGAAGCTACGACTCTGCGCCAGCCCCGTCCCGAATCTTCCATTACCGACCAGCCTTCCTTCTCAGCTTTCTGCTTTGCTTCATTTTCATCATAGAAAGTGCCCACTGGTTTGGAGGGTTTCTTGAAAGCGGGGTCCTCGGTATCTACCAGCACCTGGGTTACCACTGTGGCGGCCTGCTTCTTGATTCCTCTTTCTTTAAAGATGTTGAAAAGAGCTTTCTGGAACATATATCCGATGGCTCCCTGGGTGTTGGCACCGCAGGAATCCATGGGAACTTCATGTAAAATATTTTTTGCAGCATCTGATCTTAAAAGAATGAAACCGACCTGGGGGCCGTTTCCGTGGGTGATGACCACATTGTAACCCATTTCAATCATATTGGCTATATGGGTTGCGGTTTCATAAGCTGCCTGATACTGATCTTTTACGGTTTGATGTTGTTTGTCTTTAATAAGTGAATTTCCACCTACTGCTACTACAGCAACTTTTGACATTTGTTTTCCTCCTTGGTACGAATAAAGGGGGCAGAAAAGCCCCCTGTCTTAAAATTACATTGCATCTGAAAAATAGTCGCTCATGGTTAAAGCCATGACTGCTTTTTGAACGTGCAGACGGTTTTCAGCTATGTCATAAATGATGGATCTTTCGCCGGAAGCGACATCGTCAGAGACTTCGCTGCCACGGTCGATGGGCATGGGATGTGAATAGAATGCATTATTGGTTCTTTTCATCTTTGCCGAATCGCAGATCCAATCACTGTGTTTCATTGATTCTTCAATTTCTTCCTGTTTGTGATATTCCCCATCCTTGTAGGCATTGGAGCTCATCCAGTTGCGTGAATATACAATATCTGCATCGTCATAGCAGGATACAGGGTCGTGGGTAATTTCGAATTTCTGGCCGTTGGCTTCGCAATTTTTTTTGGTCATTTCGATAACTTCGGGATCCAGATCATAGCCTTTGGGATATGCCAGAACCACATCCATTCCCAGGCGGGAGTTGATTAACAATGATTCCTGAACTGAACACCAGGAGCGGCACAGAGCGCCATGTCCCCAAACCTGCAACAACTTTTTGCCTTTCAGGTTTTTGCCAGCGTGTTTACGGTAACCCATCACATCGGCCAACCCCTGGCAGGGATGGTATTTATCGTGAGCCATGCTGACGATGGGAATTTTGCTCCATTTGGCATATTCTTCCAGAAGTTTGTGGCCTTCGCCGTAAGCGGAAATTTTATCTTCCAGAATTCTGATACCCAGCCCGCAGGCATATCTGCTCATTACCTGTGCAGCATCTTCCACGGTTTCGCCGGCGGATTTCTTGGTTTTTAATCTCATGCTCTTGGGCTCCAGAAATTGAGCGTGACCACCCAGCTCGGTAGCTGCGCATTCGAATGACTGCCGGGTTCTAACCGAGGGGTTATAGAAAAACATAAAAAATGTGTGGAGTTTTAAAATATCGGCATATTTATCAGAAAAGCGATATTTCTGCATATCTTCCGCCAGTTCCAGGGTAGCGATCAATTCGTCCACTGACCAATCCTGGGTGCAGAGGAGGTGTTTACCTCTCAGACCTTCATATAAACCTTTTTTTTCTTTTGTAGCTACTGACATATATTTTCCTCCTTGGCTACTTATTCAATTTGAAATAAATAGAAGGGAGCTCGTAAGAACTCCCCTTGTAAAACCGATTACATTCTGCTTCCCATGGTGAGAGCCAGAATTGCTTTAATGGTGTGCATTCTGTTTTCTGCTTCGTCAAAAACGATGGACTGAGGGCTGTCGATCACGTCGTTGGAAACTTCCATTCCCCGGTCTGCGGGTAAGCAGTGCATATAGTATGCATCCTTGTTGGCCAGTGCCATTTTTTTGCTGTCGCAAATCCAATCCTGGTTTTTGTCGCAGTCTTTCTGGGCCTGTTCGGGATCGGAAACTCTTCCTTCCTCGGGGAAGGAAAGCATGGAAACGGGACACCAGGCTTTGGGATAAACCACATCGGCGCCTTTGAAACCTTCTCTCATGTCGTTGGTGATGTTGAATTTGTTGCCGTTGGCTTCAGCCCATTTCTTGCACTGTTCAATAACCTTGGGATCCAGTTCAAATCCTTTGGGGTGAGCCAGGGTTACGTTCATTCCCATTTTTACCGGAGCCAGAACCAGGGATTGGGGTACAGCTCTGGGTTTGTGGGGTGATGCGCTGTAAGCGTAGGACATGGTGAAGTTAACGCCTTCAAATTTTCCGAATTTTTCCTTTATGGTAAGCATATCTGCCAATGCCTGGGTGGGATGATACTTGTCGCACTCCATATTAATTATAGGCAGGGGGGAGGTGCGGGCAAATTCCTTGATGATTTTATTGGTTTTGCCGTAAACCCAATCCACAGGATCGCCATAAGCGCGGATTGAAATTCCATGGCCCATTCTGGACAGAACGTTGGCTACATCGGAAATTCTCTCGGTGGAATATGCTTCTTCTTCGCCTTCCAGGGCAGGGGTGTAAATCTTGCCCGGTTCCAGGTTGTTGGCATGGCCGCCCAGTTGGGTCATGCCGGTTTCGAATGAGTTTCTGGTTCTTAATGACTGATTGTAGAAAATCATAAACAGGGTTTTGTTTCTAAGAATATGGCTGTGATCTTCTCCCATCAGAAATCTTTTCTTTAACTCCAAAGAAATGTCGATAAGGGTTTCCCACTCTTCTCTTGTGTAATCCATGGATGCATCAATGAAATCGCGACCTCTGAAGCCAAATGTCTTCATATATTTCCTCCTTAGTTTTATTAAAAAATTCAGCGCTGTGCTGTTTTGTTCTTCCAAACAACAAAGGCTTCTCCATGGAGAGAAGCCGTGATTATGTTTCTTCATCAGCACCCTGTTAATTCCTTCTGTTTTGGGATAATAAATAAATTTTTATAGGAAGAAAAAAAGATTTGAAAAATAAAGAAATAAAAATATAGGGCAAGAAGGGTTGCTGTGAAAAATACAGGCGGATTTATACTTATAATAGCGATAATTTTCTTGTTTCAGGCAAGTGTTTATCCAATAGAGCCTGAGGAACTTGATTTTACCTCCCTGGCTGAAACTGCAGATTTAATATTCCTGCTGGAAAAACACCCCTGCCTTTTTGGCGTAACTGATGGCAAGGGACGGGGACTGCTGCATCATGGGGTGATTAAGAATAAAAAGAAATTGGTTGATTTTCTGATAACCCGGGGTATAGATCTGAACCTTGCAGACAGGCAGGGCCGCTCTGCCCTGTTTTATGCAGTAATCGGCAATAACAGTGAACCAGTTCTTCAATTAATTAAGAACGGGGCGCGGGTTAATATGATAGATAACCACGGGTTAACACCGGCCCATTACAGCGTCAGAAATGATAACCTGAAGTTGCTCCAGGTTCTGGTTGAAAAGGGAACCGATATTAATGCGAATAGATATGCAATTCCATTGCTTCATTCTGCGGTTAAAAACAATCGGTTTGAGATGGTAGTTTTTTTGCTGAAAATGGGGGCGCAAATTAATCAGGTTGACTATAAAAACAGGTTGGCATTGCATTTGTGCAGGGATTCCCGAATTCTGGAATTGTTAATTGCCCAGGGCAGCAAATTAAATGAAAAAGATTGGCAGGGAAAGACTCCTGTTGTTTACGCCCTTGAAAAGGAGAGACCGGTTTGCGCGGAAATAATGATTAATAACGGCGCCGGCCTGGAGTTGGCTGATAACCAGGGTAGGGCGCCATTTCATTATGCTGCGTATAATAATAATGAAAGAATAGTAAAATTGTTTCTGGAACAAAAGGTAAAAATTAACCCGGTGGATAAATTCGATAAAACTCCACTTGATTATGCGGTTTTGAAAAATAATTATAAAGTTAAGAATTTACTGGCTGACAGTAACGGGTTGTCATTTGCCAGGCTGTCGGCACACGACTCGCTGCATTGGGATGATTTAAGCAGAATAGGCGCCCTGTTAAGAGATAGGAATATAAATGAGAAAGATTATCTGGGTTTTACCCTGCTTCATTATGCAGCCATGTATGGGATGGAGGATAAAGCTGGGTTTTTTCTGGAGAATGGCGCCAGGATTAACGAAAAAGACAGGGAAAGAAAAACCCCTCTTCATTGGGCTGTAATTAACAACAGGGTAGGAATGGCAAGATTATTCATCGAAAATAATGCTGTGGTAAATCCCAGGGATGAACAGGGAAGGATACCCCTCCATTGGGCAGTAATTAATAATAATGAAGAAATGGTTAAACTTCTGGTGGAAAGCCTGGGGTTTATAAATTCTAGAGATCACCGAGATCGAACTCCATTATTTTATGCAATAAAGAATAATAATTATAATATTGCAAATTATTTACTCAGATGTGGGGCAAAGTACTAAAGTATGGCTAAAAATAAAAAAAATAAACAGAACGGGGTTCATGGCAAGTTATTTATCAATTATAACGGAAGTACGCTTATTTGCAGGGGAAGATTGGAGTTCTTAAAGGCGGTACACCGCCATGGATCCATATCTGAAGCTGCAAGGGAGATGGGATATTCTTATAGAAAAGCCTGGAGCCTGGCAAAAAAAACAAATGAAGCTGCCGGATGCGAAATAATATGCACTTCCAGTGGTGGAAGCAGTGGGGGGGGCGCTTCCTTGACCCCTGCGGGAGAAAAACTGATTGAGTTGTTTGAAAAATTTCTTGATCAGAATTTTCAACTTACTAAAGGTATGTGGGATGAATTTAAAGAGGAATTTCCGGATTAAGATTTAAAATATTAATGAATGAAATAAAAGGAGTAGTAAATTAATGGATGAATTTGATTGGGAAGGTGCTGAGCGGAGAAAAAACTATCTGCTCATAGGAGTTTTTGCTGTAATTGCTGCCGGCATTATTTTTACAATTTACTGGTTCACTTTGCCCGAGAATAAGAGAAACCCCAGGCTGAAAGAATATGAAGATTGTATGAGCAACCTGCGGACCATAGCTGCTGCATTGGAAACCTATGCAAAGGAAAATCAGGGTGCTTATCCCGAAACCTTGGCAGAACTGTCTCCCAAGTATATGAATTCCATTGTTAAATGCCCCACAGCCGGAAAAGATACATACAGCGAAAGTTACGAGGTTTATCTCGATTCCGATGATCCACGGTATAACCGGTTTACTTTATATTGTTCCGGGTCTTTTCATGAAGAATTTACACATGCTCCTAACTATCCTCAATATATCTCTGATATGGGGATGCGGGAAGAAGCCCCCCGGAAAACCGGACCTGAAGAATAATAACCCGGGCCCTGAAAAGGGCTTTTTTTATGATAGCTGAAGCAGAGAAACAAAATATGGAAGAAAAAACCAGGGCAAAATCCTGCTCTGGATGTACTGTTTTTATCGTTCTGGCTTTTATTACTATAATTATTATTGCAATTATGATTCCCAGTTATCTGTCTTCCCGTTACAGAAGGGAATTTCTGGAATGTAAAACTAACCTTATTAACATTGGCACAGCTGTAGAAATGTATCATGCCAGATATAACAAATATCCTCAGGAACTTAAGGAAATTTCCCCGGATTTCATTACCTCAATTCCTTCCTGTCCCGTAGCGAAAACCAATACTTATTCATCGGGTTACATTTATCGAAACAACCCCCAAGATGAAGAATCGGCTTTTACCGTTTACTGTAACGGCCATTATCATCAGAAAGCCCGGATTCCTGCTGGTTATCCTCAGTTTTCCTCTAAAAACGGAATACAAACTGGCGAGTACTGAAACTTGAATTCGTATGTTTTCCAATAGATCCCCTTGTTTTTCTGATGAAGGATCACCAGCATGAATGATGAAAATATAAGGGTTGTATAACCAGGTATTTATTTTAATATTATTTTTGGAGGTTTTATAATGAAGAAATTGCAGGTTCTGGGAACGGGTTGCCCGAGGTGTAATACCCTGGCGGAAAATACAATTAATGTCGCTGAAAAAATGGGCATAAAATATGAACTGGAGAAAGTTACCGACATTAACGACATTACCAGTTTTGGAGTTATGATGACCCCTGCCCTGGTGGTGGACGGTGAAGTGAAAGTGACCGGTAGAGTCCCCACCGACCAGGAGCTTGAAAAAATGTTGGGTGAATAGGCTTAAATGGTTATTGATTTTCATGTTCATATAGGGGAATCTCTGTTTGACAGGGAACAAAGCGAAATTGAAATTCAAAATCAAATGAGAGAAAACGGAATAGAAAGATCTGTTCTTGTTCCATTTAAACCCCGTGAATATTTTTTTCCGTCACAAAATGATTTGATTGCTGGTTTTGTTGAGCAGAACCCCGGTGTATTCTACGGTTTTGGGCGGATTGACCCATGGCAGAAGCAACAGGCAGTTACTGAAATAACCCGGATTTTTCTGAAGCTGAAATTGTCGGGGTTGTTTCTGGACCCCTGGGAAGAAAACTGTCCGGTTACTTCCAGACATTTTCTGGCTGTGGTGGAACAGGCAGGAAAATTCCAAAAACCCATAATGGTTTCCGGTGGGCATGCGCGGGTATCCCATCCCCGGCAACTGGAGTTCCTGGCAAAAGAGTTTCCCGGCCAGCAGTTTATTTTTACATCTGCAGGCCAGATAAATATTTGTGGGCTCTCCTTGGATGATGCCCGGCAGATGCTCAATGCATGCCCCAATGTGACAATGGAAACGTCTGGAATATATCGCCGTGATTTCATAGAGCAGATGGCCGGAGAAATTGGCGCGCACCGTATTGTGTTTGGAAGCGGTTCTCCATATTATGATATGGGTTTTGAGCTTGAAAGAATAAAAACCGCGAAGATTAACCCCGAAGAAAAAGAATTTATATTGGCAAAAAACGCTGAAAATATTCTCGAAGAGAAGTAGGAGGATATTATGAAAAAAATAATTGTCGCCTTATTTTAATTTCATTTTTAATAATTAACCCAGCATCTTCTGATAATATTGATTTGACCCTGCCCGGAGAAGGCCGGATTAAACTGGTGGTTGATGTGGTGGGTACCAGTAACAACCAGGGCCAGGTATTGCTCTCGATTTTTCAGCGGGATAAAGCTGAGGGGGTCCCGTCGGATATAAGCAAATCTTTAAAAACCTCAAAAGAGAAGATTGAAGATAACCGCGCAAGGTTTATTTATTATCTTTCTCCCGGTGGCATGCAATTTCCACTTTTCATGACAAAAACAGCAATGACAGGTTAGATAGCAACCTTTTCAGTATGCCTACGGAAAGATGGGGAATCAGCAACAGCACCGGCAGTAAAATGGCAGTTTCTACCTATGATCGGGCGAAATTTGAGATAAAACCAATAATGTATCACGTTTTTTCAATACCGAATCAATTACTGACCGGCCGGGCTTTTTAAACAATTTAAAGGTTCACCGCACCCCTGAGAAAGAACGGATCTGGGATTTGTTAACTAGGGATGCCAGAATTATTGTAGATAATGGCGATGTGAACAACCTTACCTTTAAGGATAAAGCTGTAGTTATATCAGTTATTAATAAAATTCTGGAAAATAAAGAGTTTATAAGGAAGAGATATTCAGGAATACCAGAATTTCAAAACAGGCATATGTCTTAAAAGCCAAGGGAATGGGGGAAGGGCTTCGTGGGTTGAACCGGCAGGAAACAATTGAGTTCAACCGGTTACTTATGGAAGCTGTTTTTCCGGAGAAATTGAAGAAATCTGCCCAACAGTGCAACAATCAGCTTATAATGGTGATAAAATTGATATAGAAACCCATATTTTTGAATTCAGTTTTTATTGCTTCTGAATATAAGGGAATTTACCATTTGTTGTAATGGATACGTTCGGGTCTGTATTTATCTCTGGGTTTGTAATCCTTATCCGGGTGCCCGAAGGCTATCACATTCAAAGGAATGATATTTTTGGGTATTTCCAGAATCTCTCTTACTGCTTTTTCCCTTTCCTTCATGGGGTAGGCTCCGGTCCAGACGCCTCCCAGTCCAAGATCATGAATAGCAAGAAGTATATTCTGTGATGCTGCCGAGCAGTCCTGAACCCAGTACTGGTTTTCTATTCCTTCCAGTCCCAATTCGGGAACACCGCAAACAACAATGGCGGCAGGCGCCTGGCTCAGCATTTTTGCATAGGGCAACTGTCCTGCCAGGGCGTCGAGTTTTTCTCTATCCGTTACCACAATAAATGCCCAGGGCTGTTTGTTGGCAGCAGTGGGGGCAGCCATGCCTGCTTTCAGGATTTTATCAATATGCTCTTCTGAAACCGGTTCATCGGTATAAGATCTTATACTGGTGCGATCCATAATTATTTCTATGGCATTATTGCCAATTTCTTTCACTTCATTTTCCCCTTTACTTTCTTTTGAAACCTTGTTTCCTGATGTATAGTTAAGCCCCAATAAAATAGAGCATAGAATCAGCAGTCCGATGATTACATAGTGATGGGCTTGGATTTTCATTTTTGACTCTCCTGTTTCTGGCTATTATTTTGAGATGATTTATTATCCATACCGGGGCAGGCTGTTTCGCCTTTTCTGGGCCGTTTTAAAAGATCCAGAAATGCTCCTGCCGAACAGCCCCAGTTACACCAAGGCCGGTTTACTCCAGTTGCAAGTATCAGGCTTACTATGGCAATTGCAAGGGCTGAAATACCTGCAGCAGTTGGTTTAAAGGCTGAAAACGGCTCGAAGTTATTAATGTCAGTTGTCCAGCCTGTTAATAAAATTACGGTCAAAAAGACCAGTAATAAATATCTGATATATTTAAGTTTCTTCTGTAAAACTGGTTTTATCTTGAATTTCCAGGGAAATATTTTAAATATAATCTCCTGCAATGCGCCAAAAGGGCAGGTGAAAAAGCAATAAGAATTTTC
This sequence comes from uncultured bacterium, assembly GCA_964607865.1. GTDB lineage: Bacteria > Vulcanimicrobiota > JAJTBE01 > JAJTBE01 > CAZSLZ01 > CAZSLZ01. The sequence continues at coordinate 12,802 of CAZSLZ010000009.1, forward strand.
TCCGGTAATAACAGGGACGGATACAGCCAGCAGAACCAATATCAGCAACCCTGTGGAGCCTGCCGGCAGGGTGCCGTTAATGAGCAAAACTGAAAGAACATAAAAAGAATACATGGCAGCGGTAAAAAAACCTAGAAAACCAATAGAAAGAATGAATAAGAAATACCTGATATTCTTCAGGTTTTTAACTTTCAGTTTGCACAACAGAATACCGGCAAGCCCAATGGCAATTATTATAAAATCTATCCAGGTAAGGCCCGGGCCTGACTGGATATTTTTCACAGCTGTGGAATCCAGGGAAGCCAGTTTGGTTTTTAATGAATCTCGGATTGCCGAGCTGGTCATGGTGGCGCCGGTAACTGTATTAACATCTTTCTGTATGGCATCCTGCCATTTGATTCCATTCCAACCTGCAAGAAAATTCGAGTTTCTGACTTTTTCAGCAAATGCCGGGGTTTCGTAGTTTTCAAGCATAACCAGGCCTGTAATTTTCTGTTGAGGGTTGATTCCTATGAGGATCGGGACAGACCCTCCATAACCTGTTATCTGGTTACTTTCTGGCTGAGATGAAATCACTGCCCCCAGTAGATTATTTGAAGAATCGAAGACTTGAAGCCAGGGGCCGGAGTTGGGGTTGATTCTTTCTGCTCCGGGAAACAGGATTTTAACCTGTTCAATATTGATATCCGGTTTGAAATCTGGTATTCTGCTTCCATGTAAAAGGTGAACTGTTAAAGCTATGATTATTATAGCAGCAATCAGAAGTATATAATCTCGGTTGTTTTTCATTTTTCCTCTGGCCTTGTGATATTTGCCTTTATCGATTTATTTTCCTTCGAATGTTTATTTGGTTTTGAAATAAAACAAAGGATGAGAAATTTCTCATCCTTTGTGCTTGTTCTGTATTTTTGTTTATTCCATTTTTTCGCTGGCCTGGGTTATTGTATCTAATATCCAGTCGAAGGATGCCCGGGTAAGGGTTGCGCCACAGTATTCACATTTGCCGCTTTCTCCCATTCCTTCCATAGGCGCGCCGCATGATGGGCATTTGTTGGAAGGTGTTCTTCCGCCGTCTTCGCTGGTTTTTGCTCCCTGTTTTCTATGGAAAGTCCAGTATTCTATTACTGGAACAATTTCTTCGCTTCCACTTATAACAATACCCTGTTCGTTGACAGTCTTATCTGACATGGAAGCGGTAATTTGAACCTCTATGAAATCGTAGTCGCCTTCCACGCCGGCCTCGGCAATTCTGGCGCTGCCTATAACCACGTTTTCCACTATGTTTAACTGGCGTTTTTCCAGATATTCATTAAGCTGCATCTGCATTCTGTAGAATTGAGAGTCGGACATTTTACTTCTTACCGGTTCCAGGTTTCCCTTGGACCAGGCTCTCTGTATTTCATAAAAAGAGGTTTGAACTTTATCCAGAAATACTTTTTTACTGAAGTTGGGGTCTTTTTCTCTTATCTGCGCCAACTGTTCTTCTACCTTTTCCTGGTTAATGGGAGGAAGGTCATCCAGGCTTACAGTTTCAATTTCTTCTTCGTCTCCCACATAACCGAAACCAGTGGTCAAGTTAGCTTCTTCAAGAGCGTCAATATCATCGCTGCTGCCTTTTTTCTTGCTGGTCAGGGCGCCTACTATGGCGATACCGAAAATAATCAGAATAAGAATAAAACCACCTATACCACAACCACTGCTGGTACAGGGCGAGGAAGTACCTCCGCCGTCCACTCTTCCGGCGCCGTTGGTTCTGTAGTAATCACGGTCTCTGCTTCTGCTGTCCCGGCTTCTGCTGTCCCGGCTTCTATCACTTCTCGATCTTCCGCCCCGGCTTCTGCTGGAAGAAGAGGTTGAAGATGAGGATGAAGAGGATTTTTTTGTTCGGGTTGATTTAAACTTATGTCCGCCGCCTGCCCGGGGAAAAGCATCCGGGGAAACCAGGGCGAATAACATAAGGAAAATAAAAGCAAACAAGAAAAATCTTGTAAGTTGTTTATTCTTTTTCATAAATATTCTCCCGCCTTTAAATGTCAAGTTATGGATACATGAAGTTTTCTTTAGTGCCTGGTAAAAGTCCTTCATTATAAATGTGCAAAATGAAATTTAGAAAAACAAAGAATAAGGAATTGTCAAGTAGGATAATTTTTTTTAAGATATAAATATAAAAAGAAAGCAGATGAGGGAAAAGTATGTCATCTTCTACTTTAAAAAGGGAGCAAAATTCTTTGGAAAACCAAGATGTTAATCTTGAAAAAATAGAATCTGTTAAGATGCAAATTTCCGAATTCGGTGATGAAGAGGAAAAAAATATACTTATTATAGAAGATGACCCAATTACCTTGAAGCTGATAAAGAAATACCTGGAAAAACAGAAATACAATGTAATAACCCGGACTGATGGTAATAATATATTCGATCTTACTTACAACCTCCACCCCGATATAATAATCCTCGATATTATGATTCCCGGTATTAACGGCCTGGATATTTGCAAGCAGCTGAAATCTACCTTCATAACAGAAAATATACCCATTATTCTGGTTACCGGCAAGAGTAATATTGAAGATAAAGTGCTGGGGCTTTCCCTGGGCGCCGATGATTACCTGGCGAAGCCTTTCGATTTAAGAGAACTGGGCGCCCGCATCAAGACCATTATGCGAAGATCCAAACAGTCACTGAATGCCAACCCCCTATCAGGACTTCCTGGCAACATTGCAATTCAGTATGAAATCAGCCGGCGTATTAAAAATCAGATTCCCTATGCAGTCTGTTACCTGGATCTGGACAATTTTAAATCTTATAATGACAGGTACGGTTTCGAATTGGGAGATAAAGTCATAAAGGCGGTTTCCCGAATTCTGATAGAAGCTTATTTGCATCACCGCACCAGCGACGATTTTGTAGGGCATGTGGGCGGTGACGATTTCATTTATATTGCCCGGCCTGACAGGGCAGATGGCATTTGTGAAGATATTATCGAAAAGTTCGATGGTATGGTTCCGGGTTTTTATAACGAAAAAGATCAGGAAAAAGGCTTTTTCCGCTGCCTGGATCGCCAGGGAATAATGCGGGAGTATCCTTTAATGAGTGTGTCTATTGCCGTTGTTTCCAGCGAACAACGAAAGAATTCCCACCATGGCGAGGTGGCACAAATAGCTGCGGAGCTGAAAAAATATGCGAAAAAGTTTAAAGGCAGTATCTATGTTAAAGATAGAAGAAAGGAAAGCGGAATAATTCAATTGGAATAGAAATTGGAACTTGAACTATTTAATGGTTTAGGTTATAATTAATTTACTTGATAATCAGGAATATTTCCTTTACAAGGGAAACCGGTATGAAAGCCGGTGCGGTTCCCGCCACTGTATGTGGATAGCGGCCCGATAAAAACCACTGTCTGTTGAAGATGGGAAGGGATCGGCAAGCTTTGACCCACGAGCCAGGATACCTTGTAACTGAAAATCTTGCAAAAGGTCCCCGGGAAAGGGTCCGAGGCATCAACGACCTCTACCCATACCGGGAGAGGTGTTTTTTTTGGGAGGAAAAAATGTTCTGGAAACAGCAGAATAAGAAAGAAAATATGATGGAGGTAAGCCTTCATACCCTGGATGATCTGACAAATCTTCTTAAATACTGGTATTGCATAGAAGTAGATCGGTGGATAGATTCGGAGGCCAGTAAATATAAAATAAAAATGCTGATCTCTGGAAGAAAAAGGAATGAACTGGATAAACTGCACACCTATTATAAACAGAAGGTTCTACAACTTGAACAGACCACATCTAAAAGAGAAATTTTAAACACCTCGCTTCAGGATTACCGGAATATAGAAATAAACCTGGAAAAATACAAAACCCAGGGAAATTACGAATATTTTTTAAGCCTGGAAAGACAACTTGAAAGTTGTCGGCAAAACCAGTCAATTATAGGCTGGTTTGAACCTTTGCTCGATGCCAACAACCTTTCCAGCTCCATTCAATTAATTATGGATTTTAAATCTTTCGGGCCCCACGGGCCAAAAAACACCTTGATTTTTGACCTGGTAATTCTTGGTGAGAACCTGGTGGGAGTAACCGGTTTCAAATCAACAAAAAGAGTGTTTGAAAAATCAAACTTTCTGATTGACGGGCTGAAAGTTCTCAAAGAGTTTGATGAGCGTATTCTGGAAAAACACAAGGAAGGCAAGCGAAATTTAAGCTTCAACCCTACCAGGCCCGACTGGTTTGTTTATGAATGTGAATCCGAAGAAGAAGCTATAATTTTAAATGGTTTGAACCAGACCCTGGGTAACGAAACGTATTTAAAGGGGGAGCAGGTGGAGTTTAAAACCGAAGAAATCAATATTCCCGGCATATTTTCATATTTGAAAGTTGGCCTGCCTCAGGAAATTTTCGTTCTTGAAGAATAAAGGGGAGAGTATGGGAAAATCCAGAATTACATATTTGTTTTTTTGTTTATGCGTAATTTTGGTATGTACTTCAGGAGTATCAGCAAAAACTTATATAGTAGAGGATTTTCATGGAAATGAATTGTGTTTTGAAAAACCCCCTCAAAGAATTATCTCATTGGCGCCCAGTACCACCGAGATTATATATGGTCTGAATGGCGGAGGCCGTCTGTTAGCTATTACTGATGAAAGTAATTACCCCGAAAATGCCAAGTCAAAAATCAGCGTGGGCGGCCTCTTCCTGAATTATGAAAAAATTGTTACCCTGGAGCCGGATCTGGTCATTCTGGAAGACACCCTGCGGCCGGGGGAAATAAAAAAACTGAAGAAATTGAAACTGCCGGTTCTGGTGGTTCGATCTGATAATTATAAAAACTTCCTTAAAAGCATTGAGATTATATCCTGTGCTTTAGGTCAAAAGGAACATGGAAAACGGGAAATACAGGAACTTCAAGCCCGGCTCGGAATGATTGCCCAATGCTTAAAGGGGGTTGATTACAGCAGAAGGCCCACTATATTTATTGAGATATGGAATCAGCCATTAATGACTGCAGGAAGTGATACGTTTATAAACCATGTAGTTACCAACGCAGGAGGGAAAAATTTATTTTCGGATATGCGGGGATATCCCCAGATTAACCCGGAGTCTTTACTGGTTGGAAATCCTGATATAATTATTCTTACCACATCTACTGTGGATGATTTCCAGAAAAAGCCTGTATGGAAAAACCTCAAAGCAGTACGTAACAACAGGGTTTATTACGTAAACCCCGATATTCTGGTACGCCCCACCATGCGGTTGTTTGAGGGGGCGAAGATTTTGTACAATATTTTTTATCCTGATAGAATACTTACCAACAATATTTCTGACTGAGGCAAAAATTTGAAAAAAAAATTGATTTTAATTTTTTCCATATTACTGTTTGTTCTCGGGGTTTCTGTATGGGGTTGTGTTCATCTGGGCGCATCCGGCAATATACCCCATGATGAAATAAATAAGGTAATTTTCGACAAACTTTCTCAGAAAGAAATCATTGAAACACCCATAACCACAATAGTATGGGACCTCCGGTTACCCCGGGTTCTTCTTGCAGCAATGGTGGGAGCGGCACTGGCACTTTCAGGGGCGGCCTTTCAGGGCCTACTTAGAAATCCCCTGGCTGACCCTTACATTGTGGGCACTTCAGCTGGCGCTGCGGTGGGCGGGGTTATAGCTATTGTTTTCAATTTCCGGGGCCATTTTCTGGGCTTATCAGCTATTTCTCTATTTGCTTTTGCTGGCTCTGTTGTTGCCATGTATGGAATTTATCGCCTCTCCATTATTCACGGCAGGGTACCAGTGGAAACTTTTCTGCTGGCAGGGGTTGTGGTGGGCTCCTTTCTATGGGCTATGGTTTCTTTTCTTCTTACAATAGCAGGCAAAAGCTTGCAGGAAATTGTATTCTGGCTTATGGGATCCACCCAGAATACAGGCTGGGCAGGGCTGTTAATGCTTGTAATTTATTTGGCTATAGGAATTTTCGGCCTCATGTATTTTGCACACCCCCTGAATGTTTTAACTCTGGGTGATAAAACTGCCAAACACCTGGGTGTTGACGTGGAATACACAAAAATTGCAATTATAATTTTTGCATCCCTGGTCACCGCAGCTGCAGTTTCCCTTTCAGGCCTGATAGGATTTGTTGGGCTTATGATTCCCCATATTGCTAGAATAATTCTGGGTGCCGACCACAGAATTCTTTTCCCAGCTTCGATTCTTATTGGGGCTATATTTATGGTCTGGGTAGATACCTTTGCCCGTTCAGCTTTTGCCCCCAGGGAAATTCCCGTGGGAATTCTTACCGCGATTCTGGGCGCCCCCTTCTTTCTTTACCTGTTAAGAAAATATAAGAAAACTCTGTAGTTTAAAGGGGATTGAAGGATTATTCCTGCAAGTTTTTAAGTTACAATAATCTTTTTTTATGAGGAATTAATGAACGATAATAATTTTCTACAACCTGATTCTGACTTTTGTGAACTTCTTGAAGAAATTCAGGAACTATTCATCCGTATTGATGAAAATGGAAAAATTCTGCTGACATCACCTTTCTGTAATACTCTTCTGCAATACAAACCGGAAGAAATGAAAGGAATGAATCTTCAAAACCTTTTTGCTGACTCTCAATTGTATTTGCGGTTTAAACAAAAGATGGGGACTGAAAAGAAAATAGAAAATTTTGAAGCTGAGCTGTTGGATAAAGAAGGGCGCCCTATCTGGTTATCAATTTTTGCAAAAGAGAAGAATAAGGATTCCAGGTATATAATTGATTGCTTATGTACTGCAATTTCCCAGAGAAAAAAGCTGGAAAAGAAAGTAACTCATTTATTAGATTATTTCAGAACCGTTCTGGAAAATGCCCCTCATGCAATTTTATGTGCTGATAAGGATATGGCTGTTATAGATGCCAATAAGAAAGGTATGGAACTTTTCGGGTATGATTACGATGAGTTGGTTTTAAAGAAAATTCCCGAGCTTTTCACTTCAATTCCTGAGAAACAGCAGTTTCATTTTATTGAAACCATTGGAATTAAAAAGGAAGAAAAGTGTTTTCCGGTGTTGGTTTCCAGGTTATCTGTAAAGGAACAGGCCGAACCGGCGTATTTTTTTATTATAGAGGATATGACAGAAAAGAAAAACTCATTGAAGCTTTTCAGGGAGAAAGAAGCCAGGTTAAGGGTGGCAATTGAAGCAAGCCAGGCTGGTTATTATGAATTTACTTCCGATTTCAGTTCAGTTCTTATTAGTGACAGCTGGCTTTTAATCCACGGGATGCTTCGGGAACAAATCACTTTGAATGATAAAGATATTTTTAATTGGTGGGTAAAGCAATTACCGGAAAACCAACG
>CAZSLZ010000009.1:20144-41088 GCA_964607865.1 uncultured bacterium
TTTCTTTTGGGTTAAAAAGTTTTCTTGAAGGAAATAAGCCAATATTCGATTATACTTATTCGTATCTTTCCAATAACAATGAATTATTATGGATTCGAACCAGGGCAAAAGCTATAGAAAAAGATGAAAAGGGCAAACCCACAAAAATTGTAGGCCTTTCTTTTGATATGACCCAACAGAAGAAAAACGAACAGGCCCTGCAGGATGAAAATGTGAAATTTTCAGCAATTCTGGAGAATATGGAAGAAGGTTTGCTCTATTTTGATAAAGACAATGTTTTTCAGGAAATAAACGAATATTTCTGCAAATTTATGAAAAAACCCAGGGAATATTATCTGGGTAAGAGATTGGAAGACATAAAACTGGGAGCCCCCCCCACGATCTTCACGAATTTTGGTTCCAAACTTCAAAGAGATAAATTAATTGATGAGTTGATTCAAATTTTAAATTCATTCAAGAATGAACCCAGGGCGGAGCCTTATATTTCTCAATTTAATGTGGGGCAGTATGAACTGATTCTGAGAATTAAACCTATATATAAAGATGAGGTATACCAGGGGGCTATATTAAACTTTACTAATGTTACTGAGTTGGTCAGGGCAAAGAAACAGGCCGAGCAGGCTTTGAATGAGGCTATAAAAGCCAAAAAGGAAGCTGAGATGGCAAATAATATAAAAAGCGAATTTCTGGCAAATATGAGCCATGAAATTCGCACCCCTATGAATTCCATCATCGGTTTTTCCAGTTTGTTAAGCGAAGCCAGTTTGCCCGGCCAGGAACAGGAATGTGTCCGGTTTATCAACAACAGCGCCCAGCATCTGTTGACCCTTATAAATGACATATTAGATCTTTCCAAAGTGGAGTCCGGCCAGATTGAGTTTGATATTTCCTCTTTTGATATCCGGGATTTACTCAGGGAAACCATAGCACTGTTAAAACCAAAAATTAAAGACAAAAGTATATATTGCAACACATTAGTAGATTCTAATATACCAAAATTCTTCTTTGGTGACCAGAAATATATAAGGCAGGTACTTTTAAATGTAATTTCCAACGCGGTTAAATATACCGACGAAGGGGGGATTACCATATCAGTTTATAGTTTACATACTGCAAAGCCAGAAAAAGGTTTGTTTAATCTTTCAATTTCTGTCAAGGATACGGGAATCGGAATTCCTCCCGATCGGCTTTTAACCATTTTTGAGCCCTTTGACAGGGGGAATAAAAAAATCAGAGATAAATACGAAGGAACCGGCCTGGGCCTGGCTATCACCAGAAAAATCCTGGATTTAATGAACGGGGCCATCAAGGTGGAAAGTGAAACAGGCAGGGGGACGACTTTTACAATCAATTTCCCTTTAAACGTAGCGGAAGAGTGCCACATTGGTGAACCCTGCAGTGAACCATCGGAAATAAAATTAGAAGAAGCTGATATAACTAAAGGGGGTGAAAGTCAAAAAATTGAGGTTTATCTTCCCAAGATCCTGGTAGTTGAGGATGAACCCGTAAACCAGACTTTAATTGAAACTTATTTGAAAAATAATAATTACGATTTAACATTGGTTTCCACCGGTGAAAAGGCATTGGAAATATGTGGGGAGGTTCAATTTGATTTAATACTGATGGACATCAGGTTGCCGGATATGGAAGGGGATAAAGTAACAAAAATATTAAAAGCCAACCCGGATTATATTAATATTCCCATAATTGCGCTGACTGCTTATGCTATGAAAGGTGACAGGGATAAGTTAATGGCACAGGGCTGTGATGATTATCTGTCAAAACCTGTTACCAGAAAAACGCTTCTGGACAAAATCTCAGAACATCTGGATAAAAATGTTAAATCTTAACCTCAGGCAGGCCGGCAATCTCCTGCAGTTGCTCCAGGTCTATTACTTCCAGTTTCTTTCTGTCTATTTTCAATATTCCGTCTTTTTCAAACTTATGAAGCGATCGGGTAACCACTTCCCTGACTGTTCCCACCATGGATGCCAGGTCATAAAGGGTAATATCTCTCTTTAAAATATAACGGTCATCTTTCTTAATACCTTCTTTTTGCAGCACTTCCAATAATACTTTAGCCAGCCTTTCAGGAACGTTCTTAAACGCCAAATCACCTACAGTTTCGATGTATTTTGTGGTGCGATTGGCATAACTGCGAAATATGTTGAAACCGAAACTGGGTGATTCCTGAATTAACTCCTTTACATCGGTTTCCTTAAGGAAATAAACAGTGGATTTCTCAGCTGCTGCAACTGACAATTTCGGGGGGTTGTTTTCAAAAAATTTCATATAACAGAAAATTTCTCCTGGCCTAATCCAGTAAAATATATATTCTCTGCCATCGTCAGATGTTTTAAAGACTTTCAGTTTTCCTTTTTTTACTACAATAAAACCTCTATAATTGTCGTGTGGGTTTAACATACCTTCAAATAACAAGGTTGTGTTTTTTTTCACATTCTTTTCCACAAACAATGAAGCAGTTTTATTCATAAATTCATCATCAAGGTCTTCAAAGTACTCTAAGTTTTTCAATTCTTTGGATTCGATCATTATTCTTCCTGTTTTCTCTAATTTGAAGCTCCAAACTCTTTAAGTATTTCTGCAGCTTCTTTTGATTTTCTTAAGTTTGCCACTTGCAGGGGAGTCAAACCGTAAGCATTTTCAGCATTAACGTCAGCTTTATGTGTCAGCAGGATTTTTTCTATTTCTATTTCTCCCTTGTCGGCTGCCCAATGCAGTGGGGTCAACCCATAAGCATCTCTGGCATTCACGTCGGCGCCGTTTTCCAACAGTAATGATACCATAGCTTTTCTTCCCTGCTGGGTTGCCAGATGCAGGGGGGTGAAACTGCTCATTTCATCTGCAATGTTTAATTCTGCCTTGTTTTCTATTAACAGTCGGGCCACCTCGGTTTGTCCCTCGGACGCTGCGCAATGGAGGGGGGTCAGGCCAAATATATCTTTACTGTTTATCTCGGCTTTATTGCTTATTAATTCCATGGCAATATCTAGTTGTCCCCGGGCTGCTGCTTTGTGTAAAAGAGTTTGTTCTACTTCTTCTGCCATTTTTACCTCCAAAGGCAAGTTAATATTATATTATATTCCCCACTGTTTTAATTGCTCCTGCATTAAAAAAAACAGTTAAACCCAAATAATTGAAGGATTCAAACTGGAGTTTTATAATATAATATAAGAATAGAAAAATCGGGGAGGATTTTATGAAGACTCTTATTGTTGAAGATGATTATGCCAGCAGAACCCTCATGAACCGGATACTTTCTCCGTACGGCCATTGTGAAACGGCCCTGGATGGGAAGGAAGCAATAGAAGCTTTTCAAAAGGAATTGACAGATAACAATGGTTTTGATCTGGTTTGTCTTGATATAAGAATGCCTAATATGGACGGCCAGGAAGCTCTGGTTAAAATGAGAGGCCTGGAAAAAGAGCACGGGGTGAAACCCGACAATGAAGCAAAAATTATTATGACCACAGCTTTGGATGACCCTAAAAATATTATTGAAGCCCTGTATAAAAGCGGAGCAACTTCGTACCTGGTAAAACCAATAACAAAAAATAAACTGGTTGACGAAATCAGAAAATTAAACCTTATTGAGGAATAAACCGGGCAAGCTGTGAAAAACTTTTTTTTAGCGTTGAAAAATGAAATTGAAGAATGGAGTGTGGGCAAAAATTGGTGGGTACGCCTGCCCTTTCTGCTTTTTTTTCTTTACATTTTTGCAAGGCATTTGCAGGACCCTTTATATAACAGTATTTTCGGGGGGATAAACCTGGGGATTCATGAATTTGGCCATGTGGTGACTATTCCTCTGGGGCAATTTATTCATGTTATTTCGGGCACACTTTTTCAGCTTGCCCTGCCAATTTACGGAATGTATAATTTCATAAAGTTAAGAGATTATTTTTCAATGGTCATGTGTTTTGGTTGGTTGTCAACCAATTTCTTCTATGTTTCAACATACCAGTATGATGCCTGGGTGCAGAAGTTGCCGCTTTTAAGCCTGGGTTTTGGAAGCCCCATACACGACTGGCGGTATATCTTTAAGAAATTCCACGTTTTGAAATATTATGCACAGATATCTGCATTCAGTAAATTTCTGGCAATTGTAACCATGCTCATATGCATTGGGCTGGGAATTTGGATATTGTGGCTGATGGCCACCAGAAGGAAAACTGAATTAAAAGAATATGATTATAAATTTGATGAAAATAAAGTTTCAAGTGATTTTCTGGAATAAAAAACGGGCTGTCCCAAAAAGGATGGCTCCTTTTAAAGTTTTCTAAAAGAATAAGAAATTTGCAATTATCAACGATTGATTCCCCCATTCTTAATGGGCACGTCGCTTGGCGCTTTTCGTGATGACAAAATTATAATTATTCAATGCAAAACAAAGAAGCTGCCTTTATGGGGCAGCTTTTTTTTCTGGTTTTATTATTTAATCCTCGCAGTAATCTTCCTTGTATGCTCGTTGAGAATCCATAAGATCAAGAACCCATCTTTTTTCTTTTTCAATTATTTCCATGAAAACTTTTACCACCCGGGGGTCGAATTGGGTGCCGGAGTTCTTGATTAACTCATTGAGAGCAACCTGAAGGGGTAATGCGTTTCTATAGGGCCGGTCAGTGGTCATGGCGTCGAATGAGTCAGCCACTGCCAGTATTCTTGCCGGCAGGGGAATTTGTTCTCCGTGAACGCCGTCGGGGTAACCACCGGCTCCGTATCTTTCATGGTGATGATACATATATGGCAAAATATCTTTGAACTCTTTCACCGGTTCCATTATTTTTACACCCAGGGTAGGGTGGTTGTGCATAATCTGGAATTCTTCATCGGTGAGACGGCCGGGTTTGTTGAGAATTTCCTCTTTAATGTTGATTTTACCAATATCGTGGAGCAATGCTGCATACCTGATTTTTTTGATTTCGTCGTTGGGTAGATTCATGTAATTGGCAATTTTAATTGAATACTCGGTAACCCGCTCGGAATGGCCTCTGGTATATGGGTCCCTGGCTTCAATTGCATTGGCCAGGGCTTTAATTGAATTTACAAATAAATCCTCCAGGCTTTTGTGCAATTCGGCGTTTTCAATTGCAATTGCAGCCTGGCTGGCCAGCATTGTTAAAATATCAAGGTCCGACTTGGTGAAATTGTCGCCGGAAGTGGGATCGTAGGCTTTTTTGCCCTTTACATTAAGAACGCCAATTATTTTTGTGTGAAAACGAAGGGGCACCGATAGGGCTGATGGAATTTCCACAGCTTTCACATCAGTTTTGGATTCAGCATCTTTGATACCTTTTTTCAGTAACCGGGGCTTTCCTTCCAGGGCAACCTTGCCTGCAATACCTTCCCCCAGGGGAATTCTGGTTTCCTTTACCACGCTTTCAGGCAATCCGTGAGCCACTTCAATTTCAAGAATCTCTCTTTCCTGATCAAGAAGCATCAGTGAGCCATCCTCGGCATGAAGAAGCCGGATTGCGTTAGCGAGAACCTTGGTCAGTACTTCTTTTCTGTCCAGGGTGGATACCATGATTTTACCCAGTTCAAACAGAGCGCTCAGTTCCCGGACTTTTCCCTGTACCTGGTTATATAAACGTGCATTAGCAATAGCTGCTGCTGCGTTGGCTCCCAGGGCCTGCAAAAGGTCCAGGTCTTCGGTGGTAAAGTTGCCGTTATTCCGGTTTCCGCCAATATTTAAGACTCCGATTACTTCACCTTTTGATTTGAGGGGAACCGACATGGAGGATTGGAGATGCCTGGTATCGGGTTGTTTTCCTGAAATTGTGTCGGCAACACCTTTTAATAAAAGTTTGGGTTTGCCTTCCCTTGCCACCTGGCCTATCAGAGATTCGCCCACTTTAATTGTGGTATTTCTTACGAAGTCATCATCAAGCCCGTAGGATACAAAAATCCGTAAATTCCTTTCTTCCTCGTCAAGAAGAAACAGTGCGCCGTTTTCAGCGCTTAACAATTCGATGGCTTTATCCAGAACAAGCTGGAGCACTTTCTGCATGTCCAGTGTTCTGATTATTGAAGTACTTATTTCATACAAGCCGGTCAAGCGCCCCAGGTTCTTTTGTACAGTAAGTTTTTCTTCATAAAGCAAAGCAAGCAGTCTTCCGTAGGAATCGATGGACTTGGTAACGGTTTGCAGCATTACTTCGTCCAGGTCTGTAACCACGGTTTCCTTTTTTGTATTCAGAAAACGGCAGAATTTATAGTATTTTTCACAAACTCTGGTTTCTTCGTCGTTCACTGCTGTCTTTTCGTAAGGGCCTCCTATAAGGAAACCCAGAAAGTCCGATTCCTGACGGGAGTATATGGGAGAAATAATATAGCCCATCCTGGCTGGTTTGATGAATATAAACTTTTTGTTTTTGAGAATCTTTCCGTCAGCAACAACTTCATTTTTAATGAAATCATAAAAATCTTCATTTATATCGCTGGTTAATCTTTTTTCAAACTGTGGGGGAAGGACAACTTTTCCGTTGATATCCACAACGGTTATTTCAATGGAAAGGGTTTTCTTAATGTCGTCGATTACTTCTCTTATTATTTCTGATTTGATAAAGGTCTGAAAAAATGACTTTCTGATTTGTTCTTCGTCCATTAAGAGATTCAATGCCGCCAACCTTCTTTTTAAAAATTTACTTAACGCTCTACTTAATATCTATAATTATCTGTAATAGATGTTATTTCCTTCTAAACTTTAGTATAGGTAGAAAAAAGAATTTCAACATAGAAAGGATATTTAAGGGAATATTTGAAAATATCCAACGCCGGGCTTTTATGAAAGCAATCTATTTATTTTTCTCTTTAAGGAGCTGTTAATGAAAGGTTTCAAATTTTGTATTATCATTTTTGTTTTTTTAATCACCTGTTTGTTTTATCCCCGGCTGTCATGGGCGGCTGATATTAATGGTAATATTAATGTTATTGAAAACAGGACTAAAATTATTCACCCTGTTTTTTCTTTTAATTTCTCACCCAGAGGTATTCCAGCTATAGCATATTATAATTTAACTACAAAAAAACTTGTTTTTGCTAAAATTGAAAAAGGTAAATGGATTTTTGAGAATGTGGCGCCTGTAGGAGTCTCCCGCCATGGTTTAACATGCAGTTTACAGTTTGATGAAGCAGAAACGCCTTATATAACTTTTTACTCTGAAGATGAAAATTTGAAACTTGCACGAAAAATCGGCGAGGAATGGATTATTGAAGAAGTTGACAATACCAGAAATTCCGGGCATTTCAATAATCTTTTTGTAAAGGATGATAAAAATATTTATATCTCGTACCAGGCACCCGGCGGAACCATGCTGGCAAGAAAAAATCAGCTGAATTGGGAAAAAAGCAAGGTGGATAAACCGGGAAAAAAGTCCAGGGTCCATACTGCAGAAAACGGTGAAATATCAGTATTTTATCAGGTTGCTGATGAAAATAACCCCGGAATGTTACAACTTAACCGGGGTATTTTTCAGAATGGCGAATGGTTCAAAAACAGGGTGAACCAATCAGACAATTGCATAGATTTCGATATTGCCCTGGATAAAAAAGATACTCCCCTGATAAGTTATATTTGTGATAACGATATTTATGTTTTCAAGGAAACCCTTCCTGGGTCGGGGATATGGAACGAAGAGAAGGTCAGCGGCGAAAAGGCAGAACAGGTTTCTATTGCCAGTTTCAAAAATGGTTTTCCTATAATAAGTTATGTAACCGGTAATAAAAAAGAATTGAAAGTTGCAGTTTATGATGGTGCAAATTGGGATAATAAAGCTGTGGCAACTTCCCGCTTTAAATACCTGTTTAATATGTCCAGGGTGGCGGTAAACCGGAATGATGTGCCTCTTATAGTGCTTCATGATAATGAGTCTTTAAATGTGCTGGTTCAAAAAGATAAAACCTGGAATATTGGCTGGATTGACGGCACTGAAAGGCTGGGAGGTTATCTTAACTATATTGTAAGGCCTTCCGGGTTGAACATGGCCAGTTATTACAACTTTACCAGAAGACAGCTTCATTTTGCATTTTACAGAAATAATAAATGGGAAGTAGATATTGTGGACAGCCTGGGCAATGTAGGGGCAGATTGCAGCCTGGCTGTTGATGGCGAGAGTATTCCATCAATTGCTTATTACGATAAAAGCAACGGCGACCTGAAATTTGCCTGGAAAAAAGATGAATATTGGCGTTGGGAAAGAGTGGATTTCAACTTTAATACCGGGGCCTTCCCCTCGCTGAGTTTTGACCGGCAATCGATTCCCCACATTTCTTATTATAATTTTACCACTTCTTTTTTGAAATATGCCCAGAAAATAGATGGAAAATGGAAAAGGGACAGAATTGTTAAACTTGGTGACTATGGCGGGGAATCAATACTTATGCTGAAACCCGGTGGCGAAATTTTTGTTGTATATACTGATGGAAAAAAAGTGCAGAACCCGGAAAAGGATGAATCGCCGGTAATGACCTATATAAAACTGGCAAAAAAAACAGGCGGCGACTGGAAGAGAAACATTCTGGCGGGCCCATATGCAGTTGACATTAACAACAGCGGTTTATCGGGAGATATTTCCGGTAAGGGCGAGATAGCCATAGCCTATATTGACAGAGAAAGCAACCTGCAGGTTGCCGTAGGAGACAGCATTGACCCAGAGCAATGGAAAATTTTTAAAGTTGCTTCCAATTGCTGGGGAGATACTTCTGTAAGGTTTCTATCGGATAATAACCTTTCGGTTCTGTATTTGACAGGAAAAAACCGTGACTCAGCAAAATTGTACCTGGCTGGTTTCAATGGAAAAGATTGGGCTGTTACTCCAGTAGAGACTGGGAACCATAAACCGGAAAATTTCCATCTGGGTGGTATGATAAAAAATAAAATCAATTTTGCATTCCAGGATAGGGAAGATTCGGTAGTTTACGAATTCAGACAAAAATAAATTTAATTGGGGGTAGAAAAATGTCAGTCAGAAAATTCAGCTTTACAACCTTGGTTTTAATTCTGTTAATATTCAGTTTTACTTTTTCCACTGCGCATGCAGGCAATAGTGTTATTAAACCTGGCCAGGCCCTGGTTCTGCAGGTTGAGGGGTTGGCTAAAGTGAAAACCACACAGGCATGGAAAACCCTGGAAGTTGAAGACATTATCAACAATGGTGACGAGATAAAGACCCTTGAGCAAACCTATTGTTTGCTGGTATTGAGCGACGGTTCCACTATAAAACTTGGAGAAAACACTCATATTAAGCTTTCTCTGCCAGAAGGGGAAAAAAAGAAGTCAGCCATTCAGATTTTTATTGGCAAAATTTGGAACGATGTAAGTAAAGCCTTTGATAAAAACAGCACTTATGAGGTTAAAACTCCTAACGCAATTGCTGCGGTGAAAGGGACTACTTTTGAGGTTTTCACCAACGGTGAAGTTGATGAACTGAGTGTCTTCAATGGGGAGGTTCTGTTCGAAACCGGAGATGCGCTGAAGCAGGTGGCAGGCGACGAGCGTATAAAATGCCTGAAACCCGGTGTGCTATCTGAATTGGCAAAATTGGAAAAGAAGGATCTGACTCCCTGGCAGAAATGGAATCTGGAAGTTGATTCTGAAATAGCCAGAATGAGGGGAGATTCAGCAGATACTGGAAAGTTGACTGCGCAACAGAAAATTAAGATCCGGGAAATCATGAAGAAATACAAGAACCCCTATCGGTTATCACGAACCGACATAATGTTGGAGAATTTTAAAAAATCTCTGGAAAAAGTCCGGGAAAAAAAGGAAAAATAGATTGTGTTTATGAGAAAAATTTATTTGTTATTATTTATTCTGCTTTTAGCCTGCACCTCGGTTCATAGCCGGGAATTATTTGATGAAAAGCCCAGCTCCATCCAGGTTGAAGCTGAAAAAAAATTCAAACAGGCACGGCGGTTAATTGATATTGAAGACTGGGCTCTTGCCAGGGTGGTACTTCTGGAAGTTATTCAAATTCAGCCTCAAATGGGCCAGGCCCACGTGGATCTGGCACTCACAAACTTGAAGCTGGGCAATTTGAAAGAAGCACGGGAAGATATTGAAAAAGGTATGGGGTATATAAAGGATTACAGCCGGGCTTATTATGTCCTGGCTATGATCAATTTGAAAGCCCATAAGCCGGGGGAGGCATTAAGAAATATAAATAATGCCATCGAATTGGGGGGAACGGATAGTGATTTTTACTACCTCAAAGGTATTATATATATGGTGTCTGATGACTATGCGCAGGCTCAGGCGGGTTTTGAAAGAGCCCTGGAGCTCTCGCCTTCGAACCCTTCCATTATGGGTTACCTGGCCCTTTCTTTATATCATCAGGGCAAGATAGTTCAGGCCATGGATTATTCAAAGAAAGCTTTGGAAGCTGGGCCTGAAGATTTTGAAGCTAACCTTTCTCATGGAATGATTCTTGCCATGGAGCAGGAACCGATAACAGCTGAAATGTTTTTCAACAAGGCAAAAAGCATAGAGCCTGAAAACCCGGAGTCTTTTTATAACCTGGGATTACTTAGTTTAAATCAGAAAAAAAATGCCCAGGCTGAAGCTTATTTTGAAGAATCTATCAGAAGGAATGAAAATAACCCTGAAAGTTATCTTGCCCTGGGGCATATCTATATTGAACAGGGCCAGTATGAAAAAGGGAAGGCCCAACTGGAAAAGGCTCTGGAATATCAGCCTGATAGCGCAGATATTTATTTAAATATGGGAGTGGCAGAGCTGAGGCTGAACCACCCCAACCAGGCTGAGAGTCTGTTTAAAAAGGCACAGGTATTGGCGCCTGACAATCCCCGGATACGCCTTGCATTGGGTTCAGCTCAGAAAATACAGGGCAAATTTGATGGCGCCCTGCGGGAATATAAAAGAGCCCAGGCCCTGGCCCCGGATATGATAGAGGTTTACTACAACCTGGCTAATCTATATGAAACCAGGGGAAATAATAAATTGGCGGTTGAGTATTTAAACCAGTATATAAACAAGGCCCGTGAATTAAATGCTGACATTGATTTCGCTCAAGTGGAAAAACGGATGGAAATTTTAAAAAGAGCTCAGAAACCTCGCTAGTTAATGGGCTTTTTTGCCACGGGTGCAGTCGTCACAATGGGTTGATTGATCCTCCTGCAATTCCGCTGGTTTTTCCAGCTCGGGGTGTTTTTCATAATAGTCGCTAATCGCAGCTTTAAGGGCATCTTCCGCCATGACCGAACAGTGAACCTTGGGGCCGGGAAGCCCTCCCAGTTCATTTACCACCAGTTCATTGGTCATTTTCAATGCGTTGGCAAGAGTTTTTCCTTTTACCATTTCTGTGGTCATGCTGGAACTGGCGATAGCTGCCCCGCAGCCAAAGGTTTTAAATTTGGCGTCGGTAATAATACCATTGTCAACTTTAATATATAAAGACATTACATCGCCGCAGGCAGGGCTGCCCACATTTCCCACACCATCTGCATTTTCTATTTCACCCATGTTTCTGGGGTTGGTAAAATGTTCAATTACTTTTTCGTTGTAAGGTAAATTTGCTGACATAATGCAAACCTCTTCCAATATCAGATTTGTTTCATTAATAACTAATGAATATTTATTAAAACTATACTAATTCCTTTCTGTTTTTAAATAAGCCAATAGGATTAGTTCTTTTTATAGTAGAAATTGAATTTTACTATGTTATAATTAATTATGATGTTGGAGTTAAGATTGAGGGAGCTTTTACCTGGTACTATTTTAAAAGATAGATACCAGATAATTAAAACTGAATTCTGGAGAACCCGGGGCGGGGTCTATGAAGTATGGGATAAGTCTGTAACTGAAAAACGCTGGATTGCCAGAGAGATAATTCCCAGAAAAGATTCCCCTGGAAATCTGCTGGAAAAAAAAGAAAGAATTCTGAAGATGATTTCTCGTTATCGTGAATTGGAAGATACCAAACTGCCCAAAATTCTTGACTATTTTGAGGAAAATTATCGCCAGTTTCTTGTAATTGAGCATATAGACGGCATTAACCTGGAGCAATTCAAGGAAGTTATTTCCAGGGTGAGCGAAAAAAATGCTGTAAAAATAGGGATGAGTATCTGTGAAACCCTGCTGAATATGGAATCAAGGGGTTATCCCTATTTCTTGTTTGATCTTTCTCTTTCCCATATAATGTTAAACCAGGAAAAAGAAGTAAGGTTGACCGAGCCCGGTTTTTATAAGATTTTTATGGTTGATGATATTGAAGAATTATTTGACAACCCTTCAGAAAAAACTGAAAGCCTGATTTCTGAATTGTCGGGATTGGTTGCAAAATTACTGGGAATTAAACCCACCCACCCTTTGAAACCCCAGTTTGAAGAAGCAAGGGTTTCGCCCCAGTTGGCCCAATTATTAATGAATACCATGGAACCGGGCCAGAAGCAGTTTTCTGAATTGTATTTATTTTATACTGCCCTTGATAAAATAATTAACCCTGAGAAATATAAGAAGATAGAAGAAGAGATTGAAAAAAGGAAAAAGGAACGTTTTAAATTACGAAATATTTACCTGGGTGAAATTATAAAAGCAAACCTGTCAAGTTTATTCAATTTTGTTAAAACCCAGAGCAATTGGGCAATATTTCTTGAATCTCTGGGAATTATTCTTATCTTTTATTCTTTGTTATTTACCAATTTTTTTCAGAGTAAGTTATATAAAGCTCCCGAGGATAAAAACCTGGTTTACGTAACCTGTGAAGATCTGCTTTATACCATAAGGGAAGAGGACCCGTCAGTTCTTGACAGCCGGGTAATAGGTGCGGATTTGAGAGGGATGTATCTGTGGGATAAGGAAGTAAATACCAGCAATGAAAAAGATTGGATTCGTTATGAGTTACTTATAGCTGACAAGGGTGAAAACTTAATTTACAGGGTGAACCCCGGGGATAACTCTGTTATAGATACAGTTAAGATTCCCGGCAGCCCTGAAAAACTGGTTTCTGCCGGTGATAACTATTTGCTGGTTCTGCACCCTGATGTCAGCCTCATTTCCCTTGTAGATCTGAAAAGCAACAGCGTTGTAGAAGTTCTTCCTGCAATTTCTGACCCGGTGGATATGGTTTACAGCGATATTTATCAGAAAATAATTATTTCCAGCGAAAAGAGTAAAACCATATCCATGTTGAATTTGAAAACTTACCGGAAATCTGGAAAAATTACCAGGGAAATTGATAAAAACAGTATAAAAACCCTGCGGTTGTATGAAAGCCCCGGGGCCATGTTTCTACCCGCCCAGCAGAATTTTCTGTTTTGTGGTTTGTCTGATAACCGGGTCGTTGAGATTAATTTTCATGAAAATATTGAAGAGGGAAAAAGCTACGGTAATTTTAAAGGCTGGCAGATAACCGATATTCTGGCAGATGATGAAATTGGCCGTTTATGGATAACATCAACCTGTATGATCTAGATACAGGTGAAGTAATTGAAGATGAAATAATCGGCAGGGATCCCGGTTGTATGGCATGGAATTCTTTCGGAGGGCAAATCTGGATGGTTGACTCTGGAACTGAAGAAGTGTTATTATATGACGCTGACCCCATAATACAAATGAGAAGAATGGGAATGGAAAAAGCTCCCGCTTCCATTCTGGTAACTGAGCGGCCTTTTGATTTTCCATGATTCCTTCTGATTGAACTAGTTCAACATGGTGATGTGATAACTGCGCTATTCTGTTATAATGATCATGGGCCATTATATTTCAATCTTTTTTGAAGACTTTCAACGTGCCGAATCGACTGTTTTTTTAGGAGCAATTGCATGATACAGACAAGATTTTTAAAAGGAATATCTCTGCTTGAAGTATTAATCGCTTTTACCGTTCTAACCGTGGGAGTACTTGCGGTCATGGCCCTGTTTCCCAATGTGATGAAAAATAACAGAGAGAATTACAGGAAGATTGAATTGATGAACCTTGCCCAGGAAAGGATGGACCTTTTACTGTCAGAAAGGGGAGAAATAGCCGGAGTTGAAGAATTATCAAAAAATACTGTTTATAACGACCCGGAAACCGATGAAGATGATGTACTGGGTGATAATGGCTTTGTTCGCTGGTGGGGCGAGTCCGACCCCTATGGTGACTATAATATTCAAATTATTACCGTGGAAGTTGGCTATGAATCCCCCCAGGGTTCGGGAAATTTTCATTTCTACAAACTGGTTTCCGCGGTAAACCGGTAAGGGGAATCTTATGAAATTGTTTTCCAGAAAGAATAAGGGGTTCACCCTGGCGGAAATGATTATACTGATTTTTACTTTTTCTTTTCTGCTTTTAAGCATGATAAGCACCCTTTTTATGGGAACCAAATATATGAGGCTGGACGAAAGCAACCTGGCAACTCATCAGGCTAACAGGCTGATTATGGAAACGATTACCAATGAATTAAGACAGGCAATGATTAATCCTGATCCGGGCTATTATAACTCTCCCACCGGTTATTACTATATTGACCCTCCGGTGGAAGCTACGGCGGTTCTTTATCCCAACGAGAATACAGTAGGTGATGCTGATGGATATGTTTCATTTATTGTTTTCAATGGCGCAAATCCGGCAAGCTTTGACCCTTCAAGTGAAACTTTCGACTGGTACGATCCCCAATATTACACTCAGGTCAAATATTATGTTCTGGATAACAATGTGATAAGACAGGTGACCACTTATGATCAGCAGGGAAATTCAGCATCTCAGGCAGAAACTCCCATTGCCGGCCTGGAAAATGGAAGTGTGGAATTGAAATTCAAGTTTATTAACTCATATGAGATCGAAGTGAAAGTTATTACTGAAATTAATAACAACAACAGCGAATCCAGAATGACGGTTTTTCTGAGGACGGAATGAGGAATTTTTATGCCCTTTAAAAAACTGAAAACACAAAAAGGAATAGCCTTGGCGCTTACTCTGCTGACCCTGGCTGTGCTGGCGGTCATTGGGTTTGGTATGACCAGTATTTCCATCAGTGAATCCCGTTCTATCAGAAACCAGATAAATAGTACCCGGAGCTATTACCTGGCAAGAATGGGGGTTACCCGGGCATTGTCTGAATTGGGATGGGATGATTACTGGGGCACTGATGGTACACAGTATTATTTTGCCAACGGAGCTGATGATTCTGAAGGGGCATACCGGGTGGATGTCTGGAATTCTCCTCTTCATACCACTTCCAGCGACCGGTTGTGGAAAGTGACATCAACCGGAGAGTTTAACGGAGCCTCCAGAACTGTGGTTGCCTGGGTTACCAAGGAATCTTTTGCTTCCTTTGCTTATTTTACCAATGAAGAAAAACTTCCCAACGGAAACGCCATCCGGTTTGTTACTGGAGATCAACTTAAGGGGCGGGTTCATACCAACGGGTATTTTACCATGGGGGGGCACCCGGAATTTTCTGACAGAGTGACAAGCGCCAATATTATTTCTTTTCTTCCTAAACAGGAAGGCGAAAGCATAGATGATTATTTTGACAGGTTGCAGTATGACAGTTTCTTTGACCCGGTGACCCGCACTTATAAGGCTGACTGGAGTGGGGGCAGGACATCGGATCGGAGTAAGTATCACCATTGTGATGAAGAGTTCAATTATGATAATTACAGCCCTGTTGCTTTGGATGACAGCCCCGGTTTTGTTTTCCGGGGTGGCCAGAATCCTATTCCTTTGCCTGATGATATTGTGGATATAGATGAAGAAGCTGATGAAAGCAACCATTATCAGGGCAGGGATATGAACAGCGATGGAGATTTTGGGGATGATAACGATTTACCGGTAAAGGTAACCTTCAATGAAGATGGAACAGTGGATATTCTGGAACCCACAGGAGTGGAAACTGAAACCCAGATGGTGCAGAAATATGGATGGTACAAGTATAATGGAAAATGGTATTACGGTTATTACTGGGAGGAAGAGGAAACCGAGGTGGTGCAGTACACCAGCCATCAGGTAAGCGACCCCGATAACCAGGGGCTTTTAATTCATGTCGAGGGCAAACTCGAGGTTGAAGGAGGCAGGGTAAAGGGCCGATACACACTGGGGGCTACTGAAGATATTAATATTAAAGATGACGTAACCTATGTGGACGAAAATGTACATGTCCTGGGGCTGGTATCTGAAAATGATATTGTTATTGATACTGACCCATGGGTGGTTGAGGATATTGAAATTCACGCATCACTGATGGCTATAAGTGGGTCCATGTATGTAAAAGATTATAATGACGGCGTTAAAAGGGGAACCTTGAGGATTTTTGGCGGAGTGATTCAAAATGTCCGGGGAGCTGTAGGGACAGGCGGTGCATCATCTAATGGCACCGGATACCTTAAAGATTATGAGTTTGATTCCAAGTTAATCAACATTCCCCCTAAATCATTTCCCTGTACGGGAAATTTAAAGGTAATTGCCCTGTTTGACAGCGCTGCCCTGGGAAACCAATGAAGGTGAATAAATGACTCAGAAAGATTATCAAAACATAATAGCTGAAGCTGAAGAGCAGTTAAAAAGCAGGAATAAACTGGAAAGCAGGAATAACCTGGAAAGCAGGAATAAACTGCGTAATCATCTGACTTATTCTGACGGAACCGAAATACCCAATAACTATACCGGCAAGATTACTGTTGAAATTCCCAGAAATGAAGTAATAAAAACCTGGAAGAAAATTCTGCTTTCCCCTGCTTTTTTGTTAATTTCAGTTTTAATCATAGCTATGTTTGTTTTTTTTCGAACCGGCTGGAAAGAAAAGGAACAGGATGCCTACAGGGTTCAGAATATTGAAGTGAAAAAGGAGCAGTTAAAAAAAATAGTATCCACTTCAAGAAATGAAAACAAGGCTTATGTGGGCAATGCCATTTTTAATAAATCCACAATGAAAACCCAGGTAATTACCCATCGGGGAGTCCCCTCAGCAAAACGGCCCCTGGCTGCTGTAAAACCTCCAAAACCTAAAATAGAGGAGGAAAAACTGGAAAAGATTAATAGAAGAAAACTTGAAAACCAGGATTTACCAACGGAAATTGCAGAAATAGAAGAAAAGATTGAAACAAATCACACCAAAAAGCCTGTAAACAATAATGAACTGAATTATGCCCCCGGGCATGTGGATTTTCACCCCATTCAGGCTCTTCCTGCCGGAGTGGGCTCACCCGAGAAGCTTAAAAAGAGAAATGAAGGCCGGGATAACATAACAATCAATTAATCTGCCGGCAGAATTTCATTATACACGCTGTTGGGATATTTCCTTGCAAACTTTTTTCTTTCAGTGTCTGCTTCTTTACTTTTTCCCTGTTTATACAGGATGGTAACCAATTCAAAATGGGCTTCCTCGGAAATATTAGAATCAGGATAAGCCTGTATTATCATTCTGTAATTCTTTTCCGCTGACGTCAGTTTATTCTTTCTGGCGGCATTCTGTGCCATAGTGAATAATCTCAAGGGCTTGTAATCGTAATCGCTGTTTTTCTTTAAAAAATTAATTCTCGATTCAGCTTCCTTTATAAATCGGCTTTTGGGTGACAACCCCTGGCCGATTCCCAGGGTTTTAGACTGCTTTAACTGCTCCTGGGCCTGGGGGTAATCCATCTTCTGCTGGGCATAGATTTCTGCCTGGTTCATGGATGCATTAAGAGATACAGCCTTGCCAGGATATAATTGAACTACTTCCTTGTATGCTGCCAGAGCTTTGTCGTAATTCATGTAATGCTTCTCATAAACATTGCCGATTTCAAAAAGAGCCTGGGCGGCAAAACTGTTCCCCGGATACCTTCGTGCGAAATCTTCCAGCCAGAAAATACCATCCTGATAACGTTGCATTTCAATATAAGAATGGCCGATCCAATAATTGGCGTCCACGTATTTAGTCTTTGGAAAAGTATGAAGAAGAGTTTTGAACATAACCACAGCTTCTTCCCACTGGGTTTGCATTGAAAGCGCCAGCCCCTTCTGATATAACTTTTTTTCTGAATTGGCAGTCTGGCCCACCGCAAACCCGGGCATCAGAAAATATATCAACAATATTGCTAATAATAAATGTCCAGCTTTCTTCATTTCAACTTCCTTTTACATTTCAAGGGTTTTTTCCAATAAGTTATTTTCTAAAACTTTCTTTTTTACGCTGGCCAGGTCATTGGACTTAACGGTTAGAATCTGGTTTGTAACATCCTGCATAACTTCAATATGCTCTTTTAATTCGGGATCTTTTCCCAGAATGTTTTCTTTTCCTTCAAGAACCTCAACAAAATTTGCATCCCGGATGCTTTCCCTTAAAATTTCCAGTTCTTCGCCGTTTTCATCAAGGTTGACTAGCTTGATAATTAAAACCTTTGACTGGGCAATATAAGTTTTTCTGAAATCTTTCTCCATCACTTCAGACCCCACGTTTTGGTTGAGATAAGAGCTTTCCGGTGAAAGATCTTCTTCCAGCCTGTCCGGTTTTCTGTGCTTTATCTTGTCAACCAGGGCTCTTGTATGTATTGGTTTTTCTTCCCTGGGCCTGCTAGTGGAAAAACCTTTCGCCGTTGTATTCATATCCTTATTGTCCGTATATGTTGTGGTTTTTCGAGAAGCTCCGGCCTCGACTTTGGCTTTTTCTTTCTTCTCTGTTGAAGGGGCAGTTGGTTTTGCGTCTGAGTTTCCCGCTGAAATCTAAGTTTTCGGGGCCCTTGCCTCTTTATCGGGCCGGGGCCGGGCATATTTATAATGAATTTCATTTTTAACGGGTTCTGGCTCTTCTGCAGGGGCAGAAGGAGTTTCCTTTTCAGGTTCGTCCCGGGCCTCCATGGGTATGACAGGCGCCGGTTCCCCGGCAATTTCTCTCGATGAATCTTCCCTGATATCTTCGTTTTTTCTAGAAACCGATGGTGCTTTAATCTTCTCGGATTTTGGCGCTAAAATGTTAAGAAAAACCGGAGAAAGAACTGCCATTAATACTAATAACGCCACAGCTACCCACCGTACCCTGCGGAAAGTCTTGTTAAAGAAAACCAGAAAAGGGTTGACAGGTTTTGTGCCCTGGATTTTTTCCGTAAGGCGGGTATCAAAGCCGGCCCAATATACCTCATCAGGAAGAAAATCTTCGGATTCAATTAAAAATTTCTCCTGAACCAGAAGTTCTTCAAGCTCTGATGAGCAAGCCCGGCATTGGGCAAGATGGCTTTCGAACTGCTCTTTCTGGTCGGGGGTAAGTTCGTCATCAATATATCCGCTTATCAGGTTTCTGCATTCTTCGCAATTCATTTAACACACTTCCATTGGTTACTTGACGGTGTCCTTGTTGTAGTAATCTGCCAGTAATTCTTTCAACTGGCTTCGTGCCCTGTTCAGCCTGGACATAACTGTCCCAATACTGCAATCGAGCGCCTGGGCGATTTCATTATAGGATAGCCCCTGAAAAACCCTTAAAACCAGTGCGGCGCGGTATGTTTCTGATACCTTCTGCATAGCTTCAATTATCTTCAGGTCCCTTTCTTTTCTATTCAAAGCTGTCTCAGGGTGGAATAATTTATCCTTATCGGCAAATTGCCTGAACCTTAATTCCCTGTCTTCCTCCAGGGAACTGTCCTTTTTCCGTTTTTTCTCCCTTTTTATATGGTTAAGGGTGGTATTAATGGCAATACGGTATAACCAAGGATAAAAAGGATACTTTTCGTCATATTTATCTATAGATGTATAAATCTTAAGAAAAGTTTCCTGTAACATATCATCAGTTGTCTGATGGTTTCTGGTCATACGGTAAACCGCTGAATACAATCTTCGCTTGCATTCATCCACCAGGGCACTGAAGCAGGATTCATCGCCGTTTTTAAATTTTATTGCCAATTCCCTGACACGGGTCTCCATAGATATTTTCCTTGTTGAAGCTTTCGCTTCATTATTTTATACACTATCAATTTTAATTTATTCCATAGAAAAAATAAAAAACCCTATTGGTTTAAAAATAAAAGACAATGTTTAATAAAGGTTATTGACGGAGTCGGAAGAACTATTTAGAGGGAATAACTGTTTGATTTTTAGAATTCATTTATGAGGTGAGGAAAATGGCGGAATTTGTAATATCTGAAAAGGAAGAACAGAAGAATATTCCTGAGTTGGCCGAGGAAGCCTGCAGAAAACTGCATGAAGAAATGAAGCCAATGGATGTAAAATTCTCCAGTAGTTATGAACCTGCGACTTCAACCATTACAATTATTGCCCAAGCTCTGGATAACGAGAAAATTAATAATGAGTTCTTAAGGTTGTTCTATGACGCTCTGACCTATTTGCCCGTGGATGGCAGGGGAAAAACATTCCATTTTGAGCTGAAAACCTTCAGGGATTTTACCTTTAAGGATCAAAAACATCATTATGTTCTGGAAACAGCTATTGACAGGATTCCCAGTGAGGGAGGCCCCACCAGGGAAGAATGGGAAAAATATGTTAAACAATTAAGATTTTTTGTAAATGGCAGGCAGGTGGAAATGCCGGAACCGGATCTTTTTATAGATGAGATGTAATAACTCAGGTTCCAAATAACTCCCTGCTGTAGGTTTTACGGAATTTTGCCTTCTTTTTTCGAAATTTTTTGTTTGCGCCGCCACCGGTTCGCTCTCCCTTTTTGGTTTCACTTTTGAATATACTTCGGATGATACTGTTATACTCCTTGAGAAAATATTCTGCCCTGTAGTCGGGAACCGACGGATAAAACATCATCCCGCATTCGCATTCAACAAATATTTCCCTGAAAGGAACAATTTTGTTATAGGGCCAGTTTTCCACCCCAAGACGAGAAAACTCGTTGCATACAGGACAGTTGACAGCCACTTGAACAGTAACTGCCTTTTCAGTGTATCCAGCAAATACTAACTCCATAGTTTATTCTCCTTAAAAAAATAGAAAAAATTCCTAAAATATAACTATTAATAATATTATATAACAAATAGCTAT
>CAZSLZ010000010.1:0-11151 GCA_964607865.1 uncultured bacterium
AATGTTTACCCCTCCTCCAATAACTGTTCGACAAGAGGATCTATTCTTTTAATTTTCTTGCTTTTCTTTCTTAGAACCGGATCTCCAATGGTTCTTATCTTACGAATTGCCATACTATCACCTGCCTGTTTTTTCTAAAATATAGTCGCTTTTTGTACTGTATTTATCCTGACTGCCAGGTTTTCTTTTATAGAGACTTGATTTCTCTCATTTTTTTGAAAGTTTACAGTAAAATTTACTCTTTTACACTAATGATTCAAAAATTGGGGACATTACTGCCCCCAATTCATTTTATCAGATTAATCTAAAACTATAAACCAATACGTTTTTTAATTTCAGTTTCACTATCGGCCTCGGGCTCATCCTCTTCCCTGGTTTCCTTCTTTGTGGTTTCTTTTTTGCTTCCTTCTTTTTCTGCCAAAGATTCAGGCTGCATATAGGTTACGATATAATCAAATGAACTGTCGCTTATGTCGTATTTGCCAGGGTTCAGCCAGTAATAGGTGAATTTTTTGCTCATTTTATTAGCCTTTAATTCTCCCACATCATGCTTGGTATTCCATAATACCTTGCCATCACCGTCAATTATTCTGAATTCCACTGAAATCTGCCGGATGGGTTCTTTGTAGGTATTCTGATAGGTAACTTCGCCCCGGACCTCTCCGGTTCTCCACTCGAAGAAATATGTATTTTTGGGCTTGATAACAGAATTCTTTATATCTTTTCCCTTATACTGAACTTTCTGTTCGCCTGCACTGGCTTCCTTGGTTTCCTTGGCGGCAGGTTCCCCTTCTTTTATATCAGCATGAGGGGTGGTGGCTGTGTCCTTGGTTATGGGTTTCATTCCGGGATCTCCCTCTTTTTCCTCAGTTATCTCTCTGGAAGGAGGAGCCTGATTTGTGTTGTAAAAATCGTAAGTATCAGAACTCTCGGTGTAACGGGATTTCATGTTAACGCCATTCGCCATATCCTCTGCGGTGGCATAAATTCTTCCCTGTATCACCATAACTGAAGGATAGAAAAAGCTTCCCTTAAATGAAAAGCGGGCAGGTTGATCTGCTGTGCCTATAGGAGAACGGGTCCCCATGGCATTGGTTATTTCCAGGGTATTGCCGACCTGGTTCCAGTAGTAGTTACCCCGGGTAAGAAAATTGTCCATTGGAACATAAACCTGCTCATTCCTCACCACAACCCCATACATCTTTACATTATTCACATAAACTGTGGGCGCAGCCCAGGCCACATTTACCGCCATTATAAAGGCAAGTAAAATCAATAAAATTGAACGTTTATTCATTTCTTTTTTACCTCCCGATAAAGTACTTCATTATTTTGACATAATTAACTTATAACCTTTTTTGTCCCTTACATGTTCCATGTTCGACATATTCAACCGATTTTTCCTTGTGATTCCCAAAATTACATTATACTGATTGGATCCACATCCATCGAAAAAGTTACTCCTGAAGGAACAGAAAATTTCTTCACCACTGCCCTTACTATAGCAACAGCCCGGGGAATTTTCCTGCATTTCAGCATTAAATGCCAGCGATACCTGGATTTTACCCTGGAAAGCGGACAGGGAGCAGGCCCCAATACCGAGATGAAATTTTTTCTCAAATTCCTGTTACTAAGCACATCTGCCAGAAGCAAAGCATAATCCCTTACCCTTTCATTTATTTCTCCAGTCAAAATTATATTTATTAAATGAGAAAATGGCGGATAATTAAGTTTCTCACGGTTTGATAATTCCCAGTTAAAAAAATCTTCATAATTTTGAAGCTGGACAGCTTTAATTACCGGAGTTCCGGGGTTATAGGTCTGAATAATAACCTTGCCCGGCGCTTCTCTTCTGCCTGCCCGGCCTGCCACCTGGGTAAGAAGTTGATAGGTATTTTCCAGAGAATGAAAATCGGGCATATTCAATGAAATATCTGCAAGTATAACCCCCACCAGGGTTACTCCGGGGAAATCCAACCCCTTGGCTATCATTTGCGTGCCTATTAAAACCGATGCTTCTCTGCGTGCGAATTTTTCCAGCAGAAACCTGTGGGCATCACGGCCTTTTGTGGTATCCCTGTCCATTCTGATTTTTTTTATGCCGGGAAAAAGCTGATCTATTTCTTCTTCAACTTTCTGTATTCCATGAGAAGGGGTAACAATTTTTATTCCCCGGCAGAAAGGGCAGATATCGGGAGCAGGCCTCTGGTAATCGCAATGATGGCATTTCAGAGCCCTGCCAATTTTATGATAAGTCAGGGTAACATCACAATAAGGGCATTTAATTACATTTCCGCATTCCAGGCACAGCAGGAAAGATGAAAAACCCCGCCGGTTCAAAAACAGGATTGCCTGTTCACCTTTTGCAATTATCCGGGACATCTCTGTTTTAAGGGTTTCCCCCAGAATTCCATGATCTTTGCTCTTGTAATCTTTTTTCAAATCCACAGGAATTATATCCGGCAATTTACTCTGGCCCACCCTTCGTGGCAATTCAAAAAGGTGATATACACCCTGCCTGACTCTGTAATATGCATCAAGAGAAGGGGTGGCGCTGCCCAGAATAACCAGCGCATCGTGGGTAATGGCCCGCTTGATTGCCACCTGCCTGGCATGATAACGGGGTTCGGATTCCTGTTTATATGAAGATTCGTGTTCTTCATCAACAACTATAATCCCAATATTTTCCAGTGGCGCAAAAACTGCAGAGCGCGCCCCCAGCACTACCCTCACTTTTTTATTCTTAATATTCCACCACATCTGGCGCCTTTCAGTGGGAGTCATGCGGGAATGCAGCACGGCAATCTCCTCGGAAAAACGGGATTTAAACCGTTGAATAGCCTGGGGGGTGAGAGAAATTTCCGGAACCAATACCAGGGCTTCCTTTCCGGATTTCAGAGCCTGGTCGATAAGCTGAAGGTATATCTCGGTCTTGCCGCTGCCGGTGATACCGTGTAAAAGGGCAATATTCATTTTTTCTGTTTCCAGTAATTCCAACAGCCCTTCATAAACTTTGTGCTGATCGGCGGTCAGTTTTAAATGAGTCTGGGAACCGGCCCTGTAGGGGTGAAAATATTTCAGGCGAGGGGACTCCTGGAACACTTCCACATAACCTTTCTTTTCCAGGCCCTGTATTGATGAATAGGGAGCCCCCGTAGCATTTATCAACTCTGAAAGAGGGATGACCCCCGGATTTTTCTTCAGGAATTCCAGAACTTTATATTGCGCTGGAGCTCTCTTCTTCAGTTTTACCTTTTCCTCAGGATTCTCCATTTTTAACAGAACTTTTTTTATTTTTTTTATGCCGGGAAGTGTTCCATCCTTTTGCACCCTTACCGGCCCCGGTACCAGAACTTTTAAAGCGGAAACAAAGTTAGTACCATAGTAACTTTCTATCCACCCGGCAAGCTCCACCATTTCCCTGTCCCACAGGGAATTGGTAGGGATAACCTCGATTATGGGTTTGATGGTTACATTTTTTGGCAGGGAAGGGGGAAATGGGGAAATATCGGTAACATACCCCAGAATTGTTCTGTTGCCGAAAGGAGCTTTTACAGCGCAACCCGGAAACAAGCTGTTGGCCATATCACCAGGGACACCATAGGTAAAAGGCTTGTTAAGCTCAGCTTTTTGAATATCCACATAAACCTGGACATATATTTTAAAATCATTTTTCATAACAACACAAAAAAATTCCCCAACATCAGTTTATTCCCTTTCCTTTATATTGTTATTTTGTTTTTTAAAAGGAATATCCCCAGGTTAAAAGTATTTTAATACCAGGAATGGAAGGTGAAAACTTCTATGATATTTATTTATGACAGGAAAATTGCAAACAGGTATCTATTATTTGGCGCAGTAATGATTGGGATTGCCCTTGCCCTGTCCAGTGTAATTCTTGTATTTCTCATCCCTGTTTTGATATCCATGGCTATTCTGGGTTATTTTGGACTGGGAGCTTTAATCCGGGCATCTTCAATTTATAACCATAAAATTATTTTAGATAATCAGGGTATTCAATTTTTAAAAGGAAAAAAGATTATTAAAACAATAAAATGGAAAGATATTGATGGCATTGCTGTTTCTGAAATGTCTCTAAAATTAAAAGTGGGGGAAAACTTTGAAAATATTGATAAAGAATTGAAAGAGTTTGATAAGTTTGAACAGGTGGTTCGCCAGCAGGTTGCCATGCCCCTGGTTGACCGGGGAATGAATCTTCCCGGCCTGGATTCTCCTCAATTGGGAATGGTTGTCCGAGAGCATGAGATTAATGAGGAAGATTTTCTGGAGGAAAGCCCGGAGTTAACTCGAGATAAGCTGTCGAAACAGTTTGAGGACGTGGACGAGGCTTCTGGTGAAGATGATGATGTAGTCTTCTGAAATAATTTATTTTATTCAATTGGTATTGTTATAAGAACCGTCAGGTTTTTGAAAAATTCATGTAAATTTTTTTAAATTTCCGATTGCTTTTTTTTTAGTTTGATGTTATAATTACCCATCGATTCAATTCTAAGCAAGACATGAAAGTAATTTTGCCGGGAACCTTCTTATATAGGTTCATAAGAACCACCGGCCGGGTTGGGACTTAGCAAAAGTTGCAAAGTGTTCCTTGGAAAAGAACGAATATTTTATTATCAAAAGGTGGACAATAATGGTATTTACAGACAAGACTCTGGAATGTGTCGACTGTGGAAAAGACTTTGTTTTTACTTCAGGAGAACAGGAATTTTATCAGGAAAAAGGCTTTCAGAATGAGCCTAGAAGATGCACTGAATGCAGAAAGAACAGAAAAAGAAGTCGTAACGGTGGTTCCAGAGCAAGAAAAATGACGACCGTCGTATGCTCCGAATGCGGAGAAGAGACTCAGGTCCCCTTCGTACCCAAAGAAGGAAGACCCGTTTATTGCCGAGACTGTTACTCGGCACAAGTCTAGTTTTAATTAATTTGAATTAAAACTCAAATTTTCCCTGGTATGTAATCCCCTAATTTCATACTAAGGTTTGATATTGGGGAACAATATGAGTTAAACTCAAAATATAAGGGAACCAAAAAACCTCCTGCCTTTAAGGCAGGAGGTTTTTTATTTGGTTCTGAATAAATTTTCATTGAAATTTTAAAGAAACCGTGGCAATCTCTATTTAGATCGGGTGGGTTCCCAGCCCACTTAAATTCAAAACCTGGGTGAATTGTGAAAGTTTTTCAGGAAATCCCAGATAAGTTCAGCTGCATCAGCATCTTTATTTACCGGGCCAATCATTTTTACAGGCAGGTACTGCCGTCCGCCGGGCCAGGTATGGCCTCCTCCCACAACTTCATACAAAACCACCTGTGATGAATTTTCACCCCCGGTATAAGTGTGTTTTACAATATAACAATTATCTTTTTTGGATTTTTCTTGAAGTTTTTTAACAATTGGTTTGGTTTTGCACTGGTTATGCTTTACCCAATAGTTTATTGAATCCTCTGTTGAAAGAACAGAGCCCCTGGCTTTTCCCAGAACCATTACCTGCCCGCCATTATAAGGAACCAGGGGATCCATGGTTCCGTTCATTAACAAAACCGGCATGGAAACTTCTGGAGAGGTATTCTGAACCAGGTATTCGCTCATCTGAGAAATTACCGGTGCTATGGCAGCAATTTTTCTGCCCCGTTCACAGGCAAACCTGAAGGACATGAAACCCCCGTTTGAAACACCGGTTACATAAACCCTTGTTGGATCAATATTGTAATTCTTTATCATATAATCAATTAATTCTGAAATAAAACCCACATCATCTATATGAGCGGATTTTTTATTCACAGCTCTGCCGTCATTCCAGCTGTTGTTAACAGCATCGGGATAAACCACAATAAATTTTTCACGCCGGGCTATTCTCATAAACCCCCCATTGTTGGTGAAGCGAAGCATGTGGTCAGCTTTTGAGCCTCCTCCATGAAGGACAACAAGCAATGGATGTTTGGATTTTTCTTCGAGATTTGAAGGGGTATAGACAAGAAAACTGCGATCTATATCCTGCCATTGAAGAAATTTTTCCTGTATTCCATCCTTTGCAAAAATGAATTGATACAGGGCCAGTAAAAGACAAATAGAAATTATAAAAATTTTGATAATGGTTTTCATCACCCTTGAATATTATTTAAAACTTCATATTTCCCTGTTCAAAAAAATTGTCTTCGTCGATAATTCTTTTTTTTTGCGGTTAAACTTTATAGAGGATTTCTCTTACACGGGTATAATAGTACTGTTAAGAATATAATTACAGGAGGAAACCGCATGGATAAGCCCACTCTTTCCCCCCAGACAAATAAACTTTTGGAAGTGTGCCAAGGTGTGTTGGAAGGTCAAACCAAGCCCCGGGTTTTAATGGATTTGTTAGATGAAATGTATCAGGGGCTTGAAAAAGCCCAGGCTGATTTTATGGAGCAACTTCACCAGCAGAATGAAGAATATATTGAACAAATGAAAAATGAAACCGACATGGTTTTTGCTGCTTTTGAAGCTTACGAAATCGCTTTGAATGAGATAAATTCCTTTTTTCAAAATAAAAATCCTGAAAGCATAAAAAAAGGTATGGATATGGCAATAAAAGCCACCGGTGATATTCTGGATTCTCTCACCATTTACGAATCCAAGTCTCTGCAGTTGGGGCCCACCAGTTTTCCCATTCTAAACATGTTGATTTTACTCACTGATTCTTATAAAAAAGGTGAAGTTAAAGAAGATGAATTCCGGTTTATGATTTACAATGCCGGCCAATTCTTTGAAAAACTCATAGATGAAACTGAAAAATATGATAAGGAACGCGGAAAAGAAGCGATTGAAAGTTTAAGGGAAGGATATGAAAGATTCATAAAAGGGTTGGAAAACCTGGACGAAGCAGCCAAGGCAAATAACGAATTGATGATGGACGATGCCCTGGAAATTATCCGGGAATCCCAGGAAGCTATTAAAAAGGGTTTCGATAAATTTAATGATGAGATGTTTCTGGATAAACCCACTGAATCACCTTATGCCAACCTGCTTATTAACACCATTGAAGGTGTCAGGGAAGGAACCTTCCCCAAGGAATTACTCCAGGAAAACCTGGAGAAATACCAGGAACATATAGATTCCATCAGAATTGACGTGGAGGGGATTTCCACTCTGCCCATAGAAGATGAAGAAATTGTAAACGAACTGCCCAAAACCATTGAAGGGCTGGATCTCTCTGATGACGCCTGCGAACTTATTCGCCAGTACATGGCTGACAACAATGCAGCTCATCTGGAAGCTGCAATTAATAAATTGAAGGAATCCACCGAGCTTCTCAAGGAATCACAGGAAAAATATGAAGAGATCGGCGAACGGGAAGGAAAGATTGCCTGCGTGCAATGCGCCACCCTGAACGAAGCTGGCACCAAAATGTGTGTAAATTGCGGCGCTATATTACCTGTAAGTTACGGTGAAACCATCTCCACCAGTTTCACCATGGATGAATCAGGAAAGATGGCTACCCCCGATGAAATAGGATTCGTAATGACCGATCATATGGAAAAACTGGTCAATGAATCCGCCCGTGTCCGTGACGGTATGATTTCCTTTGAGGAATACAGTAAAACCCTGGACTGGATGGAAAGCAAGGTTAGAACCGGCCTGGCCCAGGCTGATAAGATTCCCGACGTGGATATGAGCAAAGTGCCTGATGAAGAAAAGGAAAGAGCGGCGCAGCAGCAACAGGTGGTTGAAGAAACCAGGGAATTGCTGAAAGAAGGGCTGAAGGAAATGAAGGAAGCTTTGGATACCATGCGTCTATTCGGCCGTGACGAAGATGTGGAGCATCTCAGAAAAGGCCTGGAAATGGCGATAGAAGCTTCCATAAAAATACAACAGGTTGAAAAACTGGGAGAACAGGCAGAACAGCAGGGTATTATGAAGCCTACCGGAACTCCTTCCAAATCAAACGTTTCTGAGGGTATGTCGCTGGAAGATAATGCAGTATTCTCTTCAGACAATATCGGTTAGTTTTTATTAATGAATCAAATAGGCTTCTCGCTCGAGAAGCCTATTTGATTTTTCGCTGTGAGTTTGCCTACCATATTTATTTTTTATTTCACCTGGAAATAACACTGCTTGAAATAAGGAAGCCCATACTTCTCGCTAACACAGAATCACTGTAATTACCACAGGTGAAAATCCAAATCTGATGAACACTGAAAGCAAGAATGACAAAAACTCTCAGTCAACTTGACCCTGAACAGAGGATTGACAGAGAAGGAATCTATAATCTGGAGTAAAATATATTTTTAAAGTCAATAACCAGGAGAAACACATGAAAATACAACATTTATTTGTCAATATTTCAGTAGTTATAGTTTTCCTGATATTAGTATTCAGTAATTGCAGTGTTGTTTATTCCAGCTCTATATCACTGCATGAAGCTGCCACGCTGGGAGATCTGTCAAGAGTAAAAATGCTGATAGAAAAAGGCGCAGATGTAAATAAGAAAAATGATACGGGCATGACCCCTCTTCATTTGGCTTCATCCGGCGGACATGTGGAAATTGTGAAATTACTCATTGAAAAAGGCTCAAATGTGAATGCCAAGAACAATACAGGGTTAACTCCCCTGTATTTCGCAGTTACCATGGGGCACAAGGAAACCATTGCAATTCTGGTAAAGAACGGTGCAAATTATGGCAAAGATGAGAATGAATGGACACCCATTGAATGGGCTGTTTCTGAAAATAACAAGGAACTTGTGTTAATTCTTATAAGAAAAGGGCTGGATGTAAATACAAGAACAGAAGATGGAAATACACTGCTCCACTGGGCTTCATACTATGGCTATGACGATGTTGTCAGGCTTTTAATTGAAAAAGGCGCAGATGTAAATCTGAAAAACAACAAGAACGAAACCCCTTTGGCAATTGCTGTAAAAAAGGGATATAAAGAAGTAATAGAAGTTTTGAAGAAAAATGGAGCTGAAGAATAAAAACAGCCATTGAGTTAACTCTATTAAATATTAAGATGACCCAAAAAACTATAACGATTGTTGAAAGAAAAAAACGAAATCTACACAGAATTCGTCATCACGAGCATCCGCAGGATGCGTGGTGAGCTCTGTACCACCCCAATTAAGAATAGGGGAATATAATGACAATTTCTGCAATTTTTATAAAAATTTAAAAGGGCCATCTTTTTTGGGATAGACCCTTTTTGTTTGATAATTAAATAATGAATTACAAAATATGTTTATATTTTATTTAATGTTATATGATAACAATATAGTAACTAAAACCCCTGCCAAGATTAGAGATGATAGAAATATTCCGCAGATACGTGGCAATCTCAATCTGGGTTGGATATGATTATTCAATTCACTTAAAATATTTTTCCTATTCCTTTTCCAGCCAGTCGAAGGTACGGGTCACAGCCTTTTTCCATTTAGAATAACCCTTTTTTCGTTCCTGGTCATCTATAAGGGCATTCCATTGCTTATCCACACTCCAGTTTTTCTTCAGTTCCTCCCGGCTTTTCCAGAACCCAACTGCCAGCCCGGCAGCATAGGCCGCGCCCAGGGCAGTGGTTTCTGTAACTTTGGGGCGGACGACGGGAACACCCAGCACATCAGCCTGAAATTGCATCAGAAGTTCGTTTACCACCATACCGCCATCTACTTTCATAAGTTTCAAGCTGACGCCGGAATCTTTATGCATGGCATCCATAACTTCACGGGTCTGGTAAGCTGTGGCTTCCAGGGCTGCCCTGGCAATGTGCCCCTTGTTGGCAAACCTGGTAAGCCCGGCAATAACCCCCCGTGCGTTGGATTTCCAATAAGGAGCGAACAGGCCGGAAAAAGCTGGCACAAAATAGACTCCTCCATTATCCTCCACGGTTTTTGCCAATTCTTCAATTTGCGGTGATTCTTCAATTATTCCCAGATTATCTCTCAGCCATTGTACCAGGGCGCCGGCTATTGCAATGGAGCCTTCCAGGGCATAGGCCGGTTTTTCCCGCCCGAATTTATATGCTACAGTGGTTAACAGGCCGTTTCTGCTCTGAACGAACTTGTTACCTGTGTTAAGAAGCATGAAGCAACCGGTGCCATAGGTGTTTTTGGCCTCGCCGGTTTCAAAGCAGGTCTGGCCCACCAGGGCAGCCTGTTGATCTCCCAGGTCGCCGCCAACGGGAATCTTATGTTTGAAAGGCCCGTCCTCGGTAGTCAGCCCATAGACATCAGAAGAAGGCTTGATATCGGGGAGGATACTCCGGGGGATATCCATAACTTTGAGAATTTCTTCGTCCCAGTCCAGGGTTTCCAGATTCATCAGCAGGGTGCGGGAAGCATTGGTAGGATCAGTGATATGGACTCCTCCTCTGGGCCCGCCGGTGATATTCCAGATTACCCAGGTATCCATATTGCCAAACATTGCGGTGCGGTTTTCCACAGCTTTTTTTATTTCTGGATCTGAATCAATCAGCCATTTGATTTTAGGTCCTGAAAAATATGTAGCCAGGGGCAAACCGGTCTTGTCACGGAAACGATCAGGGCCGAACTCCCCGCCGATTTGTTCGCATAATTTATCAGTCCGGGTATCCTGCCAGACTATGGCATTTGACAGGGGCTCGCCGGTATTTCTATCCCATAAAACCGTGGTTTCTCTCTGGTTGGTCATTCCGATGACAGCGATATCCTCGGAATCTATTCCATTTTTTTCCATAGCTTGGTTAATTACCTTCCGGGTATTTGTCCATATTTCAGAAGCATCATGTTCAACCCATCCAGGCTGGGGAAAAATCTGCTGATGCTCTTTCTGCCCTACAGAAACAATATTTCCATCGGCGTCAAATAAAATGAACCTGGTGCTGGTGGTACCCTGATCTATAGCGCCCACATATCTTGACATATTAATCCTCCCTTATATCTTTGCCAGAAACGGCAGTTCAATATCAATATCCAATTCATCTTTGATATTTTTCATAATTTTTTGCAAATTATCATTTATTGGAACTCCGGTTCGGGGGACTTCCTTTTCGCTATCAAATTCCTTTTCTCCCGCAGTCCATATCCTTTTCTGGCCCGGCAGCTTCTTCGCATTTCTTAAATCTCTCATCATCTGGCCGGTGGTTTTTTTGAACTCATTAACGTTTACGAAACTGGCAATAACCAT
>CAZSLZ010000010.1:11161-39616 GCA_964607865.1 uncultured bacterium
CATAAAGAAATGCCCCAGGTAATGATGGGTTTTGTTTCCGTCTTCATCAAAACCCGACAAAGCCAGCAGTGCGGGCCCCGCAGCCAGTGAAGACGAAAGGATTTCCACCATAACCGCCAGTCCATAACCCTTGTAACCCGAGGTAACCTCGCCCTTGCCACCCAGTGGAAGCAGCGAGGCGTCTTTCTTAAGCAGTAATTGCATTAACTCTGCAGGATCCCTCACGTCATTACCCTGGCTGTCCATTGCCCAGCCCGGCGGAAGTTCCTTTTCCTCTCTGTTATAAACTTCAATTTTGCCCCTTTGTACTATGGGAGTCCCCATATCCAGCAGAAACGGGCATTCCTCGTCGGTGGGGGCGCCGAATGCTATGGGGTTGGTGCCAAACATGGGTTGGCTGCCAAAAGTGGGGGCTACTGAAGGCCGGGAATTTGTTACAATAAAACCGATCATATCATTTTTTATGGCCATGTTGGCATAATAACCCGCAATTCCGAAATGAGTGCCGTTTTTAACAGCAACTGCGCCAATGCCTACCTTTTTTGCTTTCTTTATTGCCAGTTCCATAGCTTTATAGGCTATGACATGGCCCATTCCATGGTTCCCATTAACCAACGCTGTACCAGGGGCTTCTCTGATAATTTCAAATTTTGTAACTGGAAACTGGACTTTGTCCTTGATTCTGTCCAGGTACATTTTCAACCTTCCCACTCCGTGGGATTCAATTCCCCGAAGATCAGAGCTGATAAGCACATCAGTAACAATTCTGGCATCTTCTTCGGGCACGCCGGATTTGCTGAAAGCCTGAAGCATAAACTGTTTTAAAATATCCACCGGAACAAAAACATGAGCCATAAAAACAACCTTCTTTCTATAAAGTTTGTTAGAACTTTCTAGAACTATTTTATGATTCCTTGCAATAAAAAAATCGGAAAAAGTAGAATTTCAAAATGTTCACTTTTTCCGATTCGCTCTCTTAAATAAAAAGGTTTACATGAGATTTTTCCGCTGTTTCCAGGTAACTGGCTACGCCGGCTTCCTCCACATTTTCAATAAGTTCCTCTTTCTTAATTCCCATGATATCCATGGTCATATTACACGCCACCAGCCTTACACCGTTGTTACGGGCGTTCTCAATAAGAAGCTGAAGGCTGTCAACATTTTTATTTTTCATAACATATTTCATCATATTGGTTCCCATGCCCATCATATTGAGCTTGCTCAGGGTCAACTTATCCGCGCCTCTGGGCATCATTGCGCCGAACATTTTTTCCAGCAAATCCTTCTTTACCGGCTCCGCATTTTCTTTTCTGAGAATATTCAGACCCCAGAAAGTGAAGAACATAGTTACATCGCTACCCATGGATGCGGCACCGTTGGCAATAATAAAAGCTGCCAGCGCCCGGTCCAGGTCATCGCTGAAAACAATAATGGTCTTCTTTTTGCCTGCCAACGGGGTTCCGCCGGTGGCAGCTTCAGCGCCACCTTTTTTTATGACAGCTGTATGAATTCCCTTTTCAGTTTCAATATGCAGAAGCCTGTTGCCGGTACTTCTGCACCATGCCTGGGCATCTTTTTTGAAGCCCGGATCCGAAGCCTTCAACTGTAATATTTGCCCATTTTCCATTTCATTGATAGAATCTTTCAGCCTCATAATGGGGCCGGGGCACTGCAAGCCGGTGGCATCAATTTTCTTATCTATCTGAATGTCATCAATGTTGACAAGTTCTTCTGGTTGAGCCAAAACCGGTTGTTCTTCCTCTTCCCGGTTGTTGACACACATTTCCATGGGCTTGTCACGAAAACTTTCCTTTATCATACTATAAGTTTTATAACCGCCGGAAAGATTTCTGGCATTGAACCCTTTCTGTCTCAGAATTCGGGTGGCGATATAACTCCTGAGGCCGGTTCCGCAGTAGGTTATGATATTCTTGTTTTTATCCAGCTTGTCCAGGTTGTTTCTCAGTTGGTCGAGAGGTACAGTCACCGAACCGGGTATGTTGCCGGAAAGTTCAATTTCCTCGAAATCCCTCACATCAAGGAATTGATTTTTTTCTCTGTCCAGGCATTCAATCTGATCCCAGTTGATGTGGCCCACATCTCCCCGGAGAATATTTGCAGCTACAAATCCAGCCATATTCACCGGATCTTTTGCCGATGAGAAGGGCGGGGCGTATGCCAGTTCCAGTTCTTCGAGGTCGAAAACTGTCATGTTTGCTCTTATGGCAGTAGCCAGAATATCAATTCGCTTATCGACTCCGGCAACTCCCACGATCTGGGCTCCCAGAACCTTGCCGCCTTCCGGGTGAAAAAGAAGTTTTATAGTCATTTGCTGGGCGCCGGGGTAATAAGATGCATGAGATCCCAGATGCACATAAATTTTCCTGTAGTTTATATTGGCTTTTTTTAACTGCTTTTCGCTGTCACCGGTGGAAGCTGCCACCATATCGACAACCTTTACGATAGATGAACCCTGGGTGCCATTAAAGGCAACCTTTCTACCCATGACATTATCGGCAGCTATGCGTCCCTGCTTGTTTGCGGGGCCTGCCAGAGGTATCATGGTGGGTTCTCCGGTTACAAAATCCTTTACTTCAATAACATCGCCGACAGCATAAATATCGGGGTTGGAAGTCTGCAGAT
Organism: uncultured bacterium; assembly: GCA_964607865.1. Classification (GTDB taxonomy): domain Bacteria; phylum Vulcanimicrobiota; class JAJTBE01; order JAJTBE01; family CAZSLZ01; genus CAZSLZ01. The sequence goes on from CAZSLZ010000010.1 coordinate 13,805, forward strand.
AATCGTCCACTATAATTCCGCCCCGCCTGCCGATTTTAATACCCGCTTCTTTTGCCAGGGCATTTTCAGGCCTGACACCGGCAGAAAGAATTACCATATCACATTCAATTTTACCTCCGGTGGAAGTGGTAACCATGGTTTTTCCATTCTGCTCTTCAATCTTTTTAACCGCCTGCTGTAAACGAAGCTCAACTCCGTTATCTACAAGGTGATCCTGAATAAGGGCAGCCATTTCAAAATCCAGCGGAGGCAGAATCTGATCCAGCATTTCTATGAGGGTAACCTTTACTCCCCTTATAACCAGGTTTTCTGCCATTTCCAGGCCGATAAAACCGCCCCCGATAACCACGGCGCTGCAGGGAGTGTTATCATCCACATATTTTTTTATCTTGTCGGTATCGGGAATGTTACGTAATGTGAAAACATTTTCCAGATCAACACCGGGGATGGGGGGTTTGAAAGGTTCGGCGCCGGAAGAGATTATAAGTTTATCGTATTTTTCATCGTAGGTCTTTCCGTTTTTCAAATTCTTTACGGTTACTTTTTTGTTTTTGGGGTCAATTCTGATAACCTCGGAAAGGATCCTTACATCTACATTAAACCGGCTTCTTAACTTCTGCGGTGTGGTTACCAGCAGGTTTTTGCGTTCCTGTATCTCACCGCCAATATAATAAGGTAACCCGCAATTGGCAAATGAAATATATTTTCCCCGTTCAAAAAGAATAATTTCTGCGTCTTCGTTAATCCGGCGTGCCCTGGCGGCAGCGCTGGCGCCACCTGCTACGCCTCCGATGATGATGAGTTTCAATATACATTACCTCACGAAAAAATTTAGGACTCCGTAAATAAAGTGCAAAGATTGTTAATTATTTTCAGAATAGTTTGCTTTCTATCGGGATATAATGAATAGTTGGCATACCCGCCTTTTCTTTCTACCATTACCAGTTTGTTCAACCTTAAAATCTTCAACTGCTGTGAAACCAGCGCCTGATTGATTTCCAGGCTATGTTCAAGTTGAGTAACATTTAAAGAACCATTTTTCAACAGGCAAAGAATTTTTAACCGTATAGGATGAGCCATGGCCTTCATAATGTCTGTTATACCAGAAACCTGTTCCTCTTTTATTTTTGTAACATTCATTCTGTTTCCCCCTTTAAGTTTTCTCCCCTATATCATTATAACAATATATGATTTTTCCTTCTAATATATTTTATATATCTAAATTTAATTTAAGTAATATTTTACTGGCAATAAAAAAAAGAGTAGATATTCATAATATAGAAACAAACAATACTCTGTATTCTATAACAAAAAACATTTAAAAAAGGTCCCAATTTTTAAATCTATATATATTTTTTTTAAGATTCAATGGTAGTCCGGATTTTCTGCAGGATATCTTTTATATTGAAAGGTTTGCTGATAAAATCAATACCGGTTTTGTCTTCTAATTTGTGACCACCTATGCGTTTAACATAGCCGGAGGTAAACAGTATTTTTATACCCGGCGAAATTTTTCTGAATTTTAAAGCCAACTCCCAACCGTCAACGTCGGGCAGCATCATATCTGCAATTATCAAGTCAGGCACATTCTGGCCGTTCATAAAGTGCTGCATAGCCTCCTTGCCGGTAGAGGCAAAAAAAGCATTGTAACCCGCCATTGCCAGAGATTTCTTTAACAGCTTGGAGATCACCCCATCATCCTCAACAACCATTATATGTTCACTGCCACCGGGCAGGTCAAATTTCGATTTTTTCTTTTCAACTGGCTTTTCTTTTTTTTCAGCAGGTTCTTCGACCTTACGGATTTCGGGGGGGTTCTTTTCCACTTTTCTGACCAGTGGAAAATAAAGTTTGAAAACTGAGCCTATTTTCAGTTTACTTCGAACTTTTATAAACCCGCCGGCGCTATCTACTATTTGTTTTACCCTGCAAAGACCCTTATCCCGGTTTTTTTTGTGGCCTTTGGTGGTAAAACCCGGCTCGAAAATTCTGTTTAAAATATCTCTTTTCATTCCCGGCCCGGAATCCATAACCTGTAAAGTTACATATTTCCCCGGGGTCACGCCGTTTTCTTCACCTCCTGCCTCTTCCATGCCGGTTCTTATAGTAAGAGTCCCTCCATCGGGCATAGCTTCAGAAGCATTTATTATCAAATTAAAAAGGACATCTTCCAGGGCATCTGGGTCCAGAGGCAACCGGGGAAGTTTGCCACCTGGAAAAGTTATAAGGTTTACTTTTTCGTTGATAAAAACTGCCCCCATTCTTTCCAGTTCCGATATAAGCTGATTGATATCCACAGTTTCACCGGGTATCATATCTGTAACCACTTTTTCCATATCATTGGAAACCACACATATTTCCTCGGTGGATTCTTCTTCTTTGGGTTTTTCCATTGATCTGGAAGGCACTTGATATTCCTGCATCATATTTTCTGTTTCCCTGTTATCTTTGTTCAACAACTGCATACATTCGTTTTCTCCGGGCAATTCTTTAAACGGAAAGTTGCCCTGAGCCATTTCTTGAGTAATATCCCTGGAAACAAATGCAACAGGGTTCTGGTTGTCATTTTCTATAGAGAAAGCTGAACAGAAAGCCAGAAATGGGGTGTTATCCTTCTTTCTGAAAGCCAGAAAGCCATTCCATGCCGAATTTTCCTGTATTGATACTGCAACCTGGCTTTTGAACAGCTGTTGAAAATTCTTGTACAATAAAATATTGAAAGTGAAGCTTTTCAATTCTTCAGAAAAATAACCGGAAGCATTTTGAAATTCCGTATTGCTATAAATTATCTGGTTATGGGAATCGATAATAACAATAGGAATTCGGGCCTGGCCAAAAAATTCAAAATTATACTTTTCAGATACTGAATTCAATCCCGCTACGCTCCTTTTTGCTCTAACTATTTTTAACAGTGCTATATTTATATTTTTATTTAATACGCCCCAGCACTTCTATAAATAATTATAACTGTTAATTTCTTCCAATTCATTCAACTCCCTTTTGAAGTTGTTGCCTTGTTTTTTTATCTGCCGGCGGGAGCATTCTTTATTCTTATTGAAGTAATAAAAAAAACAGGAGAATTAGTATATGTCCATCAAAGACAGGCAAAAAACAGGCATCAAAAACTATTGGGGTGGCCAGACCCGGAATGCCCTTGATAATTTTAATATCGGCAGCAATTCTTTTCCTGAAGAAATGATAAAAGCCTATGCTATTGTTAAAATGGCTTCAGCCCGCGCCAACAGGGAACTTCAATTATTGCCATCCACCAAAGCAGGCTTGATTATAACAGTTTGTGAAGAAATTATTAACGGAAAACTTGCGGGAAATTTTCCCTTGACGGTATGGATATCGGGAAGCGGAACTCAACTGAATATGAACCTGAACGAGGTAATTGCCCACAGGGCTATGGAATTAAACCGGCAACAAACCGGAACCGATGTGAATATTCACCCCAACGACGATGTTAATATGTCTCAATCAACCAACGACACCTTCCCATCAGCCATGAATATTGCAGTTGTTCAAAAAACTATTTTTTCATTGATTCCAACCCTGACAAAAATGAAAAACGAATTTGCCAATAAGGCAAAAAAATGGAAAGAGATAATCAAGGTGGGGCGCACTCATTTACAGGATGCCACCCCCATCTCTCTGGGACAGGAATTCTCCGGTTATGAAACCATGATTAACGAAAACATATCTTTAATTAACTATGCCCTGAAGGAACTTTACAGGTTGCCTCTGGGAGGCACAGCAGTTGGTACAGGAATAAACACCCTCAGTGGCTATGACAGTATAGTTGTGGAGCAGATAAAACAAATAACTGATTTACCTTTCGTTTGTTCAAATAATAAATTTGCTCATCAGGGGGCACATAACTCACTTGTTAATTTCAGCGGTGCCCTGAAAACCCTGGCGGTTTCCCTGGGCAAGATTGCCGACGATATAAGGTTCTTATCCTGTGGCCCCCGTTGCGGAATTGGTGAACTCTCCCCTCCCCGCAACGAACCCGGCTCTTCCATAATGCCGGGAAAAGTAAACCCAACCCGCTGCGAGGTGCTGTCAATGATTGCAATACAGGTAACTGCCAATGACCTGGCTGTTACTCTGGGTGGAGCCGGCGGCCAGCTGGAAATGAACGCATACAAACCCCTGATTATTTACAACATTTTTCATTCTCTGAACCTTCTGAGTGATGGCGTACAGAACTTTACAGAATTTCTTCTGAAAGGGCTGAAACCCGGCCTCCGGATGATAAAGAAGAATCTGGAAAAATCCATTATGCCGGTAACTGCCTTGTGCCCGGTTATTGGTTATGATAATTCAGCAAAAATAGCGAAATTGGTTGAAAAAGAAGGTTTATCTTTAAAAGAAGCTGCCCTTGAAAGCGGCCTGGTAACTGAAAATGAATTTGACACAATTATGGATTTCCATAAAATGATCCACCCCGGTAAAAAAGATGAGAGCTGAAAAAAAACAGTAAATCTAAAAAAACGATATCTATTGAGTCAGAGCTTCATAGCCCGACACAATGTCCAATAGTTCATTGGTTATATTTATATGTCTTTGCTGATGGTATTTGTCGGTCAGGTTTTCCACCCTTTCCTTTATGTTTTTTTCCGCCTCCTGCATTGAAGCCAACCTGCTGGCATGTTCACTTGCAAGGGAGTCAGCAAATGCAGTATATAAAGAAGCAAATAAATAGTGTTTTAGCAACCCGGTGAACATTTTATTCCAGTTAATTGTGTACAAGGGAATCATATTGGTAGGCCAACGTTTTTTTTCCAGTTTTTTAAACCAGGTTTCATCCAGGGGCAACAACCGGTTTAACTCGGGCTTAAAAGAAGCCCCCTGCCTGTATTGATTATGAACAAGAAATATTGTATTTACATCCTGCAAGGAATACCATTCTTCTATGTGGGGCATTACAAGCTGGGTTTTATAAGTAATTGCCGGGGCAGAACCGGGCACGGAAAAAACCGAGTTTATTTTCATTCCCAGACCCCGGCAACGGTCGGTCACTTTTTTTCCCACAGTTATAAGCTCAATTTCATCGTGGGTTAAGTCCAGTTCTTCAAGCTTATGTTGAAAAAATGATATTATGATTTCATTAAATTGCCCACACATACCATGGTCTGAACCGAACAAAATAATTCCAGCCCTTTTACCAGTTTGAAACTCTTGGTTGACGGGCATCATCGGCCTGGTTGAAATGAGGGCCTGAAAACCCAGGTTTACAGCCTGGTTATAGTCTTTCAACGATTTCACAGCTTCCTGAAACTGGCGGATACTCACCGCAGCGAGAGCTTTCATGGTTTTTACCACGGAATGCAATTCCTTCGCAGTATTCAATTGATTTTTTACAGTTTCCAGGCTTTCCATTTTTAATCCCTGTTATTGTTTTCATTTTCAAAAGTTATATCAAACTTTTTTTTCAATACTTCTTTTGCTGTAGCAGCAATCTTCTGCTGATCTTCTTCCTCCAGCTTCTCTCCATTTTCAATTTTATCAGCCAATTCTAGCAATTCATCTTCCAGGATATTTCGGACAATTTCTTCAGCTTCAGTCACTTTTTCCAGGGGAATTTCGTCAAAAACCCCCATAGTTACAGCTACCAATACAGGAATCTGCCTGATAATGGGAAGGGTTACATATTGGCCCTGTTTCAGAACCTCTCTTACCCTTCTTCCTCTTCTTAAAGTCTGTTTGGTTTCTTCTTCCAGTTGAGCACCGAATTGCGCAAAGGCCTCCAGCTCTTCAAACTGAGAGTAGGAAAGTTTCAAATCGCCGGAAACCGAGCGGTATGCCGGCAGTTGGGTTTTTCCTCCCACCCTGGAAACCGATTCTCCGATATCAATGGCAGGCAGGACGCCTTTTTGAAAAAGATCCGGGGAAAGATATATCTGGCCGTCAGTTATTGATATGAGATTTGTTGGTATGTATGCCGAGATGTTTCCCTCCTGGGTTTCTACAATAGGCAGGGCAGTGAGGGAACCCCCTCCCAGTTCATCAATAAGATGGGTGGCGCGTTCCAGCATACGTGAATGAATGTAAAAAATATCTCCGGGGAACGCCTCCCTGCCGGGGGGGCGCCTGAGCAACAGGGAAAGTTCACGATACGCCCTTGCATGCTGGGTTATATCATCATAAACAACAAGAACATCTCTGCCTTTTTCCATAAAAAACTCACCCAGGGTAGTGGCTGCGTAGGGAGCCATAAATTGAAGCCCCGGCGGGTCATCACCGGTAGCTACAATTACAGCTGTGTAATCAAAGGCATTATTTTTTTTCAGGTCATCTACCACTTTTGCCACTGCCGAATTTCTTTTTCCGATGGCGCAATAAATACAAATTACATTTTTGTCTTTCTGGTTTATTATGGTATCCACAGCAATAGCGGTCTTCCCGGTCTGGCGGTCACCCACAATTAATTCCCTCTGGCCCCTGCCCACGGGTATCAGGGCATCTATGGCCTTTATGCCTGACTGAAGGGGATTTTTAACGGGAAGCCTTTCCATAACTCCCGGTGCAGGTTTCTCAACAGGCCTTCTTTGATGTATTTTCACCTTTCCCTTATCATCCAACGGCCTGCCCATGGGATCAATAACCCTTCCCAGAAGGTTTTCGCCTACAGGGGTATCCTGAACCCTGCCGGTTCTTTTTACCTTTGAGCCCGATTTAATAAGGTCGCTGTCATCGAACAGGGCAACACCTATATCATTGGGTGATAAATCAAGAACTATTCCCAGTTCGCCTCCGGCAAACTGAACCAACTCTTTAGATTTTACACCAGGTAATCCGGTAATCTTGCATACACCCTGGGCAAGGGATTTTACCCTGCCGGTTTCATAAAACCTTATTTCCGGCTCATGATCCTGCAAAACCGAATCGACAGAATCGAAAAACTTATCCAGGTTCCGCCTGAATTCCCGGTTGAAATCATTCCACTGCTGTTCTTCATTTTTTACCAGTTCGCTCATTATTTTGCTCTTTCTCTTTTTCTTCCCCATCCATTTCAAGCTGTTCTTCTATAATCGCTTGAATCGATTGCTGTAAATCTTCCAGGTATTTTTCAATACTCCAGGCAACCACTTTGCCATCTGTAACCAATTCGATGCCCCCGATAACTTCAGGTGAATTTTCAAACCTGAACTCCAGCTTTTTATCTGCGAGCTTCCCAATACTGGCTTTCAGGTTCTTTTTGTGAGTTTCCGATAATTCAAACCGGGTAGTAATCTGTATTGTTTTTCCAGACGAAAAGCTCTGGCTAAGTTCACCCCTTTTTTCTTCCGTGATATTTTCCAGGCGCTTTATAAAGGACCGGGCCAGCTGGTTTTCCAATTCTTCATCAGCCAGTTCTTTTAAAGATTTTTTTGCAATCCGATACAATTCTGAACCGGTCTTCCGGCGGATATCTTCAATAAATGATGTTTTTTCTTCTCTTAAAGATTCCTTCCATCTTTTCTGAAGTTCCTCGGCCTGTCTGCGGGCATCTACCAGCAATTTACGCTTCCGGCTTTCAGCGCTGTCTTTAGCTTCATTCATTATTGCATCTTTACGGTTGTCCAATTCTTTTTCTTTCTTCCTATATTCCTGAAATTTTTCTTCAGCCTTTTCCTTTTTAGACTCAGCTTCTTCCAGCCTGTTGGCAATCTTTTGTTCTCTTTCATCCATGGCATCGATTATCTTCTGATAGAAGAAATGTTTCAGAAGAGCAATCAGAATGAGAAAGTTTAATATCTGGGCAAATATGGTAAACCAGTCTATCTGCAAATCAGATCACCTACTTTCCTGTAAAGTGATCCCAGAATGGGTTTGAAAAAATTAAAATCATGGAAACCACAAAGCAGTATATAGCTGTGGATTCAATCATGGCCAGCCCCACGAATAATGTCCGGGTGATTGTGTTAGATTCGTCGGGTTGCTGGGCCAGAGAACTCAATGCCTGGGCAACTGCCCGGCCTTCCCCCAGCGCCGGCCCCACAGCGCCGATTGCGATAGTAATTCCCGCAGTAAAAATTGATATCATTCCGATAAGGGTGGAATCATCCATTATATGAACTCCTTTCAATTTCAAAATTATACTGAATTTTCCCCGGCTGCCCGGGAGTCTATTTCCTCTTTTGCCTCTTCGTATTCATCACGTTTCACCTTGGTTCCCGAAGCGATGTAAACAATAGCCAGAATGGCAAAAATATATGCCTGGATTGCTCCGGTAAGTATTCCCAGGGCATGCATAACCACAGGAAAAACCAGGGGCGCCACGGCAAGAAGAATGGCAGCTATTTTACTGCCGCTCATTATATTACCAAATAGCCTTATCGCCAGGGCAAGAGTCCTGGATAATTCCCCGATTATGTTAAAAGGCAGCATAAAGGGGGTAGGCTCAATAAAATTTTTAAGATAACCTTTCAAGCCTTTCTGTAAAATTCCAAAGTATTGAACCGCCACAAATACACACAGGGCAAGCCCTGCAGTGGTTGACAATGAACTTGTGGGAGGAATGAACCCTGGAACCAAAGCCAGAAGGTTGGAAACCAGAATAAAAATAAACAGGGTTCCAATAAAGGGCAGATATTTATCGGGTTCTTCCTGGCTTACCTCGCGAATTTGCTTTCGGGTAGCTTCCAGCATAACTTCCAGCAAATTATGCCACCGGGAAATCTTCTCGCTGGTGGATATTTTTCTGGTTATCAGCCAGGATCCCAGTGTCAGCATTGCCATTACAATCCAGGTAAAAACAATGGTTGCATTTAACTTTACTGGCCCCCATTCCCAGAAAACAATACCATCGGGGGATATATCCTTCAAACTCATTAAATCCAATTTTTATTCTACTCCAATACCGGTTTATCGCAGTTTTTATGATAAATTTTATTAACACTCAAGAACCGCATCAGGGTGAAGGAAGCCAGGCTTGTTATCACATGATGCCATCCCAGAAGCGACAGGAAGTAAAATCCTGCCAGAACCAGAATCATCCTGAAAACGAAACTGCCCAGGGTTAATAAGCCTGGGTTTCTCGAATTTGGCAGTTCACTTACGGTTTTCCATAATAAACCAAAATAAATCATAGCCAGTAATGAACCGCCAATTATAGAAATTGAAATTTTTATCCATAAATTCACAGAATCAACCTTCTTCCCCCTGGGGCCATTTATCCAGCATTTTTCTTACCAGCAACGGGGCAAGAATACATGTAAAGATTGTTACCGTAACCATTGCTGCATAAGCTTCAGGCGGAACCGCCCAATTGCCCATATTTTTTCCCTGCTCCATAATTATCATGGTTATTTCGGCTCTGGGAACCAGGCTGATGCCAACCAGGGTTGCCTGCACACGTGTCCCGGTTAATAAAACCGGCAAGCCATGTCCCAATGCCTTGGTAATGAAAGCAACAAGAACCAGAATTCCCCCCAGCACTATCGCCTGGGTTAATACACCTGGATCGGTTTTCAAGCCTATGCCTATGAAGAAAAATGGGCTGAACAGATCATAAATAGATTCAAAATTAGCATCTATTTTTACAGATTTCGGATCCCTGCTGAAAGCCAGGCCGGCAAAGAAAGCTCCAATGGCCACAGAAAAGCCCAGAAAACCTGCTATGGCTGAAAAAATAAAACCAACTCCCAGAACCAGAAGCATCAATTCCGCCGGCGGTTCGATTTTTCTGAAGAATTCCGTGGTCTGCCTTTCGAAATATAATGAGAATAACGCACATAAAGTTCCAAATAATAATAGTTTCAGAAATATTATCCCTGCAGTTTTGCCCAGGGTTGAAGCCAAATTGGCATTCTGATTATTTCTGAATAGAGGAATTATTGCAAAAAGCAACGCCATAAAAATTACGCCGGAAATGTCATCTAACTCGGCAGAGTCAAGCAATAATTCTCCGGTAGAAGATTTCAGCTGGCCTTTCTCCTTCCAAACCGATACACTTACCCCAACACTGCTGGCAGTAAGAGCTGTAGCTATAATAGTGCTGGTTATAAGTTTAATATCGAGCAAATAATGAGTTACCAGAAATCCTGTCGCCCCTGCAGTTATAACTCCGCCTGCCCATACCAGGCTTGCTTTTTTGAATTGTTTGAGTAAACCTCCAATATCGCTTTCCAGGCCCACCTTGAAAAGAAAGGTTATTATTCCCACATCGGCCAGGAAGAGTAAAATCTCATTTGAAGCTTCTGAAAGAAACTGAAATTGGTTATCCAAAATTTTCAATAATAATCCCAGCAAAATAAAACCCACCAGTGAAGGTATTCTGAGTTTTTGGGCAATTGCCCTGATACAGATGGTAAGTGTAATAATTAAACCCAGTATCACAACCATGGTGGCGTGGCCGGTGCCGGTTTCAGTCATTGCCTATCTCCTTCTGTACCCATCTCCAGGCATTCCAGCAACCAAGGATAGTACCAATGAACAGCAGGGTTAGTGTCCAGGAAAACCTGCCGGGAAACCTTTCATCCAGCCAGACTCCAATTACTACTCCTATTAACATTGGAATAGCTATGGACCAGCCGATCATTCCAAACATTCCCAGGCCAAACCACAGGCTTTTCGCTTTTTTCTTTCCGGCCTCAATTTTTTTGGCTTCTTTTTTGCCTACGGTTCGAAATACTTTTTCAATTATTATTTTTTCCGGCGGTTCTTTCTTATCACTCATATTTTTCCAACCTGCCAAACTTTTTCAAAATTTCTGATTCTATATTATAAACGGCAGTGTTGGCTTTCTTTTCCTGATCATCTATTTTCAAATAATCCTCCCTGATTTTTTCCTCCAGATGGCCCAATTCAGTTCCCACAGCAGCATTCTCTGTTGAAACCAGCACCCGGCTGCCAATTTTTATCAGAATTCCCTCATTGACAGCTATATAACCAATTTCTCCTTCTTTGGTTTCAAATTCGATAATTCCCGGCTTTAAAGCTGAGAGATAATCTACATGCCGGGGTAACAATTCAAAATTCCCATCAACACCCTCAGCTTTCACTTTTTTAACTTTTTCTTCAAGAAGTATTTTTGTGGGTAACGCAACTTTAAGCTTCATTCTCTTCAACCTCGTCAATTTTTCCTATCATATATAATTTTTTTTCAGGGTAATCACTGAACTCATCATTTAAAATACGCTGACAGCCCTCCAGGGCGTCTTCTCTGGATACAAACCTTCCATTCCTCCCCGTAAACTCTTCGGTTACGAAAAAAGGCTGGGTAAAGAACCTTTCCAGCCTCCGGGCTCTATATACAATCTTTCTGTCTTCCTGCGACAGTTCTTCAATGCCCAGCATAGAAATAATATCTTTAAGGTCTTCATATCTGGCCAGAGTTTTTCTAATCTGCCGGGCGATATCGTAATGCTTTTTTCCTACCACATTGGGAACCAGCATCTTGGAATCCGATTCCAGAATATCCACTGCCGGGTAAAGCCCCTCACTGGCACGTTTCCGTGATAAAACCACGCTGGCTGAAAGATGGCCAAAGGTATGAACTGCCGCCGGGTCAGTAAAATCATCGGCTGGAACATAAACTGCCTGAACTGAGGTAATTGAAGCTGATTTTGTATTGGAGATTCGTTCTTCCAAAGCTGAAAGTTCAGTTCCCAGAGTGGGCTGATATCCCAGACGTGAAGGCAGTTGCCCCATCAGGCCGGAAACCTCCATGCCTGCCTGAATGAACCGAAAAATATTATCAACCAGCAATAAGACATCCTGTTTTTCGTCGTCCCTGAAATATTCCGCCATGGTAAGCGCAGAATGCCCTACCCGGAAACGGGCGCCGGGGGGTTCATTCATCTGGCCAAAAACCAGAATGGTCTTATCAAGAACATCAGCGTCTTTAAGCTCACGATATAGTTCCTCCCCTTCCCGGGTTCTTTCGCCGATACCGCAAAACAGGCTGATTCCCTGATATTTGCCTACCATGTTGTTGATCATTTCCATAATTAAAACCGTTTTGCCCACTCCGGCGCCGCCAAACAGCCCTGCCTTGCCCCCTTTTTCAAGGGGGGACATAACATCAATGGCTTTAATTCCGGTTTCAAATACTTCAGATTTGGTAGATTGCCGGGATAAAATGACAGGTTTCTGATGAATAGATCGATAGGTTCTGCTTTCCACCGGCCCTTTTTTGTCCACAGTTTCACCGAAAACATTAAATACCCGGCCAGGCAGGTTTTTCCCTACAGGCACCTGAATCGGTTTTCCTGTATCAATTATTTCAGTCCCCAGGGCAATATCGTCGGTTGAGGTCAATGCAATTGCCCGGACTTTGTTTTCATCAAGGTGTGATAAAACCTCGGCCCTGACTTTTCTGGAATCACTGTTTATTTCCAGCAGGCTATAAATTTCCGGCAATCTGTCATCAAAGCTGGCATCCAGGATATTACTCCTGACACTGATAATCTTTCCCTTATTTGTTTGTTCTCTATCGTTATGTTTAATTTTATCCATTTAAAATCCCCATTGAAAAACAGGAATACATAAATTAAAGTTTCTCTATGTCCATAATGATTCCCAGAAACTTCCAGGTTTCCTGAGATGAGAAAACAAAAGGCGCATGCAAAGGTTATTGCCACCGGGAAACAGCGATAATGTGCTGAGTTCTTCCATTAAACGGGGGAATATATCCTTCGCCAACCTAACTGATGGCATACCACCTCTGTTCGACTTAAAGGCAATATCAAAAAAATTTGAACAGTTAATTTTAATTTTCATAATACAACAGGAATTCTTCTGGTAATGAAGGCCCAGTCTTCATCGATGTGGCTCAGAAACGCATAAGCATTAACACCGGCTTCTATAGCCTGTTTTAAATTTTCTCCCAGCTCGGGGTCAGTTTTATAGTTGGGGGTAAAACTGCAGGCATCTTTTCTCTGCACCACAAAAACCACAGCGCACTTTTTACCCTGTTTTTTCAATCTCGCCAGTTCCTGCAAATGCCGGCTGCCCCTTTTGGTGGGCGCATCGGGAAAATAAGCTGTTTCGCCGCATACCAGGGTTACCGATTTAACTTCCACATACATTTCCTCCCCGCCTTCGTCTTCCAGCAGAAAATCCAACCTTGATTTTCCCACAGTTTTTTCTCTTTTCTTTATGTGATAATTCTGAAATTCTTCCAGTTTTCTGTTTTCGATGGCTTCTTCAAAAAGATTGTTGGCAAAGGACGAAGCAATCGATACATATCCTTCTCTGATGGGTACCATCATAAGGGTATATCGGGTTTTTCGGGGAGGGCTGCCGGGATAAAATTCAGCTTTTTTCAATAAAATTTTCTGGCCTGGAAAAAGAAGTTCTTTTATTCTGCCAGGATTGGGGACATGGATATATTCTTCGTTGCCATTAATGGAAACAGTAGCGGAGAAGCGGGAATTGCGCTTTAAGAAAACAGCTGGAATAAATGTTTCGTTTCTTTTCATTTTATCACCTGAAATATATTGTAGAATTACACCTCTTAATATTTTAAGGCAGTTTCCCAATAAAAAGTTCGATATTTTTAATTTTTGGCTTATTAATTATGTGAGATTAATTATATCAGAGAGGATTTTCAAAATTAATCCCAAATATATTGACAAACATGTAAGGAATCTGGTAATTTTGTTACCTGTAGTTATTAGTACAATAAATTAAATTTGAATTCAGATAAAGAGGTGAGAAAAGTGGCTCGTGGTAAAGAGAAGAAACCCAGTGAACCCAAATGCAGAGGCTGTGGAGGGCTCCTGGAAGGAAAACCAGTCGTAAAGATTGGTGGAAACAAATGGCATCTGGAGTGCGCCCAGAAGGCGGGCAAGCATATTCCCAAAGAATATCGGGATTTAGCTGGTGCCTAAACTCAATTAGATTATAGTCAATTCGAATAGGAGGACCAAATTGAAAGTATATAAGACTGACAAGATAAGAAATATCGGTTTTTTTGGACATGTGGGTACCGGTAAGACTACTACTGTGGAAGCAATGTTGTTCGACACCAAAGCCACTGACAGGTTCGGAAAGGTAACCGAGGGTAATACTGTATCCGATTTTGACCCTGATGAAATCAAAAAGGGAATGTCAATTTTCACTACGGTTATTCCGGTAGAATATAAACAGCATAAATTAAATATTCTGGATACTCCGGGCTTTCTGGATTTTGAAGCCCAGTTTCTGAGCGCCCTTAAAGTAGTGGAAGCAGGCGTTTTCTTTGTTTCCGCCAACTCCGGCGTGGAAGTGGGCCTGGAAAGAGAATGGAAAGTCAGCCTGGATAAAAAAATGGGTAAAATTTTCTTTATCAACAAATTAGATAAGGAAAATTCCGATTTCGAAAAAACCATGGAATCGATCAAAGACACCTTGAAACTGGAAGGAACCATGGTTCCCCTGCAGGTGCCAATCGGCAAAGAAGAAAATTTCAAGGGTATAGTGGACCTGGTGGAAATGTGTTCATACATTTTTGACAACGGCAAAGCTGTCAAGGGGGAAATTCCTGCCGACATGCAGGACAAAATCGATGAACTTCGAGAACAGATGGTAGAAGCTTCTGCAGGTACCGATGAAAAAATGATTGAGAAATTCTTCGAAGGCGAACTTACCGACGAAGATATAAAGAACGGCTTATTAAAGGGAATCAAGTCGGGCAAGGTTTATCCCATTCTCTGTGGCGCTGCCGAGAAGAATATAGGTATAACAACCCTGATGGATTCATTAATCCATTTCTGCCCCACCCCTGATGAGATGGGCGAAATCAAGGCCACAAAACCGGGGTCAGATGACGAGATAAGCTTAAAACCCGATGCAGATCAGCCTTTTTCGGGTTTTGTATTCAAAACCACTACCGACCCCTATGTGGGAAGGTTATCGGTGGTCAGAATCTATTCCGGGACACTGAAGCCCGACACTGTGGTTTTCAACCCCAATAAATCCAAAGATGAAAAGATCAGCAATGTTATGATTTTCCGGGGCAAGGATCATGAAACCATAGATACAGCTTATGCCGGAGACATAATCACCCTGGCAAAACTCTCAGAAACCGTTACCAATGATACATTATGCGCCAGGGAGAACCCTGTGGTATTCCCGCCCATAGAATTTCCCGACCCGCTGATGTCAATGGCGTTATATCCCAAGAGCAAAGGCGACGAGGATAAACTCTCCGTTGGCCTGGCAAAAATAATGGAAGAGGATCCCACCTTCAATGTATTCAGAGATCCCGTAACCAAGGAAACCGTCATTTCCGGTATCGGAGATGTACAGTTAAACATACTTATGGATAGAATGAAACGGAAATTCAACGTGGAAGTGATTCTTACCACTCCCAAGGTTCCTTATAAAGAAACCATCAAGGGCAAAACCCAGGTGGAACACAAGTATAAGAAACAATCCGGTGGCCGAGGCCAATACGGGCATGTCTGCCTGGAACTGGAACCCATGCCCCGGGGCGAAGGCTACGAATTTGTTGATAAAATTGTCGGAGGAGTGATTCCCAGAAATTATATACCCGCTGTGGACAAGGGATTAAGAAAAGTAATGGAAGAAGGCGTGATAGCCGGCTATCCCTTCGTTGATGTAAGGGCAACCCTGTATTTTGGCTCATACCATACCGTGGACTCCTCGGATATGGCATTCCAGATCGCCGCTTCCCAGGCTTTTAAGAAAGGAATCCCCAATGCCAAGCCTATATTATTGGAGCCTATTTATGAGTTGGAAATTACCGTCCCCGATGAATTTACCGGAGATGTTATTGGCGATATTAACAGCCGACGGGGAAGAATTCTGGGAATGGATCCACTGGGTGACGGTTTACAGTTTATAAGAGCCACAGCTCCTTTAGCTGAAGTAATGAAGTATTCCATCGACCTTCGCTCCCTTACTCAGGGTAAGGGAACTTACTCCCAGAAGTTTTTAACTTACGAGGAAGTCCCTGCTCAGGCAATGGAGCAGATAGTGGCGGAAGCCAAGAAGGAAGAGGAAGAATAAAGACCTTTTAGGGGGTAATTTATGAAAAACTTGAGATCTATATTATTGCTTTGCCTGGCAGCTCTGGTGGGCTGTATCTGGGTAATTGGATGTACTGGTGGAGGCCTGTACGATCATCATGGCCCCAACGTTTCGCCCACGGTAACACCCACATCACCCACAACCGTACCCACTCTGAGTTTTCCCCAGGGAAAAACACTTACCCAATTGGTAACCGGGCGTCAATACACCTATGATATTAAATTATGGGGTAACAGCCCGAACCAGCCTTATGTGAATTTTGTGGACGTGGGTGGAACTGATTACTATTGGGGTGAAAATTATTTCTGGACAGAAGCCCTGTCAAACCCCAACGGAAAAGTTGCATTCGATACCCTGGATAGAACAAAAAACAAGGCAATAACCGAATTGGCGAGTGGGTTACAGCAGCCAAAAGGTATGGTTCTTTACAGAACTTATACTGACCAGAATGATCCCACCAAAAATGAGGACTGGTTATTTGTTTCCAGTGACGGAGATCCTTCAGGCGGTGTCATAAACCGTTACAAAATTATAAACGGGGCTGTCACCGAAACCGTGGAATTAACCAACGGTATTCAGGGCGACATTAATTATGTTCAACTGCAGACCGATATGAACGGTGACCTGCATATATTTGCCACCGTTGATGCAGGTATCAATTCCCGGATTATATCAGTTCCTGCTGATAAAAGTGCGGGTTCTTACCCTATGGATATTGCAGAACTTGATTCTAACCTGAACCAGGCCAATGGCCTTTTAATTTTCCATCACGCTCCCCTGGATAATATTACTTCTTCATTTTTATTTGTAACCGAACGGGCAGCAACCCCCGACGGCCAGATAAAAGTGTATAATATAAGTAATTGGGCAGCTGAGGGTTATCCTTCAGTGGAACCAGTGGTAATGGCTACCAACCAGCAAAAGCCTTCAAAGATGGCATTCTTCCCGGATATCCAGCTTTATAATGTTCAGGATCAGAATGGAAACACTATCGACTATTACAGTCATTCAGCCACTCCACAGGGATACCTTGTATGGACAAATTTCCACTCTACCAACGGACAAGTTGTAAGAGTAAAAGTAGGCCCAAATAATGAAGGAACAAACCTCAAGCCTACTGCAACTCCTGAAATCATTGCCCAGTCATTGAAAGCCCCCTATGATATAATCGGTTTTGACAACTTCAGGTATCTTTACCTGAAGGAAGAGAACGGGGCTATAACCACCGAACCTTATACTGGAAACAAGTATAACACTTTTAATTCTTATTTGAATGAAGCGGACAATCCATTCAATATGCTTTATGTTTCCAGCAACCTTACAGCAGTGGACGGAGGAACATGGTATAAAATCGATGTTTCAGATTTCTCCAGCGGAACCCCCCTTACACCGGCAAGCACAGGAGTAGAATCTTACTTAAGCACCCCCACAGCCTTCCCCCTTAACGGAGAGGTACAGGTGTTTATGAAAGGCGACGGTTCGACAATAGACGGCGAAATTTTCAAAGTCGATTTGTTCTTTACCAGTTTCAATATCGAAACCGATGGAAGCGAAGATGGAGGAATTTACCTCCAGCAGGAAAACTTCTAAATTATCGATCTGTTTATCAGGGAGGCGTTTTTAAACGCCTCCTTTATTTTCGGGCTGAAACTGCCATTGTGCAGGGAACCCAGATATTTTTGAAGAATATCAAAACTTATAACATCAATGTAAGGGACTTTCTATGAACAAAAAAATTGCTTCAATAATATTGGCCATGTATTTTTTATGCCTGGGGGCTATTTCAGCCCAACAGCCTTCCACACCCCAACCAACACCCTCGCCAACCATAACTGGCCCAACCATAACCGAGCAGCAAAAAGACACCATTTTATATATGGCTGCCCAGGAAAACCCCAATTATGATATAGCACTGGTTGTGGATATTTCCGGCAGCATGAAAGGTACTCTTGAAAAGTTCAAAGAAAGGGCCATACACCTGACCAATTTTGCAAAAAAAGACGACACCCTTATACTGATTAAATTTGATGATTCCACCCGTAAACCACTTATCCAGGAAATTAAATCTGAAAGAGACCTTAAAATGTTTAATTCCTGGATCAGAAAACTGGAACCTACCAACCGTTTTGGTACCGATATAGAAGCTGCCTATTACACCACATTGAAAACCCTTACCGATCTTAACGATGCGCGAAAAGCCCAGGGCAAGCCCATGCGGATTCAATACGTGGTATTCATATCCGATGGCGACGATATCCCTCCTGCTAACAGCCCTTTTCGTAATATGGCCAGCGAAAAGAAAAAGGAATTACTGAATCTTATAGATAAGGCATCCAGAGAACAATTTATCAAAATTATCCCAGTAGGAATGAATTTCAATGGCTATATCCCCCAGACAACCCGCCTGGATCCTTCCAAAATCAGCAAGATAAGTAAAATTAAAGATCCTGAACTGCAGAAATTTCTCAATCAGCTTCAGGAAGCTCTTAAAAGAAATCCCAATATGCAGATGGGCTCCAGCACGAAACATGTTCCCATGCAAAAATACCAGTTCTTAATAGATTGGCTTTCAGATAAGATATCGGTAACTGAAGCTGGTGTTTCAGAAGGTGAAGAAAAACACAGCCGAATTTACTCATATCGCATTACCAGTGATTTCAACCGGGTAGCCCTGGATAACATAAGAGCCGAAGCTTCTTTCGACCAGTCAAAGGGTGATTTAAAAGGAAGAATAACTGACATAAAGATTTCTTCCACCCGAATCAGCAACGATCCTGATTCAGTAGATCCTGAAAGTTCCCTGGTGGAGGTTACAGTGCTTTTTCCCCAGAACTGGAGCCTGAAAGCCCGGAATATTGCCGGCACCCTCACCATTAACCTTTCAGGAGATATGTTGGTGGAAACCGAGGTTACACAGATTGATCCCGCCACATCCAGGGAAGTTAAAAAGACAGTTTCCTATTTATATCCTTTCAACCCCAAAACCGAGAGCACCCCGGTTAATCTGAAAATCCCCACAGAAAAATTATTATTTTTACTGTTGGGCCTGGTTTTGCTGGCAATCATCGCCTTCCCCGCCGCCTTTATATATCAGGTTATAGTCCCCATAACAGTAACCATAAAACATGACGAAAAATCTCAGGCTTACGAACTCAGAAACAACGAAAAAATCACCATTGGCAACCCCGCCGATTTTCAAATTCCCGGTGTGGATGGAGAAATTGCCGAGATTCAACGCAGATTCAGAAGGTTCGTTCTTGAAGAAAAACAGACGGGTGTTATTCCCAAACGTTTTAATCCGGTAGAAGGCAAGATACCCCTTAAACTGGGTGAAGGTTTCACTTTAGAAATTGAAGATTCCTATTTTGAATTTGAGTTCCTGGGAGGAAACCAGGAATTCAAAACCGAGGAAGAAAATTACGAGATTATTACCGAAGAAGACCTGGAAGAAGGCCCCACCGATTTTAACTTCTAACCCCGTCCCTTATTCTTTTTGCCACCGGTGGCACAATCAATATACAGGCTATTGTTGTGGGTATTATAAAAGTACCGTTGTAAATCATCGAATACAACCAGGGGTTATCCACCTCTTTTGCAAAAGCCTGGAAAAAAATAATTCCCGATAAAAAATGTGCCAGAAAACGCACAAGGCAGACAATAAAAATTACCAGGGAAACTTTCCATGCCTTATCATCAGGTTTCACCAGCCCTGCCAGCCCCACTGATGCAAAAGCCAGAGGGTAATCCAGAACAAACTGCGCCGGATGGACAAAAAAGGGATCAACCTGGTAATATATCAAACCGAAAGTAATCCCCGCCAAAACGCCCCTTTTCCACCCCCAGGCCATGGAGTAAATAATAAGAGGAATCATTCCCAGAGAGATAAATTTGCCCCCCTGGGGCATTTTGGGTATAAACAGGGTTATGTATTCCAGCAACAATGCCAGGGCAACCATTAAGCCCCCCTGGGCAATTGCTTTTTGTTTCGAATTCAAATAACAACCTCCAAAATTTAACAATACCCTTTTTTTCCGGGTGATGAACAATACGACAAACCTGGCCATTCATTCCTTTAAAAAAGCGCCTGTCCCAGAAGGGCAAGCTTCTATTTATATTGAAAAATTCTAACTCTGTCATCACCAGCACCCGCAAGGCTGCGTGGTGCTCTCTGTACCCCAGGGTAAATGGGCATAGCCAACCTGTCCTGAATTGAGATTGCCACGGTTTCTTCAGAACCTGGCAATAACGGGCTTTCAGTCCATGATCAGCTTAAACCCGCCTGAAGACGAACTTTGTTTCAAGCAGCCTGTTCCCCGGCTCCATACCGGGCTTATAATGACATATTTCGGGCTCTTTCAGAAAAATTTTAAAAAAGCCGTCCTGTTGGGACAGCCCCTGTTTACATAATATTTAAAATTTTTATTTCCTGTTTCTGAGAGAGTTCCTGGCATTATTTACACTTATATTATTGCATCGTTCAACCTTTGCCCCAGATAACCCACGTCCCGGCTGGCATTCTGGACATCACCGTTGGCACGGGTTATGTTCTGAGAAGAATAGCCTGCCATCCTTTTACAATCAGCCAGATCCCGGCTTACTTTATCCAACTCATAATAAGCTGACGGGTTGCGGGAGTCGCCCATTGTAACCTGGTCAGGGTTTTCATTTTCCTGTTTTTCTTCTATTCCAGGTTTTCCGGGCATATTTGCCACACTGTGGGGTGTACTGGGGAGGAAAAATTTTGATTTAGTTTCATCTCCAAAATTATACTCCTTTACGAATTGAGTTGGTTTTATTAATTTATGTACAGGAATAATTTCTATTTATTATGTTTCGTTTTTTGCATCTGCTTTTTCCAGGGCATTTTCCAGGGCTTCCAGGGGATCTACCAGTCCGGCGCCCTGTGTATTCTTATCGTCAGATAAATATTTATCCGACGTATTCATAAGAATCTCCTTGATTTCCATATTGGAAAGGCCGGGGTTAGCCTGTATCAGAAGCGCCGCCAGCCCTGAAACAATAGGTGTCGCCTGCGAGGTTCCGGAAACCGCCATGTATTTACCTTCATGATTAGGCAGTTTGGGGTCATACATGAGACAGTCGGGAGCTAAAGCTCCGTAGATATTGGTTCCCGGTGCAACCAGGTCAGGTTTGGCAATATTATCAAACCGGGTCGGCCCCCGGGAAGAGTCATTATAAATTGTATCATCATCCCTTTCGGGAGTGTTTTTATCATCCAGGTTGCCCACGGTTATAACCGACGGGCTTACGCCGGGAGAACTGATAGAACCGGGATTGGGGCCCTCGTTTCCTGCGGCAACGCAGACCACCAGCCCTTTTTCCCAGGCTTTTTCTGCGGCCTGGGCAAAAGGGTCATCTTCCAGAGAAGCTTGGGAATCAACACCCAGGGAAAGATTGATTACCCTTATGTTATATTTATCCTTGTTTTCTATAGCCCACTGTATCCCCTTGATAGCTTCTGATTGGTTGGTTACCCTCACTCCCAGAAGATCTGCCTCGGGAGCCACACCCTTATATTTTCCCGCAGATTCCACACCGGATCCCAGGGCAATGCTGGCAACATGGGTGCCATGACCTATAGGATCGTGAAGTTTTTCCTTTTTGTCATGCATATCCACAAAGGCTTTTATTCTACCTTCAAAATCCTTATGGGGATAAATACCCGAATCTATGACACAAATACCCACACCTTTGCCGGTATAGCCTTTTTCCCATAGCCTGTTCAAACCCAGGGTGGAGTTGGATACATCAAAACTGGGACGTTTATCCAGGTCTGCCGGGTTTGAAGGTTTCTCCAGCAATATGAAAGGAATATTCTGATCCAGAATCACTTTTGAATCGGGAGGGATGTTTTTCATTAACTTTTCGAAATTGAAGGGATCAACCTCCACTTTCATGCCATTGATAATAGACAGTTCTTCTTTAATTGATGCCTCTTCAGCCTTAAAACCCTTTACAATCCTGCTTTTTATTTCATTCAGATCGGGATTGCCCTTTTTCGTGATAATTACAGGGAGCTTACCATAGGGGGTAAGGTCCACTGCCCCTTTTCCCGCCAATTTAAAAATGTCCGCAGTACGGTTTTCGCTGGGTGGCTCTTTTTTTGCCGAACTTGAAACTTCCCCGGCTTTTTTTCCAGGGAGTTCTGATTTCTTATTTGCAATGTTAAACTGTTTTAAAGGATCAATCATAAAAATCAGGATTTTTCAATTTGATTCTGACTCTTTTTTTCCAAGCCATCGGCAATTATCATGGGCACTTCTTCGGGGTGATCAGGCTTATGGGGAGTCTTCTTGCCCAGTGCAACCTGCAGGGATTCAACCGGGTCAATAAGGCCGGCGCCCTGGTCGTTATGGGTTACATTGGGCAGATATTTTTCTGCGGTGTTGGTTAAAATATCTTTAATCTCATCAGGGGTAAGGTCGGGGTTGGCCTGCAAAAGCAGCGCCGATAAACCCGAAACCATGGGTGTGGCCATGGAGGACCCTGAAATTGCTATATATTTGTCTTCAACATGAGGAAGATCGGGGTCATCCAGGGTGGAATTGGGTGAAAGGGTGCTGAATATTTCCACACCCGGCGCCACCACGTCAGGCTTTTCAATGCCATCGGGAGTGGTCGGCCCCCTGGATGAGAATAATGACATGGTGTCGTCTTCACGTTTCGCTGTGTTCTTATCATCCATGGCTCCCACGGTTATAACTTTTGGGGATATACCAGGAGTACTCACGGTCCCCTCGCCAGGGCCCTCGTTGCCTGCTGCCACGCAAACAACCAGGCCCTTGTCCCATGCCTTTTCAGCAGCCTGGGCCCAGGGATCTTCCTTGTAAGATTTAATTGGGAAATCCCCCAGTGAAACGTTCAGAACTTTTATGTTATATTTATCCTTGTTTTCAATTGCCCACTGAATGCCCTTGATGGCTTCCGACACCGATGTTATACGAACCCCCACTATGTCGGCATCAGGGGCCACGCCCTTGTATTTTCCCGCAGAAGAAGCTCCGGAGCCTGCGGCAATACCGGCAACATGAGTTCCATGGCCATAAGAGTCATGAGGGCTGGCCTTATTTTCATTCATATCGACGAAGGCTTTTATTCTGTCGTCAAAATCTTTATGAGGGTGAATACCTGAATCTATAACGCATATACCCACGCCCTTGCCGGTAAACCCCTTATCCCAAAGCAGATTCATCCGAAGGGTGGAATTGGCCATATCCAGAGTAGGGCGGTTAGCGGTATCCCGGGGATATTTCTTTAATTCGGCAGGAATGGGAAACTTGATCTTGTTGTCAACCACAACTTCGGTATCCTGGGGCAAATATTTCATTAATTCCCGTAAATTGCCCGGTTTCACCTCCACTTTCATGGCATCTACCAGGAACAGGTCTTCTTTTAATGTGGCATCGTTAACATTAAATTTCCTGGCAATTTCGCCCTTCAGCTTGTTCAAACCTCCCTTTTTCTTGTTGGAGATAATTATGGGAATTTTGCCCTCGGGAGTCAAATCATCGCTGGTAAGCCTATTTAAACCGGCAATTGAAGCCTGGCCCATGTCAACAGTATCCGAAATAAAATAATTATGACCTGAACCTTCCCTTGACTGCTCAGCTCTTCGGGACTTCATTGAAGAAGTAAAACTATTTGGGGTTATGCGGTTGATCATTGCTTCCTCCGTTGTGAATTTTTGGTTGTGTGTATTCCCCCATAAAACTATTTTTAATCTATAAATAGAATACCATTTCATGCTGAAAACCGTCAACAAACATGGCCTCTGTTTATGTTAACAATATGTTAATTTCTTTCATATTTTATCGGCAAAAGATAGATTATCATTAACATGGCAAAAATAATTGCCAGATAAAATGGAGCTTTTTGCCCAAAATACTTTACCAGTTCAGTACCCAACTTGGGGGCAAAAGCTCCCAGCGCGCTGGAAATAAGGCCAAATAAACCCATGATTGAAGAACGGGTTCTGGTCTCGGTTAAATCAGCCAGAATAGTGGAATGGCCAATAAAAACCAACTGCAGAAACAGATATATTAAAACATACCAGAATGTTGCAATTTCAAAACTGTCCGACCCCAGCCAGGGCAGAAGCAAAAGGGTATGTCCCAGCCCGCCCAGTATCATAACTGTCCTTGCGCCGAATTTCTGGGTTAACCGCCCCCCCAGAAAGTTAAATACAATTGCCAGCAGCCCTCCAGACATGAACATCTTCTGGATTCCCGGATCGGTAAGTTTGATTGAATCTTTGGCATAAATGGTAATAAAGGGCCCATACAGAGTGGTATTGAGCATGAAAGCGAAAAACACAAAAGCCATCAGGCATAAAAGCAAATCAGTGTTAAAAGATTTTAGTAATTGCCCAAAATTAAATTTATGTTCTTGATGGCTTTTTGTTTCTTTCATAAAAACTGCCCGGGCTATGGCTGCGGGTATATTAATAAGAGCAGATGCAATAATTAATTTCTTGATTCCCATATCCGAATTGGCAATCAGTGAACCAATTCCTGGCCCCAAAGCGAAAGAAGCTGAGATTGCAATTTCAAAAATACTGAAACCAAGGCCTCTATCTTCGCTTTTAACAGATTCTGCAATTATGGAATAAATTGCGGGCATTTGCAAACCATTTATCAGCATTGCCAAGGTGATACATACCACAACGATAACCCAGTTCTGGGTATATGCCGATATAAGAAAAAGAACCGGAAACAGAAAAGTGGGATAAGCAATGATGTTTTTTCTTCCAATTTTATCTGCAATAATTCCACCAGGAAACTGAAATACACAAAGGGCAAAATTTATTGCAAAATAGGAAGTGCCGATTTGATCCTCGGTGGCGCCCATTCTTCTTAAATATAAGGGCAGAAGAAAAAACCAGGACAAAAAAGAACCATAAGTAAGCAACATAGTTGTAGAAATGGTTAAAATATTATTATTTTTTAATACATTTTTATATGTTTTAAACATAATAGTAAATAACTGATTTTATTATTATTAATATTTTATAAAAAAATACATAAACCCTTTGATTTAATCGCTCATTTATAGTATAATGGTATATAAAAAAATAACATGATAAATAGAATGTTTTTAAAGGAGTGTTTTTCTTGTCTGAAGAGCTTAATGAAATTGAAAGCCAGGAGCAGGAGACTGAAACCGGATTGGCAGAAGTAGAACAGGAAGAAAAGCAGGAAACCCCGGAGAAATCTCCCACCCAGATAGCGTTGAAAAATTTAGCCAAAGCATATAAAGATCTTGACAAAGAAGAAAAGATGTATTTAAAGGAACTTCAGGGTGAAATTGATAAGGCGGCCAAGGCCGACCCCAGCATAGATAAACAGAGTGAATTTTGCTACGGGGCAATTTTTGCCGCAGATAAAATTAAATCTGAAAAATTCATAAGAGCCTGCAGAGGATACTTGAAGGTAACCGGCAGTTAACAGATT
Source organism: uncultured bacterium (assembly GCA_964607865.1). Classification (GTDB taxonomy): domain Bacteria; phylum Vulcanimicrobiota; class JAJTBE01; order JAJTBE01; family CAZSLZ01; genus CAZSLZ01. Next base: position 39,241 of record CAZSLZ010000010.1, read on the forward strand.
TCTTCGCCATTTATCAGCTCAATAAGTTTTAACTCCAGAGCTTTAATGTCAACCAATATTGAAGCCCGTTCTCTTAAAGTTTTACCTGAAGAATTACTCAACTCTTCTACTTTTTGTCTGTACTTCCTTATGATTTTTTCCATCTGCTCAAAAAGCTGAACAATTTCTGCATCGGGATCTTTTAATTTATCAAATTCCTTTAAGTTGGCAGATTCAATATTATTTATGTATTCTTTTAATTTTTCAGTTTCCGAGGTTAAATCAAGTTTTAAATTTTCTCCGTTGACAACCTCCAGAAGTTTCTGTTTTATAGAAACCAGGTGAATTATTGTTTCAGTATTTTCCGTTTCCAGAATATTCAGGGCTTTGATACTTC
>CAZSLZ010000011.1:0-37814 GCA_964607865.1 uncultured bacterium
CGTTATGATGGGCAATATTGTGTTGTATTGCCCCAATGGGGCAGGTGGTGCGGGCGGTGGGGCAGGCATGGCAATTCAGAACCGGTAAACATATTTTTTTCTCGGGGCCGCCGTAAACCTGTTTTGTTTTAAAAAAACCGAATGCGCTGTTTATGGCTATTGCAGCAATTACCTGAACCGCAATTTTTAATTTCCTTAAAGCCTTAATTTTCATATAAATATACTTTTTCTCTTTACTTTTATGTCCTTCCTGTGATAATAATTAATGAAAGATAAATTTGATTATTTCAACTGTTATAACATATGTGGAAACAAATAATTCAAGCATTCAGGAGCGCGTTCGGCTCAAAAGAGGTTCAGGGTAAAATAACAGGTTTGCTGGCCACTCTTGTTATTCTGTATTTGCTTCTGGTTATAACAAATGGTGTTAATTCACAGAATGAGAGGAAATTCCGTGAGAATAACTCCAATTCTGGCGAATTGGTTTTCAGGGATGGCGATATTATTTTCAAGCAGACACCGGGGAAATTATCAGAGCATATTTCCAGAATTACCGGCAGCCCGGTTACTCATTGCGGAATAATCTATGTGGAAGAAGGGGACATTTTTGTAATTGAAGCTGGCGATCCGGTTTCGATGACTGATTTAAAAGAATTTGTTTCTTCCGGTGTAGAAAAGAAGTTCGCCCTGAAACGTTATGAAAATCTGAGCAGGGAACAACAGAATATTGTAGTGAATGAAGCGAAGAAATATTTAAATCTGCCTTATGATTATAATTATAAACTTGATGATGAGCATTTGTATTGTTCTGAACTTGTATTTAAGGCTTATATACGGGGAATTGATATAAGGCCTGGGAATTTGGTTTATTTGAAAGATTTGAATTATAAAGGCAGTGAGGATTTCATAAAAGATTTAACCGGGGAGCTGCCCCTGGAGAGGCAAATTATTACCCCGGTTGAAATATACAATAACCCGGATTTAACTGAAATTTACGACGATTTTATCAGAGATTGAGGTATAATTTGAAACAGCGTATTTTGACCATAGGCGCTCATCCTGATGATGCTGATTTCGGTACGGCGGGAACCATGCAGAAATTTGCCAGGGAAGGCTATGAAATATATTATTTAATCTGCACTAATGGCGACAAGGGTGGGGCCCGGAACAGCCATACTCCTGGTGATTTAGTAAGAATCCGTCGCCGGGAGCAGAAAAACGCAGCTTCCATGGTAAATGCCAGAGAAGTTTTTTTTCTGAATAATTCAGATGGGGAGTTGGTGCCGGACAAAAACCTTAAGCGGGAAATCGTCAGGGTAATAAGAAAAGTGAAGCCCGATAAAGTCTTTTCATTTGACCCGGCAAATTTAACTTTTGAAAGTTTTTATTTATTTCATACCGATCACCGGGCAGTAGCGGTATCGGTTTTTGACTCAATCTATCCGGCAGCAAAAAATATAATGTATTTTCCCGAGTTGCTGGATGAGGGGTTGGAACCCCATAAAGTGAAAGAATTATTCACTTACGGCACCCATAAGCCAAACATCTGGTTTGATATCAGCGCTGATATGGATAAAAAACTTGAAATGATAAAATGCCATGCCAGCCAGTTTCAGGCAAAAAGGTTTGAGGAGGTCAGGAAGCATATCTACGATATTGCCCGGGAAGCCGGCGCCCACAAAGGTTATGGTTTAGCCGAAGCTTTCAGGGTAATAACCTTTCCTTTTTAGTTTTAAAGAACTGAGTAACAGAAGTGTCCAGGATTGCAGGATTTTGGACCAGGATATTTAACTTTTTATCTTGGATATAGTAGCAATCGATCGATATATTTGCACACATATGGAGGAGAAAAAATTTGTTCTGCCCTGAATGCGGCACAAAAAACAAAGAAAATTCCAAGTTTTGTTTTTCTTGCGGGTTCAATTTTGTGGAAACCGAACCGGCTCCCGAAGTAACAGAAGCCAAGCCAAGGCGTAGCGAACTCGAAGAAGGAATCAAGCTCGACAATCGTTACAGGCTTATCACCATTATTGAAAAAGGTGGTATGGGAGCTGTTTATAAAGCCATGGATACCAGGCTCGACAACATTTGCGCTATCAAAGAGATGCGTGAAAATTTCGAGCGGGATGAATACCGTATTTATGCCATTGAAAAATTCAAGAGTGAAGCCCTTATCCTGTCAAAATTAAGACACCCCAATATTCCCAGGGTGTTTGATTATTTCATTGAAAAAGACAGGTATTATCTGGCCATGGATTATATCGAAGGGCAGACTCTGTTCCGGGTTATGCATAAACGCAAGGATAAGCGACTTGAAGAAGAAGAGCTGGTGGAATGGACCCTCCAGTTATGCGATGTGCTGGCATATCTCCATAACCAGGATCCACCAATCATATACCGGGATATAAAACCCGCCAATATCATGATCAATTCCGAAAAAAGAATTATGCTTATCGATTTCGGTATTGCCCGGATTTTCAATCCCAAATCCAAGGGAACCATGATAGGGACCCAGGGTTATTCGCCTCCTGAACAGTATCGCGGCCAGGTTGATCCCCGTTCCGATATTTATGCCCTGGGAGCTACCCTTCACCATCTTATTACTGGTAAGGATCCCCAGCTGGATGCCCCTTTCAGTTTTCCACCGGTTAGAGAATTAAGGGAAGAACTGTCAGATCGTTTGAGCTATGCTATTGATAAGTGCCTGAAATTCAACATGGAAGATCGTTTTTCTTGTGTGGAAGAACTCAGGGACCATTTGGAGAACCGTTCACCTGTAAATATCGAGGTGGAAAAACCTCCCCAGCCTGAGCCCGAAGAAGAAATTCCCGCCCCCCCGGAAGAGAAGAAGGAAAAAAAGAGCGGAATACTGGCATCAGAGTTGGAAAACTTACTCTTCTCCATAGAAGAAGCTTCCACCACCATTACCAACCGAACACCCCCGGTTTCCCAGGAATCTACAGAGAAAACCCAGGAAAAACCCGTAAAAAAACCGGTGTTTGAACCCGGCGAACCGGAGGAAGAAATTCCCATACCCAGGGAAGTTTCTGCCACCGAATTAACCATACCTGAAAAAACCAGGCCGGAGCCGAAACCCGAACCGGTGAAAAAACCAAAGCCCAAACCCAGGAAAAAATCTTTGCTGGATGATTTATCTCTTGGGGGTATTTCTTTTAACGAATTGAAAGAAGAGGAAGAGGAAGAAGATCCCTTCGATCTGCTTCAGGTGGAAGACGACGGGCGTGACAGCCAGCTTTTTGATGAACTGCTGATGGGTGATGACGATGAAGAGGAATTGATAATTGAGGTTCGTCCCGATTCGGTTAAACCCCCAAAATTAAAAAAATCAGGAAACGGGATACCCGCTGCCCGTCCCACCATTGCGTTCGGGCCAATTGATATAAAATCCAAGTTAAAAAAGATACCCAGAAAGAAGAATATTATTAAGAAAACCCCCAGAAGGCAAAATGATTTTTCTCTGGATGCCCTGCCCGGAAGCGCCAGCGACGATTCGGAAATTCCCCTTTTGCCGGCGGGTAACGATCCTTACGGTCTGCACAACTCCGGCGGAGAAGAAAACCTGCTGGACATTCCCGGCCTGCAGGGAAAACCTGAAAAAGCTATCCCAGCTTCCAAGCCTAAATTTAATATAACCCAGAACGCATCCCAGTCTTTTAAAAAATATTCAGTAGAAAATAAATCATCCTGGTATATGCACCGGGGCGATGCCACTCATTCGGCGCTCAACCGGGAGGCGCCCCTGTGCAGGGGTAATTTGAAATGGCGTTTTCACAGTAACGGCAGGATATATTCCAGCCCGGTGCTGGACGCCAGGGGTAATGTTTATTTCACCTCCAACGACGGATGCCTTTATGCCCTGGATAAGAACGGAAAAGAATTATGGCGTTATATAACCGATAATTCGCTGACAGTAACTCCCCTGGTGTTGGAAGGAATAGGAATTTTCTTCGGTTCCGAAGATTATCATTTCTACGGGGTCAGTTTTGAAGGAAAGGAACTTTGGCGGTTCCGGGGCGGCGACGTTTTCAAGTCATCTCCGGTCTGCGACCGGAATGGCAACATATATGTAGGTTGTAACGACGGCAACATGTATGGAATAGCCCCCGACGGAAAAGAGTTGTGGAGATACACCATTAATACCTTCATCCAGTCTTCCCCGGCCATAAGCAGCGATGACGTTGTGTATGTGGGTGCCTGGGATAAGAATCTTTATGCCCTTACCCTTGAAGGCGAGTTGTTATGGAAATTTACCACTGGGGATATTGTGGATTCATCACCTGCCACAGACGGGGTGGGTAATGTTTATGTGGGGTCCAACGATGGCTTCTTGTATGCCATAAACCACCTGGGCCACGAAAAATGGAAGTTCCGCACCAAGGATATAATTACTTCTTCTCCCGCTGTCCATAAGGAAAAAGGCATTTTTGTGGGAAGCAATGATAATTTCCTATATAATGTGAACTTTGATGGCAGCCATCGCTGGCATTTGACAACCAACTCCTGCGTTAACTCGTCCCCAGCCGTGGACAACCAAGGCAACGTTTATGTAGGCAGCGACGATTTCAGTTGTTATTGCTTTAATTCCCGGGGAGATATGAGATGGAAATTTAAAACTAACGCCTCGGTGGAGTCCTCGCCGTGCCTGGCGGAGGACGGAACCCTGTATTTCGGTTCTCACGACGGCTGGTTGTATTGTCTTGAGTAAACAGGAGGGAGCTTTATGGAAAAACAGCAGATTATACTCATCATTACCGGTTTTATTGTTTTTTTTGTGGTTATTGGTATTTATTCTGGAATCAAAAAAATGAAAGAAATAAATGAAAAGGTCGGGGGATTTTTTGAAACCCTGAAGCGCCATAACGGTTTTTCCGAGATAGATCAGGAAGATCCTCGTTATTTACAGGTTAAAAAAGCAGTCATTGCTTCTTTTCCCATGGAAAGACGGGCGGGAATACGCATTAAGCGGTTGATTACCAGCGAGATCGACGGAATTCCGTTTTTTATCTCGGATATGACTTCTTTCTCCAAATCCCGCTCCGGGCGTACAAGAAGTTTTTTTCACCTTTTCATAAAAAAAGAGTTAAACCTTAATGCAAAAATTTATATATCCAAAAAATTGCCAGGTTTTTTAAGCGGAATTATAAACCGGCTCCTGGGAAATCCGGTGGAGTTGCCCCATGCGCTGCCCGAGTTTAATAATAATTTTGATTTAAGAATAACGAACGGAAAAGTTGAGCCTGCTGTCATCGATCAGGGATTTCAAAGAATAATTGCAAAAAGAAAGGATGGTTATCCTTTCTACGTTACCAGCAGCGGAGGAACTTCCATGGTGGGGAACGTGATTGTTAATAAAGATGGTATTCTGGTGCTGGGGCCCATGGTTTGGAATGAAAACGGCCTGAATCATTTATTTTCCATGGGCAGGGAAATTATCCATGACTCTCAAATTATCCCGAATCTTTCCGGTTCAGAAGTTGTCTCCCCGGAATCTGGGGACAATTCTTCAGATGGCCATGAAACAGGCCAGATGTATCAAATCGATATATAGGACGAAAATGGCGGGAACTTAAAATGGCAGGGGGGAGATTTGAACTCCCGGCCAAGAGCTTATGAGTCTCCTGCTCTACCCCTGAGCTACCCTGCCGTTTCGTTACGAAATTTATTATACATTTTTCTGTAGCTTTGTCAAGAGTTTGGCCAAATTTTTGTGAGTTTATATGATTTTAACAAATTTTTAACGATTTCAGGGGTTGTCTTCTCGCATAATGAAGTGAAAAAAACCAAGAACTACAAGAAAAATATGAAAGGGGCCTTTCATGCCAAGTATATCACCATTAGGAAATACCTTCAAAAATATAACACCGGTTCAGAACCGGAATATGTTTAATACCGGAATTGCCAGCTCACTCCCTTCCGACTCGTTTATTTTTTCCGGTTCATCACCGGCGTTGGATGCGCTTCCTTCGTCCATCAGCCATGCCATAACCGCCAAATCCAATGCTGCGGCGCAAAGAGCTGGCGCCAGAGTTTCATCACCGGTTTTTTCCCCAACAAACACAGCCCCGGCAGAAAAAACTGAAACTGCCTCCAATGTCCCCACATTTTTATCAATGATGGATGGTTTACAGGATAAACTTAATTTCTGGATGCCCTGGGATGAAGCACAGTCGTTGGGGCTTCAACTGGACAGATTCGGAGATTCCAGGGAAGCTGCCCTTCGAGAATTCGATACTATCTCTACCGAACGTAATTTTGCTTTGGAAGCAATGCAGCAGAAACTGGAGGAAATTGCCCGCCGCAAGGATGAAGTTCAGCAGAAACTGGAGCAGAAACGGGCTGCCGAAGAGGTCAGGCAGAGAGAAGCTGAAAGCCTGCAGGGCCGGATGGATAAATTGAACCAGAATGGTAACTTAGGCGAGTTGGATTCCAGGATTCAGGATCTGAATTACAAAATCAGTAACCGGAGCAGTTCGGTATCTTCCAGAAAAGAAAAAATTGCCCAACTCAAAGAAGAGATGGAAAATAATCCCGAGAAAAAAGATGAAATTCAGGCACAGATTGACGAACTGAAAGGGGAACTGGCGGACGAGAAACGGGAACTGCAACAGCAGAAAGAAGAAAAACAAAGGCTGGAAGTTGAAAAACAGGCAAAAGAACAAAAACAGGAAGAAAATAAGATTAAAAAAGAAGAACTGAAAAACAGAAAAGAACAATTAGAACAGGAACTGGCAAAACTTCAGAATGAAGAATCAAATATCCTGAATATGGTTAACGCAAAGGATGACCAACTTGAACAGGTTAAGGGGAAAATTGATGAGAACAGAACCAAGTTGGAAAAATTGCAGTGGCTGTTCAACGAATTTGAATATAACACCCGGGGGATGTAATTATTCAGGTTGAAACAACTTTAAAAATGGCGTTTTCTGATAGATTACGCCATATCTTGGTAATGTCAGATAATGCTTCCTGTTTTAACTTTAGTCAGTTATTTTTCAAGGAAAGGGGGTATGCCAAAACAAATAAAAGAAAAGACAGCTCTGATAAAAGAGCTATCTGTGGGGTTTACACAAAAAATCTGACATTACCGGAAAGTGGACATAATATTGTTTGCTTTCATTGAAACTACTCATTGACGTTCTTGTAATATTTAATAAGGTTGTCCTTCATAAGATTTGTTTTCTCTGGCCATTCCTATAGCTCCAGTTACAGTGGTAAGACCGCCTGCCACTGCTCCTGCTATCAGAGAGCCTCCTGCCAGTCCGGCAACTCCACCTACAACAGCGCCTTTAATTGCACCTGCAGCAGCTCCTGAAAAACCGCCGAGAGCTGATCCCACAGCAGTGCTGGTTGCCATTGAAGAGCCATCCTCTTTTGACTGTATTGCTCCGGTAACTCCTCCAATACCAGCTCCGATTAAACCCCAGAAACCCGCGCCTAATCCCGCAGTTGCAAGAATACCTCCACCGGTTATCGCCACGGCTGCTGCGCCTGCGGCAGCCCCCACGGCAATGGGAGCCAACAGTAACGCTCCGGCTCCTGCAATAATTGCGCCTTTTTTGACTTTTTTCATCATCGACGAAAGACGGCTTTTTATACCGGAAGCTTCGGATTTATCCTTATTTCCTTTTAAATGTATCTGATCATTATTGCCGGGTTTTTGGGAAACTGTTTTCTTGGCTATCTTTTTACTGGATAACCCGGTATCTATTGGTAAATTATTTGTTATTCTGCTTGTTTGCATAATTATTCTCCTTTACGTTCTTGTTAATCGATTTTAACCCATTGAAATAGGTTTTTTAAGTTTATTTTTGTTAAATTTATGAAAACAATTGGCAAAAACATGCAGGATAACGATTATCATAATATGACAACATAAAAAGGAATCCCATAATTCTTTGGTTTTGAAAAAAGTAATTGTTTCTGTCATCACCAGCATCCGCAGGATGCGTGGTGATCTCTCCCCGTTAAGAATGGGGGGATATATTGTTCATGTGGTAGCTGGGGAAAAAGTCAAATATCCAGTTGCTCACGGATGCAAGGTAAGTGGGTAGGGAACTAAACCGATCTAAGTTGAGATTGCCACGGTTTCTTCGAAACCTCGCAATGACGCCGTTTCTGCCGTTTGTCTTCGTTATCACGAGGATCCGCAGGATGCGTGGTGAACTCTGCACCCCTCAGGTAAATGGGTCTGGAACCAACTCAATCCAGGTTATCTTTGAAGCATCAGGAAAGTCATTCAAAAATAATTGGAAAACATGATGTCATAAAACATTATAAAATCAGGCGCATTTTTTCTGGCCTGCCTGTTTTTCCGCATTTTTTTCAGTTCTCAAACGCATTGCAGTATCCAGAATTTTCTTTCTCAGCCTCAGATTTTCCGGAGTAACCTCCAGCAATTCGTCATCCTCAAGAAAATCGATGGCCTGCTCCAAAGTAAATACAGTGGGTGGAGTCAGCATTATGGCGTCATCGGAACCCGACGCCCGGACATTGGTAGCCTTCTTTTCCTTTATTACATTAATAACCAGGTCATTATCCTTGCTGTTCAGCCCGATTATCATTCCCGTATAAACCTGGGTTCCCGGTTCTATAAAGGTTGTCCCCCTGCCCTGGGCAATGTTCAGCCCATAGGCAACCGCCTTGCCGGGTTCGGAAGCGATAAGCACGCCTTTTCGCAGTCGGGGAACCGCATCGCCCTGAGGTTGGTACCCTTTAAAAATTGTATTCATCACAGCTGTGCCCCGGGAAAGTGTCAGAAGCTGATTTCTCAGGCCCAGCAGGCCTCTGGTGGGAATTTCAAAAACCAGCCTGGTTGTGGAGTCGGAATTTTCCAGTTGGGATATAAGTATGCCCCGGCGCCTTCCTATCAGTCCTATTACGGTATTGGCATAATCGGTGTTCACATCGATGGTGACTTCTTCCACAGGTTCATGAATTACACCGTTAATTTTCTTTGTTATCACCTGGGGGCGGCCAACGGAGAATTCATATCCCTCTCTTCTCATATTTTCAATAAAAACCGAGAGATGAAGTTCGCCCCTGCCGGCAACTATGAATTCGTTTTTATCGGCAATTTCCATCTGCAGGGCGATATTGGTTTCCAGCTCCTGTTTTATCCTCGCCAGAAGCTGGCGGGCAGTGCAGAACTGCCCCTCGGTACCCGCGAACGGGGAAGTATTAATGGTAAAGGACATTTTCAGGGTGGGCTCTTCGAGTTGGATTCGGGGGAGCGCTTCGGGATATTCAGGATCGGTGATGGTATCGCCGATATTAACATCCTTCAAGCCGGTTATTGCCACAATATCGCCGGACTCCACCTGCTCTGCTTCTACCCGTTTCAATCCCTGGCTTCTGTAAACCCTGGAAATTTTACCCGTTTCCAGCACACCGTCTCTACCCAGAATGGTAACAGTAAGTCCCGGGGTTGCAATACCTCTGCGGATTCTTCCGATGGCATATTTGCCCTGGTAACTGTCCCAATCCAGGGTGGAAACCTGCATTTGGAAAGTTCCTTCCTTATCCATTTCAGGAGGGGGAATCAAATCCACAATAGCCTGAAAAATCGGGGTAAGATCTCCTTCAGTTTTGTGATCTTCCGGCATTTCATTCCATGCCCTGCCGTCTTTGCCTACTGCATAGAGGATAGAAAAATCCAGGTCGGTATCCTGTTTTGCCAATTCCAGAAACAGATCATTGATTTCCTCAATAACCTGTTCCACTCTGGCATATTTTTTGTCAATTTTATTGACAACCACAATAATTTTCAATTTTAACTCCAGTGCCTTCTTCAAGACAAAGCGGGTCTGTGGCATGGGGCCCTCCTGGGCATCCACCAGCAATATGGCGCCCTGGGCCATATTCAGGGTTCGCTCCACCTCGCCGCTGAAATCGGCATGGCCGGGAGTATCTATGATATTAATTCGATAATCTCCGTAATTTATGGCGGTATTTTTTGCCAGTATGGTAATCCCCCGCTCCCGTTCCTGATCGTTGGAATCGAGAATCAGGGTTTGAAACATGGCTGCCTCGTTATATCTGAATGTTTTTGACTGCTTCATTAAACCATCAATCAGTGTGGTTTTTCCATGGTCCACATGAGCGATGATGGCAATATTCCTTATCATTAAAAAAACCTCCGATGGGTCTAGGTAAGATTTATATTTCCGGTTTGCAGATAATATCACTATTTAATGGCCGCGTCAAATATTTTTTATTGTATTGGGCTAAAAAAATAGGATTTTATTTTTATACGAATAAATATTTTTTATGTCAAATGAGAATACACTTGTAAATAAAATATTGAAGACAATCCGAAATTTTTCTATGTTAAAAAGTGGAGACAGCATTGTTATAGCTCTCTCCGGAGGGCCCGACTCGGTGTTTCTGTTTCATATTCTTAATAAATTAAGAAAAAAATTAAACATAGAGTTACTTACCCTTCATATAAATCACCTTGCCAGAGGTGAAGAATCCGAAAAAGATGCAGTTTTCTGCAGAAAACTTGCCAGCAGTATGAATACAGAATTTGTTGAAGTGATCAGGGATGTTCCCGGATACGCCAGAAAAAATAAAATTTCATTTGAAGAAGCTGGGCGAAAAATTCGCCTGAAAGTATTTAAAGAAATTATGGAAACAACGGGAGCCCGGAAAGTTGCTACAGGCCATACCGCCGATGACCAGGCGGAAACTGTGCTGATGAAATTTATAAATGGTTCCGGTATTCCAGGGTTGGCGGGAATTTATCCCGTTTATGAAAATTTCCTGATTCGCCCACTGCTGGATGTATCCAAACAGGAAATCCTTGATTATCTGGACGAAAATAATATCCAGTATAGAATTGATCTATCCAATAAAGATACAGATTTTTTCAGAAACAAAATTCGAAATCAACTTATGCCTTTACTGAAAAAGGAATACAATTGCCAGATACAGGATGCCCTTTGCCGGACTGCATCTATTTTTCGTGAACAGGCTTTATATTTAAATGCCAGGACCGATTTCTTCATAAACAGTTATGTCCAGATAAATAAAAACAGTACAGCAATCAATACAAAGCACCTGGCTTCACTGCCCTCTTTTGTTGTAAGGCATATATTAAGAGAAATGGTTAAGCTGGTTAAGGGCGATTTACATAATATAACTTTCACCCATACCGAAAATTTATTTAAATTACTGGAAAAACCCGGCACATCATCCATTCAGTTGCCGGGCAGAATAACTGCCAGAAAAGAATACAACCATCTTATTATCGAAAAAAATAGTAAGAGGAAAATAAACAAACCAGAACCCGCCAGTATAAAAATGCCCGGAGAATGGCACCTTAAGGGATTGGGGTTGAATATAAAAGGGGAAATTTTGGAAAAACCCGTAATTCCACAGGACAGGAGTAAAAATATTGCCTATCTGGATTTCGACAGACTGGAAGAGGATTTTATAATAAGAAGCTTGGAGCCGGGAGACAGGTTCAGCCCTTTGGGAGTAAAAGGAGAAAAAAAACTTAAAGACTTTTTAATTGATGAGAAAATTCCCCTTGGCGAAAGAGATTTGGTGCCTTTATTGGTTAACCGGGGAAGGATTGTATGGGTGATGGGTTTAAGAATAAGCGAGTCGTTCAAAGTAGATTCAGCAACCAGCAGAATAATAAAAATAGAGTTCGGCAGGTTTTAAGATAATAAAAAATATGAGCAGTTCAGGAGAAAAATATGTTTGATGATGTGGAACAGGTAATTTTCACCGAAGATGATATAAAAAAGAGGATTAACCAGCTGGCAGAACAGTTGGTTGAAGATTACCGTGGTGAAGAACTTTGTATTATAAGCATATTAAGGGGAGCTGCAGTTTTCGTAGCTGACCTTACCCGCAGGTTGGATGGATTGAATTTTCATCTGGATTTTCTGGTATTATCCAGGGGGCCGCTGGGTAAAGCCGGCGAGGTTAAAATTATTAAAGACCTGGATTATTCCATATATCAGAAAAATGTATTGATAATTGAAGATATGATAGATATGGGAGAATCGGTTTATTATGTGAACCAGGTTTTAAAACTGCGGGAGCCCAAAAGCATAAAGATTTGCACCCTGTTTGACAAGCCCTATCACCGGACCCTGCCCATAAATATAGACTATGTAGGTTTCGTTCTGCCCGACAGTTTTGTGGTAGGCTACGGACTTGATTATCACCAGAAATACAGAAATTTGCCTTTTGTGGGCACTCTTAACCCAAAACTGCTTCCCACAAGATGATATGGAAGATAAAAAAAACCAAAAAAAGAAATCGTCCCTGAAGATCAGGTTTTATCTATTTTTATTCCTCATTCTTTCTATTTTTGTTATTCTGGGGGCCCCATATGTGGTAAAATATTTCTTATATTCCTCTCTCACGCCAAAGCAGGGAGGTAAACTGAACCTGCAGATTGCCGATTCTGTCTTTTCCAACCTGGTAATACATTTCCCCGGTTCCGATTCCACATCGTTAAAATTCGTAGAAATTCATGATTTACACAAAAATTATGGAAGAAAACTGTTTTACATGAACCACTTATTAAAGAAGGATCTGGATAGCGAAACCAGGGCCCTGGTATTATCTAAAAGAGCCAAATTATATAGATTATGGGGAAAGGAAGAAAAATCGATTACCGATTTTCGCCAGGCTTTGGAACTTGAACCACAGAATCTTGAAATCCGAAATTGCCTGGCACAATGCCTTACTGAAGAAAAGAAATACCAGGAAGCTTTGGATTTATTGAAACCAATCTTGAAAAAATCTCCACAGGCCCCCGAAATATACCTCCAGGCTTATTTAATTTACAGTGAACTGGGAGAAAGAGAAAAAGCTGTTGAAGTTCTTCAGCAGTCGCTGGAGCTGTGCCAACCCCCGAAACAGGCATTTGTAAGCTTAATTAAACATTATGAAGAAAACAGGGAAACTCAGAAAGCTGAAAATCTGCTGAAGTTGTTCGTAATGAAATATCCTGAGGATATGAATTTATGCCAGTTGGTTTATTCCTATTTTATGGAAAAAGGCCAACATGAAGAAGCCCTGAAAATATTGAAAACAGCAAAATCAAACAATGAAGATGACCCGTTTCCTCTCATTATGCTGGCCCATCATTATATCAATGGGCATAAACCGGGGCAGTCACTGAAAATTCTGGATGAAGCCCTGCTTTTATTCCCTAATTCCAAAGATATTTATTTTTATTATGCATTAGCTTATTATGATTTGAAAGAATGGAAGAAAGCTGAGGTAAATCTTGAGAAATCCCTGGCAATTTCAGGCAAAAACCCGGTGGCCATGAACATGCTTGCCTGGCTTTATCTTACCAGCCCCCCCGGCTCAGAAGTTTATAAACCCGCGCAGGCGTTAAAACTGGCAAAGCAGGTTGTTTCGCTGGCCCCGGGTTCCCCTGCCTACAAGGATACCCTTGGCCGGGCATACTATGCCAGCAAACACTTTGACGAAGCAATATCAATATATAAAGAAACCCTCCAGAACCCTCGTACCCGTTCGTTTGCCTATTACGGATTGGGAATAAGTTATCATAGAACTGGAAATAAAAAAAAGAGCCTGGAAATGCTTAAAAAAGCTCTGGAATCGGGATTTGACGATGAGTTGCTGATGAATCACGACAGGGACATTCCTCTGGTAAAAAAAATGTTAAAACAGAGAAACAAAACCTGAAACAGACACTCTAATATGTGGAGGGAAAAAAAATAAAACATAGAAGTTTTCGTCCCTATACTATAAAGGTTAAGGAAGTTGCTATTGATTAAACTCAGGAATTTTTTCATAATAATTCTTTGTTATATACTGTTTTTTGAAAATTTTTCAGCCGGAGTTTTTGCCAGGGAAGAATTCATACCGGATATTTACAGAGTAGAAGCCGGCCCTGCAAAAGCTGAACCGGTTCCCTATAAGGAAAAAATAGAAAATCTTAAAGACGAAGATACTCTTTCTCTGGAAGACTGCATAAAGATTGCTCTTGAAAACCATCCCGAGCTGAAGTCGGCAGTAGCTCTGAAAACCGCTTCCCATGCCCGGGTTACCCAGGCCTATTCCAATTATTATCCCCAGATTTCCTATTCTGCAAATTACGATAGAAACGAGGGCCGTCAGCCTTATGACCCTGTTTACAACCCAATTGTTGGTGGCACCTCCTCCGGTTCAGATTCATACTTTACCGGTTTTTCGCTGAGACAGAATATTTACGATTTCGGCAGGACCCATCATCAGGTGATAATCGCCAGAGAAAACCTGAAAGCTTCCCAATATGATCTTTTTGTCGACCTGGACAGGGTGATATTTGAAATACGCCAGGCATATTTTCAGGCCATTGCTGCAGAACGTGCGCTGGAAATCAGTATTCAGGCACTTGAACAAAGAGAACTTCAGTTAAAATATGCCAGAAATTTTTATGAAATAGGAAGAAGAGCTAAAATAGAGGTCACCAAGGCCGAGGTGGACGTTGCCAACGCCCAGCTTGAAGTTATTAAAGCCCGGAATAATATTAACCTGGCAAGAATAAACCTGGCAAAAACCATGGGAATTGACGACTATATAGAAGAATCGTTGGAAACCGATACCCGTATGACCGAAAAAGAGATGTCCATGGATACAGCTTTGGACCTGGCAAACAAATTCCGTCCCGAGTTGTTGAAATTCAAATCTCAGGTTTCAGCCCAGAAAGCATCGGTAGATCTGGCAAGGGCACAGTATTATCCCCGTATTACAAGCTCAGCATCCTATGGTTTCAACCATCAGACATCCCAGTTTAGAAACCGCAGCTGGGGCTGGGGGGTTCAACTGAGTTTTGACGTTTTAACCTCGGGTTATCGTTCAGCCAACGTGAGGGAAAAGAAATACCTCCTTGTTTCATACAAGGAACGTCAGGAAAGATTATGGCAGGATATTTCCAGCGAGGTAAAGAGCGTATATTTGAATTTAACAGAAGCCCGGGCACGGATTGCAGTGCTGGAAAAGGCCCTGGTTACTGCCAGGGAAAACTTTGAGTTGGCCAGGGGCCGTTATGAAGCTGGTTTGAGCACCAACCTGGAATATTCCGATGCCCAGCTGGCCCTTCAACAGGCTGAGAATGATCTTGTATCGGCGGTATTGGATTACCAGATTGCCCAGTCACAATTGGAAAGAACCACCGGAGTAACCGTAATCAGCGATAATCTACAAGACGAACTGGAATCTTTAAAAAATTAAATCAGGGTGAAAAGAATGAGTGAAAAAATTACCAAAAAGAAACAAAGGAAGAAACTCCGAAATAAAATTATACTCTGGACTATAGTTGCAATTGTGGTATTTTTTGTGGCCCGGGGAATCATTTCAAGTCAGAAGGCGAAGAAATTAACCTACGAAACTGAGTCCCTGATTAAGGGCAGTATAACCTCCATGGTTTCTTCTACGGGCACCCTTTCCCCAGTAAGTACAGTGGATGTGGGCAGCCAGGTATCTGGAATAATTCAGGAAATTTATTATGATTACAACGACAGGGTAAAAAAAGGCGATGTTCTGGCAAGAATCGACCCTGAACTTTATGAAACCCAGTTGGAACAAGCCCAGGCGCGGATGAAAAGCCGGCAGTCGGATATGGAAGTAAGCCAGGTTGATTATGAGAAAGCCCAAATTGCCATTTCTCAGGCCGATGCCGACGTATATCAGGCAAGGGCTGGTTATTCACAGGCGGAAGCTGACCTTCAGAACATAAAAGCCAACTATATTCAAGCCCAGGCTAACTTGAAGAAATCCCTGGTACAGCTGGAAAATGACCACGATGAGTATTTAAGGGCAGACAAACTTTATAAAAAAGAATTAATCTCTTTGTCAGAGCAACAGAAAGCCTATACTGTTTATATGGTATCCAATGCTTCTGTGGATTCAGCGCGGGCTGGGGTCAAATCTGCCAGCGCTTCGGTCAAAGCTGCCGAATCCAGGCTGGAATCCGCTAGGGCCGCATTAAATGCCTCCAAAATGAGAAGAAAAGCATCTGTGGCATCTCTGAAAGCTGCCGAGTCCAGGCTGAAAGCAGCCCGGGCATCAATTCAACAGGCACAGGGCGATATAGAAACGGTAAATGTTAATTTACGTCGAAGCATAATTATTTCTCCCGTGAATGGCATAGTTATCGATAAGAAAGTGGAACCTGGCCAGACTGTGGCAGCTTCCTTCCAGGCGCCGGTCTTGTTTCAGCTGGCTGAAAATTTAAACCGTATGGAAGTGGTGGCTGCTGTTGATGAGGCTGACATCGGCAGAGTAAACGAAAACCAGGAAGTAACCTTTACCGTGGATGCATTTCCCGATGATAAATTTGAAGGTAAAATCCAGCAGGTACGCGCCAGCCCAAAGGTAGAACAGAATATTGTAACCTATGAAGTCATAATTTTAACTGACAACGATGATTTAAAATTGAAGCCTGGAATGACCGCCAATATTGAAATCAAGGTGGAGACCAAAGAAGACATTCTGAAATTACCCAACGCAGCATTGAGATTCAAACCCCAGGCCATTCCCGGATTTCCCCTGCCTGAAAGAGATGTTAAGGATAAAGTGAAAAAGAAAGATAAAGATGAAACCGGGGATAAAAAAGCCAGGAACGAAGAGAAAAAGGAAAAAACCGATAAGGAAAAGCCCGGAGAAGAAGAGAAGAAGGACAAGGCCCCTCCCATAGATTACTCTACCGTTTGGGCACTGGTTAACAAGAAACCTGTGGCATATCAGGTCCAGGTGGGAATTTCCGATAATCTTTTCAGTGAGATAATAAGCAGTAAACTGAAAAAAGTACCGGGTAACGGCAAAAAAGAAAAAAAAGTTGATAAGAATGTTCCCCCTTCCCAATTGGAGAAGGGAATGGAAGTAATTACCGACGCAATGACCCAGAAACAGAAAAAAGAACGAGAAAAGAACCGAAGAAGGAGAATCAGAATATTCTAATATGCCTGAGAATGAATCAAAGAAACTCATAGAAGTTGTTGATTTGAAAAAGACCTATATAATGGGGGCTGTGGAAGTTCCAGCCCTGAAGGGGGTCAATTTTCATGTTGAGCCCGGTGAATTTCTTGCCATTATGGGCCCGTCAGGGTCGGGGAAATCCACCCTGATGAATATTCTGGGCTGTCTGGACAAACCAGTTTCCGGTAAATATATTCTCGACGGCGTGGATGTTGCCGAATTGGACCCCGATGAACTGGCTGAAGTGAGAAACCTGAAACTTGGGTTTGTATTTCAGGGTTTCAACCTGCTTTATCGCACTTCAGCCCTGGAAAACGTGGAACTACCCATGCTTTATTCTGACCGGTTTACTCCCGAGATGCGCGACGAGAAGGCTGAAGCTGCCCTGCAGGCGGTAAATCTTGGGCACCGGTTGGATCATATTCCTTCCCAGATGTCTGGGGGGGAACAACAGCGGGTAGCTATCGCCCGGGCTCTGGTTAACGATCCCGTTCTCATTCTGGCTGATGAACCCACTGGAAACCTGGACACTAAAACCAGTATCGGTATAATGAGTATTTTCCAGAATTTAAATATAGAAAAAGGAATAACCATAATTATGGTAACCCATGAACCCGATATCGCCCGGTTCGCCAAGCGGGTGCTGGTGATGAGGGACGGCCATTTAAGAAATGATCATTTAATTGAAGATCGTTTTATTGCAGATAAGATACTGGAAGAAAAAGATTTTACCTCTGACGGGGATTATGTGGAATTCATGACAGGAAGAGGCATATGAACTTCTATAATGCGGTAAAAGTGGCGCTGAGAGCATTGGTTTCCAATAAATTACGTTCTTTTTTAACAATGTTGGGCATTATTATAGGTGTGGGCTCGGTTATTGGAATGATCAGCCTGGGCCAGGGCGCCCAGAAAAAAAGCCTGGACCGGATTCAGAATATGGGCACCAACATGTTTAATGTTCGTGCTACCTATCAGCAGAAAAGCGGAGCCCGCAGCGAAAGCAAAACCCGCGCCAGCCTCACCGTAGGCGATGCCGACGCCATAGAAAAATATTGTAAAAAGGTGGTTTACGCCTCACCCCAGGCCAGGCTCAATGCCATTATATCCTATAAAAATAACAGTAAACAGTTTGATGTGATGGGCGGAGATGCAGATTATTATCTTATCCGGGACTGGAAATTGGATAGCGGCCGTTTTTACTCGGAAAAAGAAGTAACTTCGGCAGCCAAGGTGGCTGTCCTGGGCCAGGAAGTTGTACTGGAGCTGTTCAATGACATTGATCCTATTGGAAAAACCATAAGAATCAACCGGGTTCCCTTCAAGGTGATAGGGGTTCTTGAAGAAAAGGGGCTGGCTGGCTGGGGCTGGAGTATGGATGACAATATACTTATGCCCTATACCACAATTCAGAGAAGGCTGGAAAGGTCAAGAAACTTACGAATGATTAAAGGGTCGGCGGTTTCCCAGGAAGAAACCGATGCAGCCATAAATGAAGTTACAATTCTGCTCAGGCAACGCCATAAAATTAAAGACGGTGAACCTGACGATTTTGAAATAAGATCTCAGGCAGCCTGGATTGAAAGCTCAAATAAATCTCAGAAAGAGTTCACCCTTTTTCTGGGCGCCGTTGCCTCGGTCTCCCTGTTGGTGGGGGGAATCGGAATTATGAATATAATGCTGGTTTCGGTTACCGAAAGAATAAGGGAAATTGGAATAAGAATGGCAATTGGGGCAAAACGCAGAGATATTTTACTGCAATTCGTAATCGAAGCTATAACACTTTCTTCCCTGGGTGGAATTTTCGGTATAATTCTGGGGTTTGCAGTTTCTATCGCATTTGCCAGGATTGCAAAATGGCCCACCATTGTTTCAACAAATTCGATAATTATTTCAATTCTATTCTCCAGTTTTGTGGGGGTATTTTTCGGGTTTTATCCAGCCTGGAAAGCATCCCAGCTGGATCCCATCGATGCCCTGAGGAAGGAATAAGTTTTGGATATTTTTATTATTATTAAAACCGCTATAAAATCTTTGTTTCAAAATAAAATGCGAACCCTTCTAACCATGCTGGGGGTTATTATCGGTGTTGGCGCGGTAATTGCCATGCTGGCAATAACCGAGGGAGTCAAACGAAAAGTGATGGGGCACCTGGACACTTTCGGAAATTCGGTTCTCTATGTCTGGGCACGCTCCACAAGGAGTGGCGGCAGGTTAATTCATACCTATTTTGAAAATGACGATCTTGATGCAATATCAAGATATTCCCCTCATGTTAAAGCTGTCAGCCCAACGGTTTACTCCAACGGGTTAGCTTTATACAAGGAGAAAAACGTGGAGGTTTCCATTGAGGGAGGCAATGTTCATTATCCTGAAATATTGAACCTGAAATTACAAAAAGGCAGGTTTTATACTGCAAGCGAAGCTGTTTCGGGGGCAAAAATCTGCCTGATAGGTTCAACAGTTTATGAAGAACTGTTCGATTACGGCGAAAACCCACTGGATAAAACCATCAGAGTAAAGCAGATTCCTTTCAAAATAATAGGGGTTCTGGACCAGCGGGGCGCCGGTGATGATGATTTTGCAAACAGAATTATATTAATGCCCTATAAAACCGCTACATCCCGCATTAACCGCCAGAGAAGAATCAGAAACTTTCAGGTTCTGCTATATTCCAATGATGATTATAAACTTGCCAGGGAAGAAATCACAGAAATATTAAACGACAGGCTCCGGGTCAAACCCGGAGCTGAGGAAGCCTTCAGAATCCATTCCCCTGAAGAGTTTAAAGAGATGTTTGACGAATTCATCAAAACCATGGGTTTACTGCTGGGAGGCGTTGCCACGGTTTCTCTTCTGGTAGGGGGAATCGGCATTATGAACATCATGCTGGTTACCATCACCGAAAGAATCCGTGAAATCGGCATAAGAATGGCAGTGGGCGCAAAATCCAGGGATATAATGATTCAATTTCTGGTGGAATCGGTTACCATATCCCTTATAGGGGGCCTGCTGGGAGTTCTTTTCGGCGTAATCCTCTCCAATTTTATCGGAAGAATTTCCGAATGGGACATCTACATAAGCAACTGGTCGGTAATGCTTGCACTGGCATTTTCCTCAATTATCGGGGTTTCTTTCGGGTTCTACCCGGCATGGAAAGCCTCAAAATTAGATCCCATAGAAGCTCTTCGCCATGAGTAAAAGCCACCAATGTGGCTCTTGTCTTGCTTATATCATTAGTACGTGTCCAGATTCAACTTGTTGCGGGATTCAAAACCCCAGCGGTTTTATTAACGCCGGGGGGGAGACAAACAGCGACTGCCCTTAAAGGTTTGTTATTTCAGCTGGCTTAAGGCTTTCTTTCAAGCCAGCTTTTTAATTTCTCTAATGAATATGTATTCAAAATATTTTCTTTTTCCAGCCAGCCCCGGCGGGCAACGTAAACCCCATATTCCATCAATTCCAACTGAGCCGGCGAATGGGCATCGGTATTTATAAATATGGGAATTCCCATGTCCCCTGCAATTTTGCAGCGTTTATAATTTAAATCCAGCCTGGCAGGGTGGGCGTTAATCTCCACAGCTTTTTTTTCTTCCTTTAAAACTTCAAATATTAAGCCCCAATCCATATCAAACTCCGGGCGGCGGCCGATAAGCCTTCCTGAGGGATGGGCAAGGCAGTGAACCAACGGATGGCGCAGAGCCTTAACTACTCTTTGAGTCATTTTATCTCTGGACATTCTCATCCCCATGTGGATGGAAGCCAGGACAAAATCGAATTTCTTCAGTATTTCATCAGGGTAATCCAGGCTGCCGTCGGATAATATATCCACCTCGGCTCCTTTCAAAATGATAAAAGAACCGGCAAATTTTATGTTTAACCTGTCTATTTCCCGGTGCTGTTCCAGAATGTCCTCTTCCTGCAAACCTCCGGCAATGTGAAGGCTGCGGGAATGATCAGTGAGGGCTATATATTTGTAACCCAGGCTCATGGCCTTTTTTGCCATATCTTCTATAGTGGCAATGCCGTCAGAGAACCGGGAATGCATTTGCAGATCTCCCTGAATATGAGAAAGCTCCACCAATTTGGGCGATTTACCGGTTACATACTCTTCAAATTCTGTCCCGTCCTCCCTTACCTCGGGTGGAATCCAGTCAAGGCCCAGCTTACCGTAAGCTGACTCCTCATTTTTCAAAGCTTCGGCATTTATATCAATGCCCGCTTCTGTTAATTTTTCCTGAAGCAGGTTCACATGTATTTCAGAGCCCGTCAACAACAACAGCCTGGCTGCAAATTCCTCAGGAGAACAACAAATGATTTCCGCCTGCATTTGTTCTTCATCATCTTTAACTATCCAATTGCCTTCATTATTCTGGCTTAATTTATAAGGGAAAAAATCAATCTTTTCTATATTCTTTTGGTTGCAACCCACAAGAACTGAAATATTCCTTACGGTTTCGGTTCTTCTGCGCAACTCTCCTACCTCACAGGCCTGCTGGAACCCTCCGTTTTTAAATTTCTGAATTACATCCCATGCAAAAGGCAATGCCAGGCCGATAGAAGTATGCTCCAGGGCTTTTCTTTTAAGTTCAATTCCCTGAATTATCTGAGCCTGGCTTTTTCTGCCAAACCCTTTCAGTTCTTCCAGCAAACCGCCCCGGGCCGCTCTTTCGAGATCCTCGAGCGATTCAATCTGGGCTTCATTATACAAAAAAACTGCCTTTTTGGGGCCAACTCCTGAAATGGTTACAATTTCGTACAGGGTTTCAGGATATTTCTGAAGTAAAGTTTGAAGGGCCCCACTGCGGTTATTTTTTACAATATCCTCGATCTCCGTAGCAATTCCCTTGCCAACACCGGGTATTGTAGTAACTTCACCGGTTTCAACCAGTTTTTCCACAGGTATTTCATACTTTTTTACGGTCCGGGCTGCTCTGTCGTATGCCCGTACTTTAAAAGCATTATCACCTTTGACGGTGAGGAAAAAGGCGATTTTCTCCAGAAAATCAGAAATGGCATTGTTATCCATGAAAATACCTGCTATTCGGGTTTATTTTCGGGAGAGGCCGTTCGTTTCAGGAATTCTTCTTCATTACGAATGAGATTTTCATAAGAAACCACCGCAACTTTCTGTAAATCTTCCAGCAACATTGAAGAAACATAAAATGAGCATTTGTTTACTGCTTCTACATATAAGGCGCATTCAGGGTAACATTGGCGGTAATCGTGTGAGAATGGACAGATAGGCATTTTTATTCCTCCTGATTTTTTTTTATAAATGTTCTTTAAAGGAAATTATTTTCCTGTAGAATATGAGGAATTTGAAATGCCGACAGGATACTGAGTATATAAATGTTCCCGGTGTCCGGCTGTTTTTTCCCTGTTTTGAATTGAATCCAGGGTTTTAAGCGCGGCGTAACCCGCCAGGGATCCTGACAAATTGGCAACTACATCCCTGATTTCAACGCAGCCTCTTCCAAGAAGGCCGTCATATATGCCTTCCTTGATTGCAGTAACTCCTGCAAAAGTAAAGGTGGCGGCCATCCAGGGCGGTAGCCCCAGAGTTCCCAGAGCCATTGTAATCCCCAGGCATCCACCTGCATGAAAAGATTTGTCCTTTGCAATGATTCCATTGGTTATAATTTCTTTACCGGTAGAAGCCAGAAACGATGCCCCGGCCCCCGCAGTGGCGCCCCCTATTTTAGACAGGGTTTTCATTTTCTGGTTTTCTGTGGAAACATAATTACTTGAAAAGGAATCAACATGGCTGATTTTATCTTTAAGCCAGGCTTTAATTCTGCCGAACCTGCCCTGCCCGGAAGAAATATCTGTTTTTTGAGGTGAAATTTTCATGCCCATACCCAGTTTTTTATTAATTATATCACAAAAAAATTATGAACACAACTATTATGCAAATAAAGGTTTAATTCATGATGAAGGATAATAATCACCGGAAATGGAATAACTGCTTGGTATTATTTTCATAAAAAAGAGAGTTAAGGACTGGGGTGCTACCTTTGGCAAAATTCATAAGGGTCATGTTTTATTCCATACTCTCCATTTTTGGAGGGCTGCTGGGATATCAAATCGGTAAAGTTTTACAGCAGAACTATGCCACTTTCAGCTCGCCAATAAATTTAATTTCGCTGGTACTTTTAGGTATTCTCCTGGGCGCAGCTATAGCTCCTCTTGCCGCAACCCTGTTTTTAAGGCTTATGGACTCTATCATATCGGCAATGAAAAAATTCTCTCTTCAGGAAATAATCATGGGGTCCATAGGACTCATTTTTGGATTGCTCATCGCCACATTTATTAACCTGGCACTGGGTTTTATTCCTTTTCAAAACATTGAAATCATAGGAGAATTTATCAAACCTCTTTTATATTTACTGATGATTATATTCTGGGGATACCTGGGAGTTTTTCTTACCACCCGTATGGCCTTTGTGAACAGCTTCAATTTTTTATTCAAAGGCAAAACCGATGAACAATGCGAAGAAAAGGAAAAAATAAAAATTCTGGATACCAGCATTATTGTTGACGGGCGTATTTATGAAATTACCAAAACAGGTTTCATAGAAGGCAGGTTAATTGTGCCCCAATTTGTTCTGAATGAACTGCAACTTATAGCTGACTCTGCTGACGTTTTAAAGCGAAACCGGGGAAGGCGGGGCCTGGATGTTTTGAATAACCTTAGAAAAAAACCGGGAATTGAAATTGTTGACAAGGATTATGATGAAAATGGTGTGGATGCAAAGTTAATAAAACTGACCCGGGAACTTGAAGGCCAACTGTTAACTACCGATTATAACCTGAATAAAGTGGCTCAATTACAGGGGCTTACGGTTTTGAACATAAATGAGCTGGCCAACGCAATGAAACCAATTGTATTGCCCGGCGAAGAACTTTTTATTGAAATTATAAAAGATGGAAAAGAACCGGGACAGGGCGTGGGTTATCTTGATGATGGAACCATGGTGGTAGCGGAAGGCGGAAAAAAACACAAGGGTAAACAGATTTCTGTTGAAGTTACCAGCCTTATCCAAACCGTTGCTGGAAAAATGATTTTTGGACGGGTAAGGAAAACAAACCTTAAAAATGGAGAATAAAAAAATAAAAAAAACAGAAACAAGGGGTTTTACAGTATTGATTGCCGCAGCGGGAATCAGCCGAAGGATGAAAGGCATTGATAAACTGCTTGCAAATTTGAATGGAAAACCAATAATAATTCATACCCTGGAGAAATTTGAGAACCACCCCTGGATTGACGAAATAGTGTTGATTGTCAACGAAAACAAACTAGATATATTTCAGAAACTCATAAAAGAAAGGGAGGGATGTAAGTTAAAAAAAATTATAGCTGGTGGAAAAGCCCGGTGGGAATCGGTTCTATATGGCCTGAAACAGGTTGAAACCGATTTTGTATTGATCCACGATGGGGCGCGTCCATTGGTATCACGCAACTTGATTAATTCAGTCATAAAAAATGCCAGCACCGATTTCGCTTGTATCCCTGGGCTGAGCGTAAAAGAAACTGTAAAAATTGTAAACAGGCAGGGGTTTGTTGAATCCACTCCCCCCAGAAAAAAGCTGGTTGGGGTTCAGACACCCCAGTTGTTTAAAACGAAAGAATTAATCAGCGCCTATAAAAGCATGGATTTTGCTGAAATCGACATAACCGATGACGCACAGGTTTACGAATTGGCAGGAGGCAAAATCAAGGTGATTCCCGGTGAGGAAAATAATATTAAAGTTACAACTCCCGAAGACCTGGAAATAGCTGAATTTCTAATTAAAAAGTTTTCTGGTGATCTCAATCACAACATAAAAAACAAAGATAATTTATAATAAGATTAATAAAATTCTCTGGAGTTTGACATTCACAGGTTTCAGCATTAAAATGATAATTGATGTCCGCTCGGGAGCCAAAAAAAATGTTGGGAGGTTTCCTTATGACTATAGTCAAAGGGCCAGCAGAAAGATTTTATGATGTCCCCCAGAATATTCTGGAACAGTATGTGTTATCTGATAAACAGATAAGAAAAATGCGGACCAGAGCTCTGAAATTAAGTATTGACGAAGTGGAAGATCAGGACGTTGAAGGTTACGGCAGTTTCCTTTTTGATTATGAGGGCTTTGGTTACATATGTGGCTTGCCTCATAATTTAGAGAAATAAATATTATTTATATAAAAAAAGAAGCTGGCTTGCCAGCTTCTTTTTGTTGTTTTGTATAAATCTGGATGAGATAACCAGGTTACTTATACTGATTCCCAGAAAACTTCAACAGTTGCTGAAAGAAAAAAACGAAATCTATACAGAATTCACCATCACAAACATCCGTACGGATGCTTGTGATCTCTCCCCATCAGGAATGGGGGAATCCCATTTAAAATGGGAGAATATATTGTTCGTACCATAGATTTTTAACCGGAAAAAAGCCAGGTACTCACGGACGCAAGGTAAATGGGTTGGGGACCAACCCTCACAAACCGTCATCGCGAGGAGCGTTAAGCGACGTGGCGATCTCTGTACCACTCAGGTAAGTGGGTATGGAACAAACAAGATCTAAATTGAGATTGCCACGCCTCTCCGAGGCTCGCAATGAAAACATAACCGGCTATGGAAATGTGACAGGCTTTTGGGAAACAGAATAGAGCTTAATGTTTATTACCACATTCCATACATTCCCCACATGCCAAATGGATTGCAATACATTCCCATGGGCCACATCATAGCAGAACCTAACATGGCGCCGGCGCTCAGGCCAAGCATGGCAGCGGTTCCCATTCCCATACCTGTGGAATACATACCACCATAGGGATTATAGTAACAACCGTCAAACTCGTTACAACCATGGCCGTGGAACTGGCTTTCAGGCCGCTCAGGGTCGTTTATGGGGTCACTGTTTCCAGTGAAGAAGTCTTTAATTTTTTGCCATAAACCTTTTTTAACTGGCTTTTCCGTTGGTGGTTCGTTGGCTTTCGGGGAAGCTTTGGGGCTGGTGTCAACCACCTTAGTTTCAGGCTCTGGTTTTTCACCATCTGAGCTTCTCAGTATTCCATCTTCTCCCATCTCGAAATGGGGCTGTTTTTCAGTGGGATGATAAGCTCCATCGGGGCCTTTCTGAACCTGGACAAATCTCCCCATGTTATTTTCCCCTGGAATATTTACACTGGCTCCCGCCGGAGGAGGGGTAAAACCACCGTTTTGAGGGCCATAAGTGTAACCCGGGTAGGGATGGGGACAGGGAGAATAAGGATCGGGCACGGGAATCTGTCCCGGAGGCTGATAACCCACCGGGGGTATTCCCGGCATCAAGCCCTGTTCCATGGGGATCTGGTAGGGAAGGGCATAATTGGTAATATTGCCGTTTTCAGCAAAAACAATATTTTTATTGTTTACCTGTATTCCCTTTTCACCAAAAGTGTTAACCCGTCCATTCGCGCCCACCAGAACTTTATGAATACTGGGTTTTGCCTGTCCATTTTCACCTTTCGGATAAGTACGGGCTGTAATCAAAATATCGCCGTTGGGGGAAATATTCTGCATCACGTTGCCGTCTTTGGAAGAAACCTGCATATCCATACTCTTTGAGTAAAGATTTACTATATTTCCGGCGCCATCCTGGAAAGTATAACGTTCTTCCGGGCCATAACCCGGATTGTTTACCTGGTGAGAAGTAACCGGCAAAACCTTCTCGGGATACTGGGAATCAAAAGCCTGGCATTTGCCGTCTGCCATCTTGTTCATAACCACGCCGTTAGGCAAGGAGATAAACATTGAACCATCAGGTTCATGTTTTCTGATCATACCGCCGGGAGTCATTACCGGCGAATAGGGATCATTTGCCGGCGGAGTCTGGGCAGGAGTTTCCCCTGGATTGGGCGGTAGATTGCCCGGGCCGGGAAAACCAGGATAAGGGAATTGCGCAAAAGGATCCGCCACATAGGGGTAGGGAGTGAAAGCGGGTGCATTCATTGCCTGAGAGCCTCCCATGGTGGGCGGTGGAGATGAAGGCGCTGGAGGGGGCATTACCGGTTCCTGTATTGGCGGTTTCAAGTCGGGTTTTACCATATTGCCTGATAACCTTCCGGGAATCTGATAGGGGAATTTTATTCCCATATTCAATTCGCCACGGGCAATATAATTTATCTGGTTGTTATTTAACGAAATATCTTTAAGTTCGCCATTCTGGCCGGTGACCCTTCCCCCGGGTGAAATCCTTAATTTTACTCCATCCTGGCTGAACCTTCCACTGTCAGGATCCCGGGAAAGAGTCTTGGTTGCCAATTCCATGCTTCCATCAGGATTCATCTTCTGGGTCAGGGTTTCTGATTTATTCTGAACCTGAAAACTCAGTTTTGTATCGTTAACTTCCCATTTATTTCCATCGGTATCCTGAAAAGAAACCTTACCATGGGAATTGGGGGTTTCCTTATTATAATCAGCTTTAAGGAATTCGCCAGTCTCCTTGTTGAAAACCCTGCTTTCTCCGTCGGGGCGCAGTTCAATCATATACCCGTTAGGCAGGTCAATATTGCTCCAGCCTTTCTTATCGGTTTTTTTTCTTACGCCGTTTCCGGCCTTGTATTCCGTGGTTCTATTGGAATATTCGGTTCTGGTTCTTCCATCCTTGAGCCTGGTGAATTGCTGAATATCGTCACGGGAAAAGCCGTCCTTTTGTTCCCTGAGCTCCTGCCGGGTTTCTTTTCTTCCCAAGTTTCCCACTTCACCCCGCTGAAAAGCTGCTTTTTGCGCCGACTGGTTAAACTTATAAATATTCATTCCCGGAGGAATATTGTTGTTTCCACCAATTGTATTAGCCATAATTCACCTCGCTGAAAATCTTCCTGGAACATAATTTCAATAAAACATCAAATATAATCCATCAATATATAGTATAACTATTACAATGTAAATTATCAACAAAAATAGAAATAAGTCATGTTAATAAAATGTTAACATATGGTAAAACCCCTATTTCTTAGCTTTATTGACGGCGCTTATAAGGGTTTTTCCCGGTGAAAAAACCGGAACCTTTTTGGCTTCAATCCTTATTCTTTCGCCGGTCCGGGGGTTGGTACCCTTGCGGGCAGGCCGTTTTTTTACATGAAAGGAACCAAAACCAACCATTTGAAACTTTTCGCCTTTTACAAGGGTATGAGTTATGGTTTTAAAAACCTCTTCTACCACCAGGCGACTTTGTGCTTTGGTAAGGTTGCCGGCTTTGGATATACGATCGATAAGTTCTTTTTTGTTCATACAAATTCCAGCTCCTAATGAATGTCAATCCATGTTTCCAGTATAAATTTCAAATTCCTTTTTTAGCAGGGCATAAGGCAAATAAGCAGAAAAAATCATCAATTAAAAAATAAACCAGGAGAATAAAACATGTATATTACAATTTTTGTTACCGTACCCGATGAAAAAACCGGCGAAACCATCGCAAGAAATATCCTTAAAGAAAGGCTGGCGGCCTGCGCCAACATGGTTAAGCAGATTCGTTCCTTTTACTGGTGGGAGGATGAAATTCAGGACGACCAGGAATATCTTCTAATCATAAAAACAAAACTGGGGTTGTTCAACAACCTGAAGGAAACCATCGTTCAACTTCATCCCTATGATGTGCCCGAAATTGTAGCTATGCCAATTATCAAGGGTCATGAACCCTATCTTAAATGGCTCAGTAATGAGACAAAATTCACCGAATGCGACCCCGGCGCCAGGGGAATAGTTTTTTAATCATGGCTTGCCGGGTTGATTATCACTGCCACAGCAGCTTTTCTCACGATTCTGAAACACCAATGGAAGATATGGTGAAACAGGGTATTAAACTAGGCATTGAAGAAATCTGTTTTACCGAACATAAGGACCTGGCCCCCGATTATGAATGGACAGGTTATTATGACGACAAAAAATATTCTGATACATTGAATGTATTAAAAAGAAACTATGGCATTAAAATTAAGATTCAAAAAGGGGTGGAAGTGGATTTCCAGAGCCGGACACAGAAACAGTTTGAAAAGTTTCTGCTCGATTTTGATTTCGATTTTGTCATTGCATCGGTTCATGCAGTAAATGGCATTTTTATCAGAGAAGGGTTCTTTGAACTGGTATCCCCAAAAGAGGCTTTTGATATATACTTCAGGGAAGTGGAATCTTTGTCCCGCCTGAAAAACTTCAGTGTCCTGGGCCATCTTGATTACATTAAACGGTTTAACGAGGTATATTACGAAGAACACCTGGTCCAGTTCATGGGAACAATCGAGAATAGCTTGAAAAATCTGATAGCAAACAAATGCGGCCTGGAATTGAACCTGTCAGGTTTCAGGCATGGATTGAACCAGCCATACCCCCATAAGGAAATCTTAAAAATGTACCGGAAACTGGGTGGAGAATTGATTTCCATAGGTTCAGATTCCCATAAACCCGGACAATTGGGAAAACACTATGAAAAAGGGATTGAGATTTTGAAAGAATGTGGGTTCGATTCTTTTTATACCTGGGAAAAAAAATACCCGTGGAAGATAAGGTTTGGTTGTGATGAAGGGAAATTGCCCTGATCTGTAAAAACATAGAAAAAACAATATCCTGGAGGAAATTATGCTGGTTGAAATTAGCCCCCTGTTGAATGAAACTCCCGACGGCCCCCTTATGGGCGCGGGAACCTTAAACTGCGGTTATGATGGTAGAGAACTTGATGTCCAGGTAAGTATGATGCCCATACACCCTGCAACCAAGAAAGACCTTGAAAGGTTCAAGGGCAAAGTGGTAACGGTGAGTATTCCCGAAATGACCCTTAAGGATTTGCAGTTTTCTAACGAGGAAGACCGGGATAAAATGCGTTACACCGAGCAATATGCCGTGGTCTGCCGGAAGTTGGGGTATGAACTTTTAAGAAAGCTGCAACACACAGACCAGCATGTAGATTATGCCCTGGCTGTGGATCATGCAGGCCAGCTTCTCACCATGTTTGTTGCCAAAATTGCCGATATCGAGTCTTACGAGATTCGTCGGATAAAGAAGATAAAAGAAGACGGAAACATCGACCTCACAGTGCTTTTACCCCAGAACTTGTATCCCATCGACGGTAAGAAGTTTCTTCTTATTGATGAGTTCATTAACACCGGATTCACCCTCAGGGAAGTAATAAAAACCATTCGCAATATGGGTGGAGAAGTAGCAATGATTGGAGTATTTATGACCATGGACGGGCAGGGCAAACTGCTCAAGGAAGAATTCCCGGAAATTCCAATTATCACACTGGAATAAACAGCAAACCATATTCATTTTTAATCCTTATATGTTATAATAAGTGGTATTCATTTTGAATTTATTTTTTGGGAGGTATCCTTGTGGAAGTTCACAATAATTATATTATTCATAATTCTCAGCCTGAAGCAATAAAAACACCGGCAAAGAACAGAACCGGTAAAACCGGAGCCCAACCCCTCACCCCCGGTGTATGGCAGGAAGAAATGGAAGGTTTACTGGAATTGTTTGACGGAAAGAAGACCAAATTTTCCCCTGCGGAACAACCATCAACTGAAAAGAGCAATACTGAAACTGAGAATAAAACAGAAAAAAAAGAAGCGCCCTCTAAAGGAACTTCCAGCTTCCAATCCGGTTCCGCCCGGAAGGAAGAAAATCGCGCCAGAACTGAAAAAACCAGTGAGCAACCTGCGCCCCCAGCTTATAACGGGGAAGAGGTAATCAATGAACAGATTGATCAGATTGAATATGGTGAAAAAATTTCTGAACAGGAAGGTATAGACGCAGTAAAAAACCGGGATGAAAACGCGCCATTACTGAAAAAAGACCATTTTCTAAAAGCTGATCATTTCCCATCAATTCATAAACTGCCCGACAACTACGAGAAGGTGCCTGAAGCTCCCAATTACCGAAAGAACGAAGATGAGCCAATCCACGGAGTGGGTTTGCCCACAATTAACGGAATTAAAAATGTATTGAAAAAAGCTGGCGGTTCTCCCGATTCCGAACCCAGGAAAAAAGTCATGTGGACCAACATGCGGGAAGAAGCTGTGGTTTATATAGACGGCCGGCCTTTCAGCCTGCGGGATTGGAACAATAAGTTCAATAATATGGATTACTCCAACATTTCGCCCGCTGAGGTAGAAGCCAAGGAAGCCCAGCTGAAAGAAGATATTATGGCTGAAGCGCAGAAGAATGGTGGCTATATTGTGGTCCATGACGAGGTTCAATATAAGAATGAAGTTGGCAAAACCTGTTGGAAGGTTGTGCCCCGTAAGATTAAAGTAATTGAAGGCAACCTTAAAACCACCCGGCAGGTTTTTGACGAGTTAAAAAAAGATGGGTATAACGTGGATTATGCCCGTATTCCCATAACCGATGAAAAACGTCCCAATAATTCAGATTTCGAAGCTCTAGTTGATCGCCTGAAGAACCTGAAGGGGGAGGAAGAACTGGTTTTTAACTGCCATCAGGGCAAGGGACGTACCACCACCTCCATGGTTGCCTCCAGCATGTTAAGAAACGCCCGTATGAAGAAATTAAACCCTCAGGGGGAACCGGGCACCCCGGCAGGCGGAGTGGGAGATTACTTCAAGGATATCTTTTTAAAGAACTCGGCATTGAGAGAAGACATAAAGGAGCAGGGCAAACGCAACCCAGCTGAATATAAGAAGATTCTCCGTATGATCAAATTATTGGAAGACGATAACCTGAACCAGGAAAAACTTGATGGTATAATTGACAAATATAAGGATCTTCAGGATCTGAAGGAATCGGTGAACCATCAGGACAAGGAAAAAGCCAGGAATTATCTGGAAAGATATAATTCACTGCTGGTTTTCAACAAATATGTGGAGGAAAACGCCCCTGATTTCAAGACCAATTTCTCAATCTGGCTCGATGAACGTCCTGAACAGGCACAGAAGCTTGAGATGCTCGAACAGGCTCTGAACCTGGAAAAATCAGAACCGGACCAGGCTTATGCTTGAGGATACCGATTTAAAGAAGAAATTTGATCTTTTTCTGGAGTGGAAGGAAGAACAGGAACTTGCCTGCGCTAAGGCTCAAGGTAAGGATATGTTTCAATCTTCTGTCCCAGAAACCGGCGATATCAAAATTTATGAACCCGTGGAAAAAGAAGAGCCCCTGGAGCTGAATGAAGAAACCGGCGAAGCCTTAATATCGGAATCAGAAGGAAACAATTATGAAAATACCGGTTTTTCAAATGACGGCCCTGATAAATTTGAGTTCAGCGAAGACAGGCAGAAAGCCATTGAAGAAGCTCTCAGCCAATTCCATGCCCTGGCGTTGCCTCCGGTGCACAGCCAGCTTTTGAAAATCTATCAGGCTCTGGAAGAAAACAAGCTTGAGCCTGGCTATGGAAAAAAGTTGTTAAAAGAAATAGAGAATTATCTTATAAAAAAGATCGCTTGCATAAATTCCCGGCAGGAAATTGCCATGCCCACGGTAATGCTGGCCAGAAAGCAGGCCCTGGGCGCCCTGGAAAACTATTTGAATTCAGCGGATTTTTTGCAGAAATACCTGGAAGAAAATGACCAAACCAACCTTCACGTTGCAATTATGCTTATTCAGCAGGCCTACCAGATACTTATGGAGTCAAAGGAAACCTTGCTGGCTTCCCGTCCTTTTTAGATGGATAAATCTGTATAAAATGTTATTGAATTGCAACCTGCTTATAACAGATTTTCCACAGATTGGAAGCGCCCTTTCCCCATTTGGAATGGGGGAATCCCATTTTAAATGGAAGAATATATTGTTCGCAATGAGTTGGTTCTACTGGCTAAAGATTCGGGCGCTCACGGATGCAAGATATTTTGGTTCTGAACCATCTCGAATTTAGTCATCACTGGCATCCGTAGGATGCGTGGTGATCTACTTTCCACTTGGGTAATTGGGTTGGGAACCAACCCGATCTAAATTGAGATTGCCACAAATAACAAAGTTAAGAATGAAACAGATTAATTGTAAGCACCTGTATTAATTTCCTTGAACAGGTTATCAAGGAAATTATACATGGAAGGATCTTTCTGTATCAAATCCTGACGGCAGATATCAGATTCGGTTTTATCCGGGTTCAAATAGGCCTTGACACACTCAGCAAAATATTCCTTTGGATTGGTTCCCGCATAATCCGTAAGAAATTGGGCGCCCTTGTTCTGCCAGTCTTTACAGGCAAGATAACAATCCATAATTTCTCTGGATTTCACCGAAGCCGGTTCCCTGGAGGGATCCAGGTCAGGTTTCTTAACCATTGTTATGGTACCGGCATTCTGCATTCTTTGTCTGTCCTCCAGCATTTTTATATATCTTTTGTCAATTTTCATATTCTTAAATTTTCCACGCCTCCCAAGAGCAAAATCCAGGGCATGAGCGGTTTCATGAACGGGCACATCGCTCTGGCCAGCTCCCAATAACCAACTCAGGGGAACTGAAGCAAGGCCGACCGGCGCAACGCAGGCTGCAGTAATTCCAGCTGCCAGCCCTGGCAGAACAAAGGGGGCTGTGGCAGCAATGCCTGCAGCAGCCAAGGCATATACGGCGGGTTTGCTACCGCTCAACATTTTTGCTATTCCCGGGTGCCGGCGGGAAAAATCCGAGAGGGTGCCATTGGCCAGATGAATGGATTTACCTTCATGGGTATAATAACCCAGCCGCCGGGTTATTAAAAAACCCGACTTCTTTTTCGAATAACTGGCCCCATCGTCTTTAATTAATTTAAGGGCAGCTTCAGGATATTTCTCTAATCTCTGAGCCAGTTTTTCCAGGCGTTCCGGTTTCATACCGGGATCAATCAAACTGTGGATGAGCTTTTTTTTGTGAGAATTATTTTGAAATTCCTGTGTTTGTTCTTCAATAAAAAGAGGAGCTGGTTGATACCGGGAAGAGGTTTTATTGTCGGTGGAAGCTGACGAAGTTTCTTTGGAATTAATACTATCTGTTCTGTTTTCTTTATGGGAAGAATTTCTTTGTTTCTTTACTGAGGGAGAACTCTGTTTATCAAAAGACAACTTAACCGAATCAGAAAGATTCAAGGCGCTGGCCTCTTCCTGTTTTGGAGCCGGTTTAATACCGGTAATCTGGTTGGCAATTCCATATCCTGGAAAAATACTGTTAACCATGATACTTCCCAATTTTCAAGATATAAAAATATTATATAATATCGAAAGAAAAAAATCAAATAATTTTTTATTAATTTTATATATGAAAAGCCTTCCACCTGATTCAATTTAAGATTATTTTGACATAACTTCTTTAAATAACAATTGTTAAATATTCAAAAATTGATTTGAACAACGAAGTATTATAGAGAATGATAGAAAAGTATAAAAAATAACAAGTTAACAAAAATACCTATCGTTCATTTTGTTCAGAGCAGGCTGAAGATTTTTACAAAATGAGGTAATAATCCTGAAATTCTGGCAGAAGAAGTATCGTATTTGGCGTTAGCTTTCAAATTTTATGGTTTTGTAGTATAATAAGATAATGGTGAAATATTTGGAATATACTATTTAATTCTGGAGAATTATTTATGAAGAGAAAATTTATCATATTGTTATTCGTATTGTTAATTTTTACCGGGTGTTCTCAAATCAGGCAGAAAGTAAAAGAGGGCATGGAAACCGCCAGTGAAAGAAAAGAATATTTTAATGCCATTCAAAAGGGAGAATTGGACACGGTAAAAAGAATGGTGGATCTCAACCCCGACCTGATGGAAACTGCCACCATATGGAAAGATTACCCATTACACCTGGCTGCCAAACATGGACATCCCAGGGTGGCAGAGTTTCTTATTGAACAGGGGCATCCTCTTGAAACAGGTGACGGGCATGGCCGAAAACCCCTGCACCGGGCTGTTGAGGAGAACCATCCTGAAGTTGTGAACGTTCTCATCGATTCCGGCGCCCAGATTGACAGCCTGGATGAAAAGCAGCGAACCCCCCTCCATTATGCCTGTCGTAATGACAATATTGAATTAGCAGGTTTATTAATAGAAAAAAATGCCGATATAAATATAAGAAGCGATGAAAACAATACTCCTCTGCATCTGGCGGCGGGCAATAATAACCCCGGGCTGGTTCAAATGCTGGTGGACGCCAAAGCCAATGTGAACTTGAAAACTAACCACGACTGGACTGCGTTACATTTTGCAGCCAAAAACAACCAGGTGGAAGTTGCAAAAATTCTGTTAGAAAACCATGCAAACATAAATATTCAGGACAGTATGGGAAACACTCCCCTTAACCGGGGGGTGCAGGAAAAAAACCACGAGGTTTCACAACTGTTAATTGAAAATAAAGCTGACCTGAATA
Source organism: uncultured bacterium (assembly GCA_964607865.1). GTDB lineage: Bacteria > Vulcanimicrobiota > JAJTBE01 > JAJTBE01 > CAZSLZ01 > CAZSLZ01. Next base: position 35,303 of record CAZSLZ010000011.1, read on the forward strand.
TTATGAATAATGAAAACCAGACCCCGCTGCATAAAGCTGTCTTGAACAATGACGATTCAATGGTTCTGCTGCTGTTAAGCAACCGTGCCGCAACAAACCTGAAGAATTCTGATGGAAAGACTCCCTTACATTTGGGTATTGATCAGGAAAATGAAAACAACATAAGAGCTTTAATTATGAACGGAGCAGAAGTTGACCAACCCGATGATGAAGGGAATTCTCCATTGCACCTGGCAATTGACAGAAAAAATCTGGAAATAGTAAAAATACTGCTGGAAAATAACACTGATGTAAATATATTGAACTCCGACGGAAAAACTCCACTAGATTTAGCTTTTACCAAAGGAAAATCTGTTAACACTATCATTGAATATCTCAAATCGAAAGGTGGAAAAACCACCTCTACTCCATCAAGACAATAACTTGAAAACGCACTTTAAACCCCGTGGGAGTTGAATTCAGATGGAAAAAAGTGTTAATCTGGAAGTATTGGAATCATTGAAAGAATGCAATTCCAGAATTAAGCTTGGTGTTTTTGTAATTTTATTTTTAAACTCGCTACTTGTTTTATCTCTTATTCTCAGCCTTGTTTATCCTGCAGATGTGGGAAGCAAATTGTTCCGCCAGGAAATATCAACAAAAGGCCAGGTTTTGCAAAGATGGTCGGTGTTTGTGGTTTTCTTTGTAATTTTCACACTGTTTGGGCTTATCCCCATATTTCAGACCTTTTATCAAAAACAGAAATACTGTTTTTTGAAAGATAAAAACCTGGACAGGTTGGAAAATTTAATTATTAAACTGGCCCACATCAATCCGGCAAACAACAGCAGGACTGTGGAGCTGGAAATCGACAAGGATGGAAAGAAAATTGAATGCCTGGGATATCTGGAAAAAGATGAAATTTACTTTTTTGAGCCAGAAAAACATGAAATATTTCTTGTTAACCTTTCAGAGATAACCTTGAAAAAGTCGAAGGAATACAAAGGTAACAATAAGAAGAAATATTTTTTAATTACCCCGGATAAAACCTATACGATATTTATCAAAGCCAATTATTGTCTGAAGTTGAAAGATTGGATAGCCCACTGGGATATGCTGCATCAGAAAAAATAATATTTTGGATGAAAAAACAAGAAGAAATAAGTTTAAAGAAACAATAAAAGCAAGAAATAATAATACCAAAGATAAGTATAACCTTTTTTATTTAAGCCTTTTTCTTTTGTCAGTGCGGGGAATTTTACGATATATGGGAGCCCTGCTGCCCTGCGCTGTTTTAATTGTCCTATCTGCCGAAATTGTTATCTTACTTATACACTTTCATGATAAGAAAGTATCAGGGCAGGATAAGAAAAGTGATCCGGCAACAGAGGCGGAAATGAAAAAATTCCTGGAATAACTGAATTCTCTTGGCCCAGAAGTTGATCCCAACATAATCTGTTTCCAGAAACAATTCCCAGTTTTGATGAGCCCCAAAACAAATGCATTTCTTGGCGAACGTACTCTCTGGTTTTTCAACACAAACAAACTGGATTTTATAGATTTCAAGGGGTATCCAATAACCATCTAATGCAGGAAAAAACCGGGAAGCAAATTGATTGACATGAAAATTTCAGCAGCTTCCCATATAAACCTGAAAATCAGAGTCAATTCCATGGATAAAGAAAAGATTTTAAAATGGAAAAAAGAACGATAAAAAATCTCGATCAAATATGCACTGGTTCGTCAACAGCCAGTTTCCCTGCCTCGAAAAAGACCTCGGAAACCGTGGGATGGGCGTGCATAATATTGGTTAAATCATAAACCGGGCCTTCCAACTCCATAATTGCCGAAGCTTCAGCTATCATATCTGTGGCATGGGCAGCGATGATCTGGACACCAAGAACTTCACCATATTTCTTTCCTGAAATTAACCGGATAAACCCCTCGGTGTTTCCTTCTGCCAGAGCCTTGCCGTTTGCTACCAGGGGAAACTGAGAAATCTTGTAATCGATTCCTTTTTCCTTGACCTGGGGTTCGGAAAGCCCCACCTGGGAAATTTCCGGGCTGGAATAAATATTCAGTGAAATATGATTATAAAATATAATTATATTCAACAACGAAAGGTTCCAGGCCTAAGCATGAATTGCCCATCCCTCCACTGCTCTGGCTCCTTCCATCACCGCTTCGCTCAGGGTCGGGTGTGCGTGAATCATAGTGGCAATGTCTTCGGGTAAAAGCTCAGCTTTTTTCGCCAGCAACAATTCGTGAACCAGTTCAGTTGCCTGATCACCCACGATATGCCCTCCCAGTATTTCTTTAATATCAGGAGAATAAAGGATTTTCACCATTCCTTCAGGTTTTTCAATTGCCACTGATTTTCCAGCACCCCGATAAGGAAAAGTTGCAGCTTTGAATTCCACACCTTTCTCTTTGGCAGTCTTCTCAGTCAACCCAAAACTTGCCACCTGGGGTTCACAATAGGTACAGGCAGAAATCAAGTCTGCGTCAACCTGGGTTTCCGGTGATTTCCCCC
>CAZSLZ010000012.1:0-37738 GCA_964607865.1 uncultured bacterium
ACCGGGTGACAGTCACAAAAAACTTTTTTGTTTTTTATTTTGTTTTAGTAAAGTAAGAAGAATTTTTTATGGGAAAATAAGATGTTTTGGGAAGAAAGGAAAAAATGGAGATTTGTTAAAAAAGAAAAAAACAAAAAAACGATGAAATAAATAGGAGAGATCAGCATGTTGATTTGAAAAGTGCCACTGAAGATAAACTTATTCAGTTGGTTAAAGGGGGTAACGGGGACGCCTGGAAAAAACTTTATCGACTTTATTTTGGAAGAGTTCGCCGCGTGGTGGCATGGGACAAATGGAAATTCCGCCGGGCCGAAGTTGATGAAATTGTCCAGGAAGTCTTCATTGAATTATTGAAAGCTTTGCCAAATTTTAGAAGAGAAGCTTCTTTGGCTACATTTTTAACCAGGTTGGCAAAGAATAAGTGTATTTCGGTTTTAAGAAGAAAAGGCGCCCAGAAAAGAGTTAAAGAGCAATATGGTTATGTGTTTGATGAAAAAAGAACCGACAGCGAGGATAAATGGATAACTGTGGAAGCAGAGATTGGAGATCCCCTGGAAGAAATTTTATTCGGTGAAGAATCATCAAATTTAATTAAGGCAATGAAAGAATTAACCCCGGAATGCCAGGACATCATAAAGTTGAGGTTCTTTAACCAGCTTGCTTATAAAGAGATCTGCGAAGTTCAGGATTTACCTCTCGGAACGGTCTGTTCCCGGTTAAAACGTTGCCTGGGCAAATTAAGAAAAATTTACGAAAAGAATGTTAAAAAAACTTAATAAAATAAGTGGAACTTAATTTCTGTTTATAGCGACCCAATAGGTATGAACCGCCAGAATCGGCGTATTTACTAATAATAACAACAAGCAAATAGACGGGTGGATAAAATGAGTTGTCAAAACGAGAAAGTTTCCAGGAAAATGGTTCTTTATCTGGAAAAAAGCCTTTCAAGTGAAGAATATGGGGAGTTCTCCGAGCATCTTGCAAATTGCACCGAATGCAGAAAAGAATTGGAAAATTTGCAGGAAGCGGTAAAAATTATTGAAACAACATCGGTTTCAATAAAAAATAATTGGGTTCATCTTTCCACGGAAGAGATAATCTCTTTTCACGATAACCCCATGGAAATTGACGCCAATAAAAGAAAAAAAATATATGCCCATCTGAAATTATGTCCCCAGTGTTATGAAGAATACTTGTTATACATGGAATCACCGGTTATTGAAACAAACATTGTTCCTGATACTTCAATGTCTGAAATGTTAGTTCAGGAATATCGTAAAGTTTACAAGAAAAAACAGGATGCAAGAAAGAAGGAATCCTTTCTCCCTTTTCCTGAGTTTATAAAGCGGTTTATGGGAGGAAAAAGCCCTGTTCCCAGGTTTGCTTATGCCACAATGGCAGTCCTTCTTGCAATTGTAATATTTGCAGGCATCCTCATGTCTCCCAGTTTTTATAATGTTCAGGTTGCCAATGACAACTCATACATTGTTCTGTCTGTTACCGATAAAACGATGGCTGGCAGGGAAGATCTGGTTAAATACCTTCAGCTTTACGGGGTTCCAAGTAAAATTGACGGAGAAAATGTATTGGTGGCAAGCAATGAAAGCGAAAAAGCCAATGGATTATTAAAACAATATACCGAAAGGAAGCTTCTGGCCCAGAAAAAACTGCAACAACCCAAGGAAAACTCGATTGACATTGCCGAATTTACACCCAGCCCAGCTGTTTCGAGCATTCCTGGTGGAGGGCAGGCGGAAAATATTTTACCTCCAGATTTAATTCAGGCATTGGAAAACACCCGGAATTATCCTCTGGGAACGGTGAGGGAAAATAAAAAGGGATCCGGCGGAGAAGAAATTATGTCAAACTACGCTTCTCTTACCGATGACAAGAAAGATTCCATCGATTTCGAATTGGGAAAAGGCCCGGTTATAACTGCGGTTTCTCTTACCGAGGAGCCTGCAGACCTTTTCAAGACGAAAGAAGTCGAAGAGGCAGAGCGTATTAAAAGCATCTATGGCACAGATATGGAAGAACGGGACAGGGCTGCCAGTAAAATAAGGGAAGATTTCAGGGGAAAATCCCGTAAGGTTCTAGCCCAACACACTGATATTTCAAAAGTTGATTTATATGTTACCGTCAACCCGGCTTTGACTAAAAATTCAGAAGGCCGGTATCCTATAAAGGCAGTGAAGATAACCATCAGCCATGAATCGAATATTTCTGACGAAACCAGGCAGAAAATTATCGATGAGATTAAAAAAGAAATTAACTGGCAGAAGGATTGGGACGGGGAAGTCGGTTTTGCTTCGATAAAATACTAAAATAATAGTTTAATCAAAACTTAAAAGAGGGTTCACCCTCTTTTATCGTTTCGGAAGGAGTTATTTGATAATATAAAAATATTTACATATACATCTCAATTTTTTTATACAGAAAACAATCTTTTCTAAATTATCCGGGAACAAAAATATATTACATTTTGTTAACTTAAAAGAAATATATAATTTATCCTTGCTTTTTGAAGAGGCCAGGATGAGAGGAGATGTATCAGATGAAAAGAGAAAATGAAGTTACAATGGGAGGCAAGCCTATTACACTGGTTGGGGAACCGGTAAAAGTGGGAGAGAAAGCACCCGATTTTACTGCAGTGAATACTCAGCTCAAACCGGTAGATTTTTCATCATTTAAAGATAAATATATCGTTTTATCTTCGGTCCCTTCTCTGGATACTTCAGTCTGTGCCAAACAGACACGGAAAATAAACCGGGAAGTTGACAGAATGAGTGAAGAAGCTATGACTGTAACTGTCAGTATGGACCTGCCTTTTGCCCAGAAACGCTGGTGTAAGGAACACGATTTGGAAAATATAGTTACATTATCGGATCATAAAAAGGCTGAATTTGGAAATAAATACGGCCTTCTTATTGATGAACATCGCCTGTTGGCCCGGGCTGTTTTTATAATCGATAAAGACGGGGTTGTTCAATATAAGCAGTTAGTGCCCGAAATATCTAAAGAACCTGATTATGAAAAAGTTCTCGACAAACTTGGAGAAATTCTGGATTTAGCAAGAGCTTAATATTTCAGGTTAATATATAGAATTGAAAGGAGTTTATTGATGACCCAGAGACTGCAAATTTACAAATGTATCAAATGTGGAAACATAGTTGAAGTCCTCCACGAGGGGAAAGGCACACTGGTATGCTGTGGAGAGGATATGCAATTAATGGAGGAAAAGACTGCAGAAATGAAAACAGAAAAGCATGTTCCTGTAGTTGAAAAAACAGAAAAGGGATTCAAAGTCACTGTGGGGAGCACTATTCATCCCATGGAAGAAAAGCATTATATTGAGTGGATCCAGATAATTTCCGACGGAAGGGCATGCCGGGCGTTTCTGAAGCCGGGAATGGAACCGGTGGAATTATTCTTTACCGACGCCAAGGAAGTAAAGGCAAGAGAATATTGTAATATTCACGGACTATGGAAAGGAGAATAGAACCATGATTAATGAGAAAATTCAAACAGCTTTTAACAAACAAATTAAGGAAGAATTGGATTCTGCATATATCTATTTATCAATGGCAGCCCAGATGGCCCACGATGGGTGGGATGGAATGGCAAGTTGGTTTAAAAAACAAGCCAATGAAGAAACTGAACACGCCATGAAATTCTATCACCATATTGAAGAAAGGGACGGAAGGGTCGAGCTTCTTCAGATCGATAAACCAAAAAAAGAATGGGGGACACCTCTGGGGGCTTTCAAAGCTGCATATGAACATGAAAAATATATCACTTCTAAAATAAATGAACTCTATGAACTGGCAAAAAAGGAAAATGATTATCCAGCTCAACTCCTGCTGCATTGGTTTATTGATGAACAGGTTGAAGAAGAAGCAAATACTTCAAAGATAGTTGACATGTTGGAAAAAGTCGGCGATGCAAAACATGGAATTTTCATGCTGGACGTTCAACTTGGAAAAAGAGAATAAATACCGACAAAAACAGGAGGATTTTAATGCCTCCTGTTTATTTCTTAATATCATACCCAACTAGGAGGAAAACTGAATATGAAAAAATATGTATGCACAGCTTGCGGATATGTTTACGACCCTGAACAGGGCGATCCTGACGGCGGAGTGGAACCGGGAACCGCTTTCGAAGATATTCCAGATGACTGGGTTTGCCCCATATGTGGAGTAGGAAAAGATATGTTCGAAGTTCAGGAATAAGAAATACAGCCAGAACCAAAGAGGCTGTCTTAAAGACAGCCTCTTTGGTTTATATTGAACAATGATAATTCTGTCATCGCGAGCGTCCGACAGGATGCTGGCGATCTCCGTACCACTCAGGTAAGTGGGTTTTGAACCAACCCGATCTAAATTAAGATTGCCATGTTTCCTTCTAAACCTCACAATGACGGGGTTTCAGTCAGTGAGCAGTATGAAGCTGGCTGAAGACAAAACTTGGCACAGACAGCCTGTTTCCCGGCTCCCAATGACAAATTTCGGGTTCTTTCAGAAAAAATTTAAAAAAAGCCATCCTATTGGGATAGCCTCTTTGATTTTAAAGGGAATATTGATGGTTGATCTAAATACAGAATTATCAAGCAGGAGGTGCCAATATGCATTTTAAATATATGTTTTTTCAATTTTTAATTTTATCTGTTTTTTCAGGTGTTTCTTTCGCCGATGATATAAAGATTGAAAAAGATATACCGTATTTTGGGGGCGAACGGGCGTTCGAGCACAGCAAGCTGGATATTTATTACCGGACTGATAAATCTCTCAAACCTGTAATTGTTTTCTTTCACGGCGGAGGGTGGAAAAGCGGTGATAAGAGTATGTATGAAAAGCTGGGGAAAACTTTCGCTGCAAGAAATATCGTAACTGTTATTCCCGATTATGGGCTGTCCCCCGATGTGATTTATCCGGAAAATGTATATGATGTATCAGCTGCGCTCAAGTGGGTGAAAGATAATATTCAACAGTATGGTGGAGACCCGAATTTAATTTTCCCCATGGGCCACTCCGCAGGGGCTCATCTGGTTGCCCTGGTGATGCTTGATCCAAAATACTTTACTGATGTCCATATGGTTAACAAGGATATGGCAGGTGCCGTCTTGCTGAGTGGAGTATATGATCTTTCACCGGAAAGATTAAAAGGTGAGTTTCTTGACAACATGATCGAACAATCGTTTGGAAATGATAAGCAGGTTCGCAGTGAAGCTTCTCCTGTAAATCATGTAAGTTTTGATACTCCGGTTTTATATGTTCTTTATGCATCGCTGGATTATAAGATACTGAAAGACCAGGCGGAAAGATTGTATAAAGGCCTGACCCGTGAGGGGGCTCCGGTTAAGAAGGCTGTTGTCAGGGGGCGGGGGCATGTTACCATTATAAGCCGAGTTGGAAACCCCGGTGATAAAACCACCGAACTGATTGATGAATTTGTTAAATTCAGAAGTTATGATTAAGAGATGAATAAAATTGAAATAGATAAAATAAGAAGCAGATTATTAAAAACAATTCCGTTTTTTGATGTATTGAAAGAAGTTGGTAAACGCAGTAAAATCTGGTTAGTGGGCGGAAGTTTAAGAAATCTTTTGTTGGGAAGAGAAGTAACTGACTGGGATTTTATTGTTGAAGATAATCCCCGCGGTATTGCCAGAAAGATTGCAGAAAAAACCGGCTCTTCCTTTGTAGTTCTCGATGAATCATTTCAGATTTACCGGGTGGTTCCATCTGATATAAATACTTTTATGGATTTTACCATTTGCAGGGGGACTATTGAGGAAGATTTAATGCAACGCGATTACACAGTAAATTCAATGGCAATGGATATGTTGGGTTTAGAATTGATTGATGTAACCGGCGGGCTGAATGATTTAGAAAAAAGATTAATCAGGGTTGTAAAGGGTGAGAATCTGTTATCGGATCCCCTGAGGATTCTCAGGGCATATAGAATAAGTGCAAAATATGAATTCCAAATAGAGAATAACACCAGAGGGTTATTAGGAAAATACGCCAGCAAACTGTCACAGACAGCTTCTGAGCGAAGCAGGGATGAGCTTTTAAAATTGTTTCAGGCCGATGATTCGGTAAAATATATAAGAATGATGTACCATGACGAAGTTTTGAAAGCATTTCTGCCGCATTTATATCAATTAGAGGGTATGTGTCAGAACAGGTTTCATAAATATGATGTATTGAACCACTCTTTTTATTGCCTGGAAGAATTGGAAACATTGATCAGAGAAAATTTTTCTGCAATAAATGTAAAACAGAGTGATTTGGAAAGTTATTTGAATTATGAATTATGTTTCGGGAGGCCCAGGTTGGCTGTTTTGAAATTTGCAACTCTGCTTCATGATATTGGGAAACCCGTTACCCGTAAAATAAAGGAGGGAAAGCTGTTTTATCTGGGCCATGAGTTGGAGGGAGCCAGAATATGGAGGCAGCTTGGGCGTGATTTAAGGTTATCTGTTAAGGAGATATTATTTGGCAGCAAGGTCATTGAATTTCATCTGGTTCCCATATATATTCCTTTGAATGAAAAAAACAGATGCAGGGAATTATTGTATGATTTTTTTCAGAATGCATCAGATGCAGCCCCTGGAGTTGTGCTGATGTCGTGGTGTGATGTTGAAGCTGGCAGGGGGGAAGCGCTTACAGAGAACATGGTAAGTGGACATCATGTTTTCAGCCGGGAAATTATTCAGATGTATTTTGACAATGATTCCATGGTCAATCCCCCAGTCTTTTTGAATGGAAAAGATGTAATGGAGCTGACCGGGTTTGAGTCAGGCAAAGTGATTGGAGAAATTTTGAAAGATATGAAAAAACAGATTGGACTGGGCAGAGTAAAAACAGTAGAAGAAGCTGAGGGATACATTAAGAATAATTATTCAGGCAGTTAATATCGAAGGACTTTTTGTTATTTATTAGAATCATTATTAAGGTTTTTTTATTTTATTAAATGGGAGGGCAAAATGCTCGGCGAAGTAATTGAAATAGCACCAGATGTTCTGGTTTGCCAGGGAGAAAATCCCGACAATAATTTCTTCAGGCCTGTAGTTTCCAATGCTTTTGTGATAAGGCAGGGTGGAAATTTATATGTAATTGATACCGGAGCTACAAAAAAATTCAGGGAAGGTTTGATTGAAGCCGTCAACAGGCTGAAAGAGGGTGCGGAAAATCTTTATATTATAATCACTCATGCTCATGTAGATCATTTTTCTAATAACGATATATTTAATGAGTTCGATGATTTCAAGGAAAAGAAAATTTTTGTGCATGAAGCTGGTAAACTGGGATTTGACCCCTATGAGCATTTTTTGAATTTATTCAAACAGGTGGACACTTATTACGACATATTTGAAGGCCCGCCACCTCCCTGGAGAATGTTGACCCGGGTAATGGGTATGTTTGACCGGGAAAAGGCTTTAAAAAAGTTTATTAAAAGAACTCTTGGTAAATATGAACCCATAAATACCCTGCCCAAAGATGTTACCTTTCTTGAAGATGAAGATCAGGAGATAATTGATCTCGGCCCAGTTACTGTTGAAGATCTTGAAATGACCGGGTCGGCGGTCAGTATTGAATTGGGCAGTATGAAAATTCACGGTTGGAGAATCGGCCAGGCAATAGTTATTAACGACGGAGCTCACAGCTCCGGCCATTTACTGGTTTATTTTCCCGATTTGAAGTTAATTGTTACCGGAGATCTGACCCTGGAGCTCTTTCCCACTTGGCCTGAATCTTCAGAAAAGAAGGTTAAGGAATTCATTAACTGGGTAATTGAGCTTACCGGAGAGGGTTTGGTAGATATTATGGTAGATTCCCATCATAAGGAGGCTTTCAGGGTCCCTTCAAAAGTGAGTCAGAGTTTGAAAGAAATATTAAAAAGCCATCGTATTTTCAAAGAAAGCCTTTTGTCTCTGACCAAGACCGGAGAAAAATATACCATTAACGATTTATATAAAGGGCTTCGCAAGATGCGGTTCGATAATGAAGTTGTAGATATGTATCTGGAAAACCAGTTTCCCAGATCACCGGTTTTTCTGAAAACCATTATTGCAAATATTCTTATTCAGGAAGGTTTTGTCATTGAAGGTTCAGGAAAAGACGCCAACTTTTATAAATTATAATTTTAATAACCGGGAGGAAAACAGTGAACTTGAAAAAAATCGCAGCAACTCTTTTAATTCTATTTTTAATTAGCAATTTATGTGTTTGGGCCAGCCAGGATGATTCGGTATATTTCAAAACCGAAGAATTCATTCCTGATATTGAAACTTTTATGCAGATTGGATATGCAAGCCAGAAATGTTTTTCCCCCGACGGAGAAACAATATATTTTACTAATAGTTTCTCTGAAATAAGCCAGTTGTATCGCATAAGCGAGAAAGAGCCTTATCCTTACCAGTTGACTTTTATGAAAAATGGAATAAGCTATCCTACGATGTCTCCTGATGGGAAATGGATAATTTTTCTTGCCGATCAGGATGGAAATGAACAGTATCAGTTATATTTGATGGATGCAAAAACAGGGCGTTTTGAGCCTCTTACCAATAAACCCATGGTGCGTTATGGTACCCCGGTCTGGGCAAACCAGTCAGCAAAAATTTATTTCAGGGCTAACCTGGATAATCCTCAACACTTCAATATATATGAAATGGATCTCAATACCAGGAAAATTAAACCCCTGGTTGTGGAGCCCGGTTATTTCGGCCCCTCGGTTATCTCCAAAGACGATCGTTATCTGATTTATTACGAATACAAAAGCAATGTGAACGTTTTTCTCTCCATGTTGGATTTAGAAACAGGAAAGAAAAAATTATTGAATCCCCACAAAGGGGATGTGCTGAGCTGGGCAGTTACAATTTCTGGCGATAACAGAACCTTGTATTATGTGACTAACGACAACCCGGACGGCATTTTAAAATTATCGGCAATGAATATTGAAACCGGAGAATCAAAAATCATATACGATCCCGATTCCCCCTGGGGTGTGGATGATGCATATACAAACCCCAGGAGAGATAAGATAACTTTTATTGTAAATGAAAACGGTTATGGAAACATGAAAATCATGGATCTCAAGACCATGGAACTTCTGCCGGCTCCCAAACTCGGCGGCGTGGTAGATTCAGCTTCCATGTCCCGGTCATCTAAAATTTGCTTTACATACAACGATCCGGTCAGGCCTACTGATGTTTATACATGGGACTGGGTTTCAAAAGAATTGAACCGGGTTACCTATTCAAGCCTGGCGGGAATTGACCCAGATTTGTTTGTTGAACCGAAACTGGTTCATTATAAGAGTTTTGACGGCCTGGAAATTCCTGCGTTTCTGTTTCTTCCTCCGGGATACGAAAATAAGATGGGTGATATTCCCTTTATTATTCATTTCCATGGGGGGCCCGAAGGCCAGACCCGCCCTTATTTTCAGCGGCACTTCAACTACCTGTTGTTAAACGGTTTTGGGATTCTGGCTCCCAATATCAGGGGCAGTAAGGGATATGGAAAAAAATACAAAAGCCTGGATGATTATAAAAAGAGAATGGACTCGGTAAAAGACGGTTATCAGGCCGCCCTGTATTTAATTAAAGAAGGATATACTAAAAAAGGCAGAATCGGTGTAAAGGGTGGCAGTTACGGCGGTTTCATGGTTATGGCGCTCATTACTGAATATCCCGATATGTGGGGGGCAGCTTACGAATCAGTAGGCATTGTTGATTTTGTTAATTTTCTCAAAAACACAAAGCCCTATCGCAGAAAATTAAGGGAAGCTGAGTATGGGCCGTTATCTGATGAAGAATTTCTGAAAAGCGTTTCTCCCATCCATAAAATTGATCGGGTTCAGGTCCCCCTGATGATTTCTCATGGTGTGAACGATCCCCGTGTTCCTGTTTCAGAGGCCCGTTTAATTGTTGAAAACCTGAAAGGACGGGACATAGATGTAAAAGCTCTGTTGTGGGAAGACGAAGGCCATGGAGTAAGTAAAAAGAAAAACAGATTGGTTTTATATCGAGAAATGGCTGATTTTTTCAAAGAACATTTGACGGGAGAATAACCGTGATTATTGACTCTCATACCCATGTTCAACGCACATCTGGTTTCTGGGATTCTCCTCCGGAACGGATTATTTCGTTAATGGATGAAGCTGGCATTGATAAATCGATAATTATGACCTATACCGATGATCCTGAGTTAGGCCCCTATATCAGGGATTGTGTTAAGAAATATCCGGATCGTTTGATAGGTTATTATCGGTTGAACCCCGGCGAGGGCAAACAAGCCAGGGAGTTTTTGAAAAAAGGGGTCGAAGAATGGGGTATGAAAGGTCTGAAACTTCATCCTGTAGGAAACATGATACCTCCCGGAAGCAGTGAGTCTATAGAATTGGTAAAAACCGCAGCCAGCCTGGGAGTGCCAACTTTATTCCATTGTGGCGATGAAGAGTTTACTCTGCCTATGCAGATTGCAGAAGCTGCAAGGCAGGCGCCCGAAGCAACCATAATTCTGGGCCACATGGGAGGGTATTTTCATGTGGAAGATGCAATAAGGGCAGCTTTAAAATATGACAATATCATTCTGGAAACCTCAGCAATGCCTTACCCCCACAAAGTTAAAGAAGCAGTTGACAGAATCGGGGCTGACAGGGTTCTGTTTGCTTCCGACGGGCCCGGTTGCCCCCCTGATCTGGAATTGAAAAAAATAGAAAAGGCAGACTTGACTGAAGAAGAACGAGAAAAAGTATTATTTAAAAACATTAAGAAAATATGCAGAATTTAATTTAAAAAGTTCTATGTAAATTAAAGTAAAAAAGAATTTGTTTTTAAATATAACTAATTATAAGTTTCATATTGCTGGAGTTTCTATGTCAAATTTAAGAATATTGTATATTCGAAAAGATAGTAATTGTGATGATAAAATAATCAGGCTTATAGACAGGCTTTCAGGTGATATCAAATTAGTTTTGAAAAACGAAAACTATATTGTTGAAGAAGATTTTATCAGTAGCGATTTTCATGTTATTATCTTTCAGGGCAGGTTGCCTGAGAGGTTCTATGATTTAAAGATTAAACCCACATTGGTAATCGAAATTGACGATGAGAAAGCCGGCGCTGAAGAATTTCTGTATTTTTCCGGCAGTATTCTGGAAAAGATCTCTCAAAACTGCCTGGAAAAAGATCTTGAAAATCTCAAAGTTTTATTGGAAAAACATCAGGCAATAATCTCCCGGCAGACTATCGACCAGCAGTTAATTAAGCATTTATTTGAATTAATACCCAACGGTGTTTTACTTTTTGATCTTAAGGGTAATATCAAGGAAGTAAATTCTTTTCTGACCAATTTCAAGGCATCGGAACTAGTTAATAAGTCTATTTATGAATATGTACTTCCGGAAGAAAAACAAAGAGTTGAAAAAGCTGTGGAGGAAATCAAAAAAGTTGATTTCATATCCATGGAGCTTCAGTTGCTTACGAAAAGCGGAAAGTATATACCGGTACAAACCAATTCCAGGTTGCTGAAGGATCAGAAGGGCAATCCCTGTTTCATTCTTTCAATTATAACTGACATTTCTGTGCAGAAGAAAGCCTGGGAAAAGGAACGGTATCTGGAAACCATAATAAACGCTTCCAGCGATGGTATAGTAGCAACTGATCAGAATCATAAAGTTACTATATGGAACAAAGGAGCTGAAAGAATTTTCGGTTTTAGCAAAGAAAAAATATTGGGGACGGAAATTTTCAATTTTGCTATAGATCCTGAAAAAAGAGCAATTATGGAAGATATTTTTAAAAATCGCCTGCCAAAAGAAGAGGCAATTACCGACCTTATTATAGATTCCATAAGTAAGAGGGGTAATATCAAAATTGAATTGTCCCTGAGTGTAATGCGGGATAAAAACAATAATTTTGCCGGTTGTATTGCCACTATTCGCGATGTTTCTCCGGTGCATAAATTTCTGCAGGAAGCCCAGAAAAAGAATGAAGAGATGGAGCATTTGATAAATGTGGTTTCCCACGATTTGAGATCTCCCATTCATTCTCTGGATGCCTATTTGACTGCCATTCAGGAAATGACCCGGGAAGAAATAACCGATGAAGAAATTCTGGAAATGTTCGAACGCATGCATGCCAACCTCTCCAATATGGAAAGCCTTATTCAGGACCTGACTGATTTCACCAGGGTAGGGCTGACAAAAGAAGACATATTGGCAGTGGATTTAAACAGTATTGTTGAAGATATTGTAAATGATATTCAATGGCAGGTGGGCAAACAGAATTTTAAGTTGGAAATGGAAAAACTACCCACTTTGAGAATTACTCCCGGCAGAATATACCAGGTATTCGAAAATTTGTTGAATAATGCCTACAAATTCAGGAAAGAAGGAGAACAGGCAAAAACAAAAATTTCTTACGAAGAAAATGAAAATGAAATTATTATCCATGTTAAAGATTTTGGCATAGGTATCGATTCAAAACACCACGAGAAAATATTTAACCTTTTCTTCCGGCTGGGACAGAAAAAAGTGAAAGGAACCGGCGCCGGGCTTGCAATTACACGAAAAATCATAAATAATTACAAGGGAAAAATCTGGGTTGAATCCGAAGGAGGAGCCGGATCTACATTTACTTTTACATTGCCCAGGTCTATGAAAGCAAAAACCGATTGATTCAAATCAACCGGTTATTCAATTGTTTTTATTTTATTCAGGAATTCTGTTCTTTCTGGGCTTCCATATTGGCTTTTAATTGATCTGATGTCATTTTTACCTGGTAAAGCTGATCTCCCCCCTGCATTATTTCTTCAAGCCCTACCTGCAACTGGGTGGGATCGTGGGTATCGGTGTAATTATACAGCTTGGTAAGTCCAGCTTCGGTGTTTTCAATTCCATCCCAGAAAATGTTTTTGAAGTTTTCAAAGGCTTCTTTGGCTTCGGGGGTAATTTCTTTGGGTTCCTCTATCTGTTCAATTTCTATCCGGGCTTTCTCAATCAAGTTGGCGAACCAATCCAGTGTCTGGGCAAATTCTTCAACTGTAATTCTCTCTCTTCTCACGTCTTCTACGGCGCTGGCGAGCTTTGCCAGGTTCTCGGTCATAACATGGCCGGTTTCCTTAATGCCCCCTTCTTCAAGACGCACATCAATTGTAGATTCATCTTTCATCTGCAGGGGAGGGAAATTGAAATTACATTTTACACAATATTTTACCGTTCTTGGATTCTGGGCCCCACATTTGAAACAGTATTTAACCTTGGGAGCTTCCCTGGCTTCCTTGAGTTTCTGTTCAAATTCAGCCATGTAATTGGCAGCTTTTCTGGCTTTTTCCAGCCCGTTGTGGATGTGATCCGGGTTGGAGTCAGACAGGTAAACCCTGGCTTGCTTCAAACCATCGATTAAATTCTGGATATTCTCCATTATCTCATCGTGATTCTCTTCGAAAACCAGCCTTTCGTCTTCGGTAGGCTGAAAATTCTGGAAATTAATAAAAAAGTTTTCTTCAAAACGAATAAGGCCGTCGATTCTTTCGCGGAAGGTATCTACAGTTAAAGTTCCTTTTAAAACTGCGGTAGCTACACGGTATATTTCGTTTAAATAAGGAGATTTACTGTATTTCTTTCGTTTTTCTTCAATAGCTTTCAGGTTGTCGAAAGCTTCAAAAAGACGTTTGAACCCCTTGCGGCAACCTTTAAGGCCTTCTTCAATATACCTGGTTTTGGGCGAATCAAAGTACTTCTTCATTCTGTCAAGATACCTGCGAACCCGCTCAAAATTGTATTCTATGACTTCAGATTCTTTTAAAAATACATTGGTTTTTTCCTGGAAACGGCTTTCATATTTGAAAAATTGCTCCATCTGATCGATGAGCATTTCAACTTCATGAATTCTTAAATCCAGCAAATCCAATTCGCCGGTACCTTCCAGCACTTTGTTGGCTTCCTTTATAACCGCATTCATTTGAGGAGAGCGGGTTAATTCGTCGGAATCCAATTGATCCGGCATCATTTGTTTTAATCTGTCCATTAAAATCGAGGTTTAAACCTCGTACCCCCTTCCGTTCAACACAAAATTATTTATATTATTTTTCTAGCGTAGCTTATAAATACCTTTAATTTTTTTATTCACAACTGAAAGAAAATCATTCACCTGTTCAAAAAACAAATAATTACAACAAACATGACCTAAACATGAATCTTTTTTGCAGGTTTTTGCATCTAAACTAATGAACTAAGGAAACTTTACAATAGGAGGCTCAAGAATTATGAGGATGGACAAATTAACCGTAAAAGCTCAGGAAGCTTTTTTTGAGGCAAATAATATCGCATCGCAATTTAATCATCAACAGGTGGAGCCTGCCCATCTTTTATTGGCAATGTTAAGGCAGGAGGGCGGGATAACGGTAACTCTGCTTCAGCAGTTGGGCGCTAATCCAGACAGCATTCAGAGTTTAATTGAAACCGATTTGCAGAACCGGGGGAAGGTCTATGGAAGCGGGACCAATGCAGGCCAGCTTTATGTTTCCAATAAGACCGGAGAGGTTATGGAGGCTGCCTGGAAGGAAGCTAAACGGATGAAGGATGAATATTTGTCCACGGAACATTTGCTGATTGCCCTTGCTGATGTAAAAGACACCGAGGTTTTCCGTGTTTTAAACCAGTTTGGCGTTACCAGGGATGCAATATATAAAGCTCTCACCGCAGTAAGGGGAAGCCAGAGGATAACCGACCAGAATCCCGAGGATAAGTATCAGGCTTTAAAACGCTATGCCCGGGACCTCACCGAGCTGGCAAGAAAGGGAAAGTTGGATCCCGTTATTGGCAGGGACGAAGAAATTCGCCGGCTGATTCAAGTTCTGTCAAGGCGTACAAAAAACAACCCGGTTTTAATCGGCGAGCCCGGAGTTGGTAAAACAGCCATAGTGGAGGGCCTGGCGCGGCGCATTGTTTCCGGCGATGTCCCTGAAGGTTTGAAAGAAAAAACTGTGGTTGCATTGGACCTGGGGTCCATGATTGCCGGCTCCAAATTTCGGGGCGAATTTGAAGACAGGTTGAAAGCATTGCTGAAAGAAATTGAAAACTCCGATGGGAAAATTATTCTGTTCATTGACGAGCTTCATACTCTGGTTGGCGCCGGCGCTGCCCAGGGCGCTGTTGATGCTGCCAATATGCTCAAACCTGCCCTCGCCAGAGGCGAGTTAAGGGCAATCGGGGCTACAACCCTGGATGAATATCGAAAACATATTGAAAAAGATGCAGCGTTGGAAAGACGGTTCCAGCCGATTTTTGTAGGCGAACCTTCGGTAGCTGACAGTATTGCCATTCTGAGAGGCTTGAAAGAGCGTTACGAGGTTTATCACGGAGTAAAAATCATGGATTCCGCTCTGGTAGCGGCAGCTTACCTTTCAAACCGGTACATTACAGACCGGTTTCTCCCTGATAAGGCAATCGACCTTATTGACGAAGCTGCTTCCAGGCTCAGAATCGAAATTGATTCAATGCCCACAGAGATTGACGAAGTGGAGCGTAGAATTCGACAATTAGAAATTGAAAGACAGGTTCTGGCGCGGGAAAAGAACAGGAATTCCAGGGAGCGGCTGGAGAAGCTTGATGAAGAGATGGCTTCATTAAAGGAAAAAATAAATGGAATGAAAGCCCATTGGCAGTTGGAAAAAGAGTCTATTAAAAAAATCAGCTCTATGAAGGAAGAATTGGAAAAACTCAAAGGCGAGGAAGAAAGGCTTGAAAGGGCAGGGGAGTACGAAAAAGTAGGCCAGCTTCGCTATGGTAAGATACCCCAGTTGAAAGCCCAGCTTCAGGAAGAGAATAATCGTCTGGCTGAGATTCAAAAAGATGTAAAGTATTTAAAAGAAGAAGTTGAAGAACAGGATGTGGCTGAAATTGTTGCCCGTTGGACCGGAATTCCAGTATCCCGTATGCTTGAGGGAGAAATTGAAAAACTTCTGCATATGGAAGAACGGTTGAATAAAAGAGTGGTTGGCCAGGATACGGCAATAAATGCTGTATCCAATGCGGTGCGCCGATCTCGTGCCGGAATTTCCGACCCCAATCGCCCTCTTGGTTCGTTTATTTTCCTGGGCCCGACTGGCGTGGGTAAAACCGAGCTGGCAAAAGCATTGGCAGAGTTTCTTTTTGATGATGAACGGGCAATTAAACGGATCGATATGTCCGAATATATGGAAAGACACGCAGTTGCCCGTCTTATTGGAGCGCCTCCCGGCTATGTGGGGTATGATGAGGGAGGCCAGCTTACAGAAGCAGTTCGTCGGCGTCCATACTCGGTGATTCTATTTGATGAAATTGAAAAAGCGCACCAGGATGTTTTCAATATTCTGTTACAGATATTGGATGAAGGAAGGCTCACCGACGGCCAGGGCAGGGTAGTGGATTTCAGAAACACTATTGTAGTTATGACCTCTAATATTGGAAGCCAATGGATTCTTGACCTGGGCGGTTCAGACCAGCAGGAGATGCGCCGCCGGGTTATGGAGGCAATGAAAAAGCATTTTCGCCCGGAATTCCTGAACAGGATAGACGAAATAATTATATTTAACAATCTTGGTAAGGAAGAAATTAAGAAGATTGTTGAGATTCAGATTGGTTACCTGCAGAAACGCCTGGAAGAACGTAAACTTAAAGTTGAATTGACTGAAAGCGCCAAAAACTGGCTGATGGAGGCGGGTTACGATCCGGTTTACGGTGCCCGGCCATTGAAGAGAACCATTCAGAAATATCTTCAGGACCCCCTTGCCATGAAAGTATTGGCAGGAGAGGTTAAAGACGGAGATACAGTGGTTATTGAGCATGTTTCCGGTGAAGAAGCACTGAAAATGGAAGCCCGGTCACGGGAAGTTCAAGAAAAGGAAGAAGTAGCAGTTTAAAATGCAGGAATGATAAGGGAGCTGTCAAAAAAATATAATAGCTTCTTTTTCAGGTGAACTGATATGATGATACCCTGTCCCTCCTGCGGTGGAGAAAACCCGGAAACTGCCATCTTCTGCCGCACCTGTATTGACAAACTGGAAAATTATCTTATTGATGCGGGATATGTCGATGAAACCTTCGACAAATTTCGCCTTTTTACTGTACATGTGGTGCTGGAAAATATTTCCATTGAAGACTACCGTTTGTTTCTTGATAGCCTGAAAAATGCTCTGCTGGATAGCATTGAAGCTGTGTCTTCAATTGAGGCTGAGCCTGAATTGATGGAATATATTCATGAACAGCAGGAATATACCCTGGAAGGCCTGCATTTGTATCTTGACGCAATAGATACTATCTGGGCCAGCGTTGAAAAAGACGATGCGGATCAGGA
Source organism: uncultured bacterium (assembly GCA_964607865.1). Lineage (GTDB taxonomy): Bacteria > Vulcanimicrobiota > JAJTBE01 > JAJTBE01 > CAZSLZ01 > CAZSLZ01. The sequence continues at coordinate 17,348 of CAZSLZ010000012.1, forward strand.
TTATTCATATCTGGTTATTGAAGCCCTGGCAATAGCAGAGCAAGCCAATCATTTCTTGAACCAGGCTATGGAAATCATTGAAATGCAGGATCAGGATGCGGATTCTGTGGTGGCTGATCAGTTATTTTAAAAAGGGCTGTCCCAAAAGGGCAGCTTCTTTTTTTACAAGTTGAAAAATTCTGATTTCATCATCACTAACATCCGCAAGGATGGATGGCGATCTCTCCCCATTAAGAATGGGGAAATATATTGTTTGCATTAGAGTTTTTTCAACCGGCAAAAATCCAGGTGCTCATTGACGCAAGGTAAGTGGGTAAGGAACCAACCCATTTTGAATTGAGATTGCCACGGTTTCTGTGAAACCTCGCAATGACGGGCTACAGGCAGGTTGTTCGTCATCACGAGGAGCGTTGAGCGACGTGGCGACCTCTGTACCACCCCAATTAAGAATTGGGAAATGTATCGTTCGCATTGAAGCTGGAGATAAAGATAAAGATTCGGTTGCTCACGAACGCAAGATAAGTGGGTTAGTAACCAGCTTGACCTGTACATAATATGACAAATTCAGGATTTTTAATGAATAATTATAAAAGAGTCATCCTTTGGGACAACTCCTTGTTTTTAACAATTTGAACTTATCAATTATTGTTTTATCAGGAAACCCTGCTTCTCCGGTATTGGGAGTGAACATTAATTTCTGGGTATATGGGTCTTTTTCACCTTTCATAAACATCATTGCTTTTCGGGCAAAAGCATTACGGGCTTCTTCTGGTGATTTCTTACCTTTAATTACATCGTTTGCAAGATTTAAAGCCAGAAAATTCATGGGCTCAATATTGCAGCGTGCTGATAATTCCCCCTGGTAATATCTACCAGAACGCTTCCATCGAACATTGCCAGTTTCCCCACAACTTCAGGTTTTATCTTATAGTTCATCACGTGTTCCAGGCTGTCTTTATGGGGTTTTGGAAAAAGATGTTCAACTTCAAAATTGTAAAGAATAATTCGTTTTACCGGGCCAGGATTATGCCAGATTAGCCTGTATGATGTTATTTTATCAGGCTCTCCATATTTGGCAACCATATCGCTGGCAATTTTTCTGGGTTGTTCCTTCCAGTTCTGTATGGCATTCATTATCTCTTTTGACATAACTTTCTTTTTCATTTCTTCAGCTCTTGCCAGTCCTGTAAACAGGAATGCCAGAAGAAGCAAGATGGAAACAAATACCGATAATTTTGCTTTTTTCGTTTTATCCTCCTGAAATAATATTGCTGATATACCAGCAGATGTTATAACCGATTGATTATTAAACTGTTTCGTTATTGAATGATTTTGAATTTGAAGTTATTTTAGGAAAAACGTAGAATAAAAAAATATACAAATGGAGGTGTTTTATGAATTTAAAAAAGAAATCAATACAAATTACACTTTTACTGTTTCTGTTTGTAACAATAATTTTTTCGGGTTGCAGCACAGGCACCCAGCCAGAAATGACAACCCTGGAACAGCAGAGGCATCAGGTTTTAAGCCAGTATTATACTGATGAACTTATAGCTCAGATGAATTCTGATTCTGTGTCAATTACGGAAAATTTTGCCGATAGAGTTAACCCTTTTTCTACTTCCCAGTATGGAAGACGGTTAATTCAAGGCGAGGTTGATTTGAAGGATATTTTTGATGCCCGGATTTATCAGAATTGGCAACTATTTGTAAATTATGCTGTTGAAAATGATCTGGTTTTGGAAAAACCTCCTGAATTAAGTTATGAAAAATATGCCAGAGCTGCCGCGTTTTTTTTAAGAGAATATGAATTTGACGCGGTTTTGTATTATCCCGATGAATTTAACCCGGTCTTTACTGGAAATACTGATACCTGGATGTATATTCGCGAGGAACCCAGTTGCCCCGGCCAACCATATTATTACAGCAGCCGAATTCAGGGTCGCATAATCAATATAACCGGGGGAATTAAAATGACTTCAATTGATGATCCTGTTTTATGGCTGTTTTATATACCTTATCCTGGTGAAGAATATGAAACTTTCAATTATGTAGAAAACCAGCCTGTTTATGGATCGTCCCAGCCTGAACTTTTAAACAAATATGAACCTCAGGAACCTTCCGATTCTGTATTGGCTGCCAGAGAGCAACTGGGAATAATTGAATCTCCGTTGTCGGATACCCAGGATTTATCTGTGGCAGGCTGGAAAAACGAAAACTATGCAGATTCAATTGTGGATATAGGGTTCAGTTTCTCCGGCGGAGATGATCATTTCACATGGAGCGGTAACGGACATTATGTGCTGCCTGTTAAGAATGAATTCTGGGAAAATCCGGAATAGAAAAATGATGGGAATTCTCAAAAATTTTTGTATAAATACAGGAGGAACTGTTTTAAAACAGTTCCTCCTGACACTGAAAAAATTATATTGTCTTTATTTGTGTAGATTATATGATTTTATTTTATTGTAGTCAGTTTAACATAATCAAACCATACCTGGCTGGTTCCGCTCAGCATGCATAAAATTCTCATCTTGACTGTTTTCTTGGGAACATCCATCTGTTATTTATCACCAGTTGGCAGGTTTTGCCAAAACTTTTTTTATTTTCATGTCAAAGGTTTTGTTGGATGGCATTGCGCTTATTAATAAGACCGTATCAGCTCCCTTGCCTGTTCCTGCAACAGTAACCACATCTCCGGGGGGAATCAGGCCGGCGTCGCAAGCCATGGTTGCTATTTCCACACAAACCTTGGTTCCCTGGCCCATCATTCGCCATGCAATACTGGCAACATCCTCGGGAGCAAAACCCGAAGTATCCTTTATAGCTCTGCCCAGTGATCTGGTGGGCATAGGGCAGGTCAGTACATGGCCTCCATTTTCCGTTACTTTTTTTCTTATTTCCGGGTCGAAAGTCTGCACGCCGGGTTCCTTGAAACCTGCGTTGTGGGTTACCACCACCATATTAATATCGTCCTTTTTATAATTCAGAGCTTCTTCGGCGGTTCTTCCCCAGGTGGAAGCCAGGACCACATGGTTGATTTTTTCTTTTCCTGCGTAATCAAAAGCAATTTCCAGTGCCTCTGCTGTATTGTCAGGGCCGGGTTTTTCAAAATACATAAAATACCTCCTCTTTAAGTTGGATCCAGTCTTCTCAATGAAGTTACGGGTAAAATGAAATTATTAATTATTTTGTTTTTTGTAGTTTCATCTATGATTAATTGTCGGAAAATCATATTCTGTTCAATAGCTTTTTTCCAATGTTGATCTCTTTCGGAGTCTGAGGATTCATAAACATGCTCGAAAACTACTTCTTTTATTCCGGCAACCGCCAGTTTTTTTGTACAGGTATAACAGGGCATAAGGGTGGTATAAAGAGTTGCTCCCTCAACTCTTATTCCCTGTCTTGCGGCCTGGGCCAGCATGTTTGCCTCGGCATGGGAAGCTCGGCAATAATCATATTTATCGTTGGCATGGTTTTGTCTGGTTCGTTTGTAACAGGTGCCCTCATCAAGGCAATGTAAATCGCCGGGCATGGAACCGTTATAGCCGGTAACAAGAATCTGACGGTTGAGAACCAGAATACCACCCACCGGCCGGGAAAGGCATGTGGAACGGCAGGCTACCACCTTTGCTATAAACATAAAATATTCATCCCAATCAGGGCGCTTGGGTATTTTTTCATTTTTCATCTGAAACATCATCCTCGTGGAGTTTCCATCTCCAAACCTGTCATAATATCATTAATTTCTGAATAAACTGACTGGCATTCAAACTCAGCTGTATTCAAAAGATTCTCAAGATGGGCAATCTCGATAGGTTCATCTGTCTTACAATGAGCTATCATTAAATCAATAGCTTCCTGATACAATTCGATAAACTTCTGAATTCTGGTGTCGATATTGTTTTTTATGTCCGGGTCAATTTCTACCGACTCAAATTCAAATCTGTCAATTATGTTTTGAAGTTCAAAAGCATCAATAACTAAAACCTTAAACAGCTCATCTTTCTTTTTTTTACTGTATTCCGATGAAAACCCGGTTTGCTCCAGGTTTTCCAATTTCCTGCCAATTTCCATAAGGTGCCCGGCCAAGGTGTTGTTGGTATGTTCCATTTTTTCTCTCCAATTCGGTCATTAATCTATCTTTATATATTATAATTTTTCCAGAGCTGATGAATTTCCTGTTATAATAAACTGTTGATGTAATGAAAGGTTTTTATTATGATTTGTATAAAGAATTACGCATAATGACTGATTTTAAGATGTATCGGGTGGTGTGGAATGGAAAAAAATAAGAAGATTGTAATAACTACAATTATAGGTGTACTGGTAATATTGATTCTGGCAAGAATGGGGTGGCTGGTTTACCAGAACGTTACTCTGCAGCAACCTCTGGATGAGATAAAGGCAGGTAATGAAAAATTTAAGAACATTTCTGTCAGCGTAAGCTATGGAGGTTTTTTAAATAAAGACACCCTTATTTTTAATTTAAAAAAAATTGATAATCCTGAAAAACTGACTGCTTTTGAGTTGCTGGCAGAATATGCAAAGAAAATGAATCCCTTCAATTTTAACAGGGTGTTGCTACAATATCGGGGAAAAACAAAATATGTATTTAAGGGGTTGGATTTCAGAGCTTTCTCAAACAAAGCCCAGGTAAAAGAGATAGAGTTTCTGGCAATGGAAACTCCATCCCTGCTTGAAACTACTGAAAGATTGCCTGCTTTCGAAAAAGCATACGGCGATGAACAATGGGTAATTCAGAAAAATGTAAGTAATTTTAAAGAGTTTTTATCAAACTGGTATATTGACGATTGGGTAGAAGAACAAAAAGATAAGTTTGGCAAAACTCCCATGGTAAAAGAAGAAACCCCCAAACCGGAAACTGAAACTGTTACTCCTGAAGTTGAAGAAACGCCGGTTGTGGAGGATACTCCCGAACCCACCCCCATTGAAGAAATTCCGGTAATTGAACCGGAGAATTTATAAAAATTCCGCAACTTTTATGAAGTTCATTCTCCTAATTGATTAGTAAGGAGGGATGAGCATGAAAAAAATGTTTATAGTAGGAATTGTATTGCTGGCATTAATGCTGACTCTTTCGTGCAACCCTGCCAACCGGGAAGCATCAGCCCAGAATAATTCCGTAGAAGATTCACAGCAGTTGATAAAATCATTAAACCTCATTAACAGCCTGTATTTGAGCGATGAACAGATTCACCAACTTCTACCTTTATTATCTAAAGCTGAAAACCTGGAACTGCAGCTGGAAAAAGTGGAAAATGATGAAAAAAACCTGGCGGGTGTTTTGAGCCAGATTCAACTTCAGCTTCAAACCAATACCGATATTCATGAAAAATTAAAAAAAGAATATCATGAAAAATCACTTCCAATAAAAAGACAGAGAGTAAAAATAGAGGAAGAAAAAAAGAACCTGATCCTGCAGGCTTATAATGTATTAAATGAAAATCAGAAGGTTTTGCTGGAAGGTTATCAGCCCTGTATTGTACCCCAGAGGAGTGTGGCCAACCCGGAAAGAATCGGGCAGGAGGGCGGCTCTGATAAAATTCAGAAAGGCCTTGAAAAGATCCGTAAATTAACTCCGGAGCAATATAAGAAAATTAAACCTGTGGCATTGGATAAAATATGAAAAAAAATGGAGCTCCTGGTTAGAAATGAAGGCCAGAGAGATAAATTTATCAGCAATCTGTCTGAGATTATGGATAATGCCCGGCAGATGTCCGATGAAGAATTTGAATTGCAGAAACAGGAATTGGTAAGTTCTCTGGATTTTCATGATTACCACCCACGGAAAGAACTGGAATCGGATCCCAGAATTGGCAAACACATTAAAGATATGAGAAATTTCAAAGTGATAAATAACTTTTTGCTTAACCCTGACCTGAAGAACGTATTCATGAAAAATTGGCAAAAAAATAGGGGGGATTATGGACAGGAGAGATTTCTTAAAGCATAGTGTTTTCATTGCATCGGCATCTATCGTGGGAAGTAGGTTGATCAACCCGGAAAAAATATTGGCTTTTGAATCTAATTATCAGCCTGCAAAATATTTCAAATACCTTGAGGACGGCACAGTTCAATGTACTCTCTGTCCTTTAATGGAGAAACTGGCGCCGGGGAAAACCGGGCTCTGCCGGGTTAGAGTAAGCTACAATAAAAAAATATATACCACAAATTATGGGTTGGCATCTGCCCTGCATAAAGACCCTGTGGAAAAGAACCCCGTTTATCATTTTAAGCCTGGCTGGAACACTCTGGCGTTGGCTACCGCCGGTTGCAACCTGGCTTGCCCAGCCTGCCAGAACTGGGAGATGTCACAAACCAGCGTAAGCAGGTTGAAGAATTTCGAAATGTCGCCTCAGAAAGTGGTTGGCTATGCCCGGCAACATAAATTGAAGGGTGTGGCATACACTTTTACCGAACCGGTGATTTTTTTCGAATACTGTCTGGACATTGCCCGGGAAGCAAGAAGGTACGGGCTGACCAACCATGTGGTTACCGGGGGTTATGTCAGTGAGGAGCCCCTGAAAGAGATGTGCCGGTATATTGATACTTTTTCTGTAAGTATAAAAGGCAGCAATGACAGTATGTATGGCAATCGCCCCAACGCATTTGAAGCAATTAAAAGAAGCCTTTATACCATAAAAAAAGCCGGCTGCTGGTTGGAAGTGGCAAATTTGGTCATTCCCGGCTATGGCGATGATACCGGCTATATCTCTGGCCTGTCAAGATGGATAAAGTCCAACCTGGGCGCAGATACCCCGGTTCATTTTTCCCGGTTTTTTCCTTCTTTTAAACTCAGAAATGTTCCCCAGACCCCGGTAAACACCCTGGAAAACGCCAGAAACATAGCTCTTGGTGAAGGGGTGAAATTTGTATATGTAGGGAATGTCCCCGGCCATCAATTCAATAATACTTTTTGTCCCGAGTGTAAGAAAACACTGGTTCAGAGGGTGGGGTTCAAAATAGTTAAAAATCTGGTTCAAAAAGGCAGATGCTCTTATTGTAATGCTAAAATTGCTGGTATCTGGTAATTAACTGTTTAATTGTTTTTACGGGTGAAATGGGTGAAGTTGCAATTGGGGCAGGTAAAGATATTATATCCTTCAATAAGATTTTCTTCATTTTGTTCCTTAACCAGTTGGTTATCGCAGTTAACACAGTTTTTTGTTTCTTTGCTGTTATCCATAATTATACTCCGTGGAAATTTTTTGTATAATAATAATTCTACAGATGCTTCCAGTTTCCTTTTATTTTAAACTAGAATCTGCTTTTCTGTCATTTTAGCACCACAGGATGGACAGTCGTTATCTTCGGTTTCATGTTCAACTTTTGTTTCACAGTATTCACAGATTTTTATCATTTTTTTCGTTTTGAATGCAGGGAAAATATAACAATTTTCATTATTTTCGTTTACATAGCAGATGTCTTTTTCAGCCAACCGTTGCAACGCCCGTTTTCCTTCATCATGGGTCATTTCCAGTTCACTTACCAGGCTGGAAACCATAACTTCCCCGTTATTCTGTTTGGCAAGCTGAGTTATTCTCTGGGCTACTTTTTCGGGATTTGCCTTGGTTAATTCACGGTCGATAACCTCTCCCATGGATTTAATACCCTGATCCAGGTGTTTTTCGCCGAATGCAAAAGCCTTGTCGAGAGTTCTGTCAAGAACCCGGTTTGCGGCGTTATGGGCCGACCTTTTAATACCCGATACCACCAGTGAAGTTACAACTATTGCCATAACGCCCATTACCATGACGCCAATTCCCAACAATACTAACATTTTTAACCTCCGTTTTTTTCAAGATCGGCTAATATCTCTCCAGCTTGTTCGTGGTCGGGAGTCTTGTGGAGAGCTTTTCTCAACCAGCCTTTTGCCCCGTAAAAATCTCCCTTTTTAATGGAAACTCTGGCAAGTCCTGTTAAAATATCAGCATCATCCTTATTGGAAATACTTGCTTTGAACAAATATTTCTCAGCTTTATACATATCGTCCAACTCCAGGTAACACAGGCCAAGAAATTTTATAGACTCAGCCCTGTTTCTGTCTTCATTAATTTCGTTTATAAAGAAGCTGCGTGCTTTTTCAAAACTCCTCTGCCTGAACAGTTCAATACCTTTATTTTTCATAAGATAAGCTCCTGGCTAAAATATTAACTAATTATACAATTATTGAAACCAAAATTCAATACTATATAATTATGAATTTTTTTTAATTCGAAATAGGAATTTTATTTTACCAGTTGAAGATTGTATTATAAAAATATACTTGAGAAGGATTATGAAAAAAGATAACCCTGCTATACTTCATCTTGATGATAACGGAAGTTGCCTTGAGATTTTCAGGAAACAGTTCAAAGATGTTTTTGATATTGTTTCCTGCGAAAATTATAAAGAGGCTCTTCGGTTATTGTCAAAAGGCAAATTTGACGCGGTGGTTTCTGATTATGAAATGCCAGACATCAATGGTATTGAGTTTCTCAAAATAGTAAAGAATAGATTTCATTTTCTTCCTGTAATTCTTTATACTGGCCAGGGCAATGAAGAAGTAGCAAGGGAAGCATTTCTGGCGGGTGCTTCAGACTATTTTACCAAATATCAGAGCGGAGTCCTGTTCAGGGAAAAATTTATTAATTCTGTCAACAACATTGTAGAAAGAAAACAGGCGGAGTATAACCGGAAACTGGCAGAAGATGCACTTTTGAATATGCACAAGGAACTGGAAGAAATGGTTGAGAAAAGAACCGTTGAACTTATAAACCTTAACCAGGCTCTTCGCAAGGAAATCAAAGCGCGGCGGAATTATGAGCTTGAACTTAAAAAGAGTAAGGAAAAATATGAAACCCTGGTTGAAAACATAAATGATATTATCTATTCTGTTGATACTCGGGGAGTTATAACCTATGTCAGTCCAAGAATTGGAATATACGGTTACAAACCCGAAGAGGTAGCAGGAAGAAGTATTTTTGATTTTGTTATTCCCGAGGATATTGAATCTATTGCAAAACAATTTAAGACAACCATGGAAACCGGCAGGGAATTCATTACCATTATAAGGATTCTTGATAAAGAGGGAAATATTCGCTGGCTGGAAGAACAGGGCAAATTGATAAAAAACCGCAGTGGGCAAGCTGTTGCTATAAACGGAGTAACAAGAGATATTACCACCAGGGAAAAATTAAAACAGGAAATAATAGAAAAAAAGAGCAAATATGAAGCAATTTTTCGAAATATAGAAGTAGGTGGGATCTTTATTAAAGACGGAAAAATCGAGGAAGCAAACCCCCAGTTTCTGAAATTTCTCGAGATTGATTTTAAACAGCTGGAGAATATCAGATTTGTGGATTTAATGGTAAAAGAAACTGAACAAATCGAAAAACTTAACGGGATTTTTAAATCCCTAAACGAAAAAAGCCCTCAAAGAGAAACTTTCGTTCTGAGAAAGCCAGATGGTTCCAACTTCAGGGCTTTTATGGAGTTCTATAAGATGAATTCACATAAAACTGATCATTTTTTCGCAATTGTTAAAGCTGGGGAGTAAGCCCGTTCAGTTTATCTTAATTTTGGTTTTTCAACCTCTTTCAAACCCAGTTTCCATTCTATCAACTTTGGCGGCAGAGAACCGCAATTAAGCAGATCTTCATGGAATTGCCTTAATGAAAAACTGTCTTTCTTCTGTTTTTCATAGCCTCTCTTAATGTTGAACAACTCCAGTTTGCCTGTATAGTATGAAAGGGCCTGTGTAGGGGTTCTGGTGTATCGTTTTAATTCTCCTTCGGCAATAAAAGGTGACCAGTCAACCTTGCTCTGTAGAAATTCCATAGCCCCGTCAAAATCGAAACGCCGGGTATGAAGCCCCACATCCAGTAGAATTCTCAAGGCGCGCCAATAAGCTGCCTCCAGCTGGCACAGTTCCCCTTCCTTATCGAAATAGCCCAGTTCTTTCATCAACTGTTCACAATAAAAAGCCCAGCCTTCAATAAAGATGTTGCTGAAGGTCCGGCAGAACATGGGATCTTTAATCCGGTTTGAGTAAACCAGCTGCAGGTGGTGGCCGGGATATGCTTCATGAAGAGAAACATATTGAATTTTTCCATAGGAAGAATCTCTTAGTTGCCTTTCCTGATTCTGTGCCGACTGTGAAGGGTCAACCGGAGTTACCCATAAATAACTGGTCTGATCCTCTTCATAAGGCGCCGGGGGCATCATAGCCGCAAAGGGGGTAAGGCTGCGGTTAAATTCGGGAGTATCCATTGCCACTAATTTCTGGTTTGCAGGAATTTCAACTATATCGTGCTTTTCTACAAATTTTCTGGCTTTTTCCAGATATTCCACATAGGTTTGAAGCACCTTGTCAGCAGCCGGGTGGTTCTTTTTAACTTCCTTGTAAACTTCACGCCAGGGTTTATGGGCGTCAAAATTCTTCTTTACAAATTTTTCAACTTCTTGTTCGCATTTTTCCAGCTCTTCTTCTCCTTTTTTCCATAACTGGTCCGAATCATAGTTTAAAAATTCGGTTTCAGTAAGCATTTTGTCCATAAGTTTTTTGCCTATGGCAAAATCTCCATCTGAACGCCGGGAAAGGTCTTCCACTATAAATTTCTGGTAATCGCGGACCGCTGCCAGTGCAACATCGGAAGCCAGCAGGATATCATTTTTTATTGAAGGCGTTTCTTCAGCCATTTTTGGTATCAGCCCCTTGAAAAAGGCGCCGGCGCCCTGAAGCATTTCAGAAGCAACGGTGGTGAATATCCTGGGAGGGTTCTCCAGGTTTTTTTTGGCTGTATCGAAGAAAGCAGGCAATTTTTTCATTCTTGAAGCAGCAGCTTTCAGGCGATCTTCCAGGGGGGCATAGTTTCTGAGAGTTAAAAGAAATACCGAATTGATGGCAACTTCGGCGTATAGGGCAGGATCAACCTGCAAGTTCCGGGTTTCTTCAAAAAACTGATAAGAAGATTTTATCCTTTCATTCAACAAGTGATATTTAATCCTGTTATCGGTATCAAGGTCTTCGAAGTCAATCTTCTTCAGCGCCCTGTAGTGTTCATTCAATGAATTCTTCATTTTTTTCTGGTTATCTTCAGAAAAATCTTCAAGTTCATGGTCGTATTTATGTATTCCCAAGGCTGAAGCTGAGGTTGGCGACTGTTTGTCTTCTTTTTCAAAATAATCATTAATTAAGGAATTGAGTTGTTCAATATTATTACCTGACATTAAAACCTCCAAGTTTTGTTTTATATTATGTGTATTAATTAATTTAAACTGTGTTTAACTCCTTTATGTATTACAGTTTTTATGAAGGGATTATAGATGCTATAGTTAAGAAATATTTGATTAATTCTGGAGGGGGATAATAATGAAACCGCTGATTCTGTTTGTAATCTTATCAATTTTTATATTGCATACCGGCAATGCATTGGCGGAAGAAATAGTTAATAAGAACCCCGGTTTTGAAATAGTGAATGACGGTATGCCCGAGTTCTGGTCAGTGGATCGGGATTTCCCGATGGAAGCCGATGTTATTCTGGATTCTAAAAAATCCTATAGCGGAAAACATTCCATTTCAATCTGGAAAGAGGGAAGTTCCGATTCCCCCGCCACATGCATGGCTGCATCAAAACCTCCGGGCTGGGTTCAGGAAATTACAGAAAAAATTCCCACAGGTAAAACGGTTCATATGTCAGCTTATGTATCAACCAGCAAAGTGGCGGACCATATGATGGGCACAGCGGGAACCGCCGGGGAAGCGTTTATATATGTGGAATGCCTGGACGAAAAAGGGACAGTTTTAAATTTTCATACAACCCAGTACGATAATTTTGATCTCAGTGGAAATAAAGACTGGGCCAGGGTTGATTTTGACATGGAAATCCCACATGAAACAAACAAGATTAAAATCTACTGCCGAATGTCAGGCCAGGGCCAGGCATGGTTTGACATGGTAAAAATGACATTGAAGCATAACAGTTAAATATACTTTTTGCTTGCGTAAATATGAGGATTTATGGTAAATTAATATGATCTAAAAATTTGAAAAACTATTGAATAATTGACATAGACAAAGGAGAGATATAAGGATGCCCAAATTACAGATGGAAAAAAATTATAACCCGGAAATCGCTGAGAATAAATGGTATAAGAAATGGGAGGAATACAATCTTTTTCATGCTGAAGTTGATAAAGACAAGGAATCTTTCTGCATTGCAATACCTCCGCCGAATATAACTGGCTCTTTACATATGGGCCACGCTCTGAACAATACCATTCAGGATATTTTAATCCGTTTGAAACGTATGCAGGGTTTTTCATCATTATGGATCCCCGGTACCGACCATGCAGGTATCGCCACTCAGAGAGTGGTGGAAAAACAGCTTCTTAAGGAAGGAAAACACCGCTGGGAACTGGGCAGAGAAAAATTTCTGGAAAGAGTCTGGGCATGGAAGGACGATTATAAAGAGAGAATAATTAACCAGTTAAAGAGGATGGGGTGTTCCTGTGACTGGAGCCGGGAACGGTTCACCCTGGATGAAGGCTGCTCGCGGGCAGTAAGGGAAGCCTTTGTTACGCTTTATGATAAAGGATACATCTACAGGGGCAACCGTATTGTCAACTGGTGCCCCAGTTGTTCCACAGCTTTATCCGATCTGGAAGTGGAGCATGAAAAGGAGATGGGTAAACTCTTTCATTTGTATTATCCCGGTGAAGACGGCTCAGAAGGAGTGACCATTGCCACTACCAGGCCTGAAACCATATTAGCGGATGTGGCGGTTGCAGTTAACCCAAAAGATGACCGATACAAGGATTTAATAGGAAAAACAGTGATTTTGCCTCTTGTTAACCGAAAACTGCCGGTAATTGCAGATTATCATGTAGATATTGAATTTGGCACCGGCGCCCTTAAGATTACTCCAGCCCATGATGCCAACGATTATGCCGTGGGCGAACGCCATAACCTGGAGTCCATCGAGGTTATTGATTTTGAGGGAAAAATGAACGGGCGGGCAGGTAAGTATGCAGGAATGGATCGATTCGAATGCCGGAAAGCTATTGTGAAAGACTTGAAAGAAGCTGGGTATTTGAAGCAGGTGGAGGATTACGAAATGGCGCCGGGTACTTGTTATCGCTGTCACAACATAATTGAGCCCCACCTTTCGGAACAATGGTTTCTGAATGTAGATGAACTTGCGAAGCCCGCCATTGAAAAGATTAAAGACGGAACCACCCGGTTCATTCCCGATCGGTTTGCATCAACCTATTTGAACTGGATGGAAAACCTTCGGGATTGGTGTATTTCCCGTCAGTTATGGTGGGGGCATCGTATTCCCATATGGCATTGTGAAAAGTGCAGTTTTGAAAAGGCATACAGGGAAAATCCGGAAAAATGCCCCAATTGTGGCGCCCTGGAATTTGTCCAGGAAGATTTTGTCCTGGATACATGGTTTTCCTCGGGTTTATGGCCTTTTTCTACAATGGGGTGGCCCGATGATACTCCTGAACTGGCTTATTTTTATCCCACTTCGGTGCTGTCCACCGCCAGAGATATTATTAACCTGTGGGTCGCCCGGATGATGATGTTCGGCCTGGAGTTTATGAATGAAGTTCCCTTCAGTGATGTATTCATTCATGCCACAGTGCTCACCTCAGAAGGAAAGCGGATGAGTAAATCTCTGGGAACCGGCATAGATCCCCTGGATTTGTTCGAGAAATTCGGGACCGATGCTACCCGTTTTGGCCTGACCTTGATGATTGAACAGGGACAGGATATCAAGTTTACAGAAGATAAAATGGAAATGAGCCGAAATTTCCTCAATAAGATATGGAATGCTACCCGTTATATTATGGGATTTCTGGAAGAAACCCACCTGGATAGGAACCCCGATGATTTTGATTTTAAACTCTGGGATCGCTGGATACTGTCCCGTTTGAATACGATTACTGAAGAAATAACCAGAAGTTATGAGAGTTATAATTTTGATATGGCTGCCAAAACTCTTTATCATTTTTTCTGGGACAACTTCTGCGACTGGTATGTGGAAATTACAAAACCCATACTTTATGGAGATAATAATAAAGACAGGGAGCGGACTTTCTGGGTGCTGGAAACGGTCATGGATAGTTTTCTGCGTTTGGCACATCCGGTTATTCCGTTCTTTACCGAGGAAATATGGGACAGGATGCCTCATGTGGAAAAGATGAAGAAGGAAAAAGGAGAAAAGGGTTCCCTGCTTATAATTTCCGATTGGCCCGAAGTTGATAAATCGTTTGTCAATAAGGAAGCTGACAGCGAATTTGAGTTAATTATGGAAGTAATAAAATCTTTGAGAAACATGCGGGCTGAAGCCAACCTTATGCCGAAACAGACTGCCCGGTTTATTATTGAAACCACCGAAGAAAAGGAAAGAGAAATTCTGGAAACAGGCAGGGATGTAATTGAGCTTTTGTCGGTAGCTGAAAAACTGGATATTGAATTAAAGGCTGGGAAGAAATATGCTAAATCACTGAGCGCCCGGTTTGGTGGTATAGATATGTATATGCCATTGGAAGGCCTGGTTGATATTGAAAAGGAAATTGAACGGTTGAAGAAGGAGAAGGAAAAAATTTCAAAGTATCTGAATTCCTTACAGAAGAAATGCAGCAACCCAAATTTCCTGAAAAAGGCTGCCCCCGAGGTTGTGGAAAAGGAACAGTCCAAACTGGAGGAAACAAGGGAAAAAATGTCCCGTATAGAAGCCAGGCTGGAATCTCTGGTATGATGTAAGAAATAGTGCTTAAATTAATTAGAAGAAGGGTTACCCTTCTTCTTTTATATTGGGATCTTTCAGGGCTAAGCTGCTGATCAGCCCGATTCCCAGAAAAATTATGGTCGTAATGAACAAGGTTTTATAGGAAGAATATTGGGCTATTGTTCCGCCAATTAAGGGAAAGAACATGGTGGGCATTTTCAGTGTGCCGGCAATACTTATATATGTTACCCGGTTTTTTGACGGTGAAATATCCAGAAGGAAATTATTCAGCCCGATTCTCAGCCCGGCAATTGAAAAGCCGATTAAGAAATAAGCTGATATAAACAGTTTTATATTTTCATGTGTAATTAATAAAGCCAGTAAAGGTACAAGAATGCTGGTGAAGATATTTATGATAATCACTTTCTTGTTTCTTATTCTGTCCGCCAGATGTGCCCAGAAAAGGTTTGAAACTGCGCCGCCTACCATCTGGGCTACAATGAACTGGCCCGCCAGGGTGGGGGAGATATTGAAATTATCCTTTCCGTAAAGTACATAAAAAGTCAGGGCCAGGGCATTGAAAGCTGACAGGAATTGAACAATTAAATAATTTCGATAATTTTTATCCTTTTTCACTATGGAAAGGGTTTTTCTGAAAAAATCCTTCAACGGCAGAATGTCTTTATGTACTTCTTCCACCGGTTCAACCACAGCCCCCAGCGCCAGGTATCCTGCCCCCATGAAAATAAAAGCCAGCAGGAAGAGAAGGGCGAAATTATTGGGAAATTGAATGGTTTCACTGCTTAGAATAACTTTTGCCAGGTATCCTGTACCAATGGCAAGCAGGCTTCCCCAGAACTGACGGTGGCCGAAGAACCTGCCTCTGTATGTTCCGGGAATTGCTTTGCCCCAAATGTCCATAAGGGGTACTTTTTCCACTCCGCCCATGAAGGTAAAGACAAGAAGTATGCCCATTAAATACCAGACTGTAAACTGGGGATAACGGGATGCGAAAAAATAGGTTATAAATGCCAGGGAGCCCCAGCACAAGGTTCTTATTGTTATAGCCCATATTAATGTGGGCTTTTTTCTGGGTTTGTTTTCCAGTTTATTGGCTACAAAAAGCTGGGGTATCCCCCCGGCTATACCTCCACCGTGATGTCCGAAAATACTGGAAAAAAGCCCGATGAAAACTCGGGATAGGTGAAAATTATCCAGAAAAAGTGGAATGACAATATTCGAGCTAGTAAAGGCTCTGGCACCCTGAAAAAGAATTCCGTTAATGAGCCCCATGATGAAATTCCAGCGGAAAAACCTGTCTCTATTGTTCTTTTTTACTTCAATACTTTCTTTGTTATTGGCTTCGTTATTTTGGTTATTCATGACATGTCCTGTTTTTTTGTCTATTCTATTAGTCAAAAATGTATCAAAATCATTTTTTGTGGTTGATATAAAGGGAATTTTTATATGATAAGAAATTTTCATGAATATGGAGGTGGAAAATGGGTTTTGAAATTGAATCTATAGGAATAATCCATACCCCTTTTAAAAGACAGAAGGACATTCCCATTCAGCCAGAAGCTGCCGCGGGGTCAAAGGGAAGAGTGGAAGTTTATCCCCAGTTTATTGATGGTTTAAAAGATCTGGAGCACTTTGGCCGGATCTGGCTGATATACTATTTTCATCAGTTTCCTATGGTCAAAATGACGGTTACTCCTTCTATGGATTCTGAACCAAGGGGGGTTTTTGCCACCCGGGCTTCCTGCAGGCCTTCACGGATAGGAATGTCCAATGTCAGGCTGCTGGGAATTGAACAAAATATTCTCTCTGTGGAGGAAATCGATGTCCTGGACGGGACACCTTTATTGGACATAAAACCCTATGTTCCTCAGTTTGATTTGTTTGATGTAAAAAATCGGATGGCTGAAGGGTAAAACCCGGAGACCATAAAAGCTGACAAAAGATTTGAAAAAACTGAACAAAGTAAATAATGAAAGGTGAAGTTAATGACTGTAGCAACTCAATCTCCGGATATAAAAACACTGGTATCAAGCACATTAAAAATAAATGAAAACAATGTAAATAACATTATTAATTTATATAAGGATGATGCCACAATTCCTTTTGTGGCGAGGTATCGCAAGGATCAGACCGGCAACCTGGATGAAGTTGAAGTTGCCCGGGTTTATGACAGTATAAAATATTTTGAAGAACTGATGGCAAGAAAAGCTTTTATATTGGAAGAAATCGAAAAAAAGGGCAAGTTAACCAAAGAATTAAATGAAAAAATTGACAGATGCTTCAATGCCAAAAAATTGGAAGATTTGTATCTGCCTTACAAGGAAAAACGGAAAACCAAAGCGGAAAAGGCAATTGATGCCGGGCTTGAGCCTCTTGCCGATTTTCTGATGTCCGAAAAAGATATGGGAGATCCCCTGAAAAAAGCAAGTGAGTTATTAAACCCAGAGATGAAGTTCGATACCAAGGAAAAAGTTATTGAGGGAGCATTATATATAATTGCCAAAAGAGTTATTGAAGCTGTGGATTTAATTGAAAAATTCCTCATTGGTGCTTTCAGTGATGGTGTCTTGACAGTAAGCAGAAAGAAAGGCTATGAAGGGGAAGAACATCGTTTTGAAGATTATTATGAATATAGCGAGCAGTTGTCCCGATTGAAACTGCCCAGAAATACCCATCGCTTTCTGGCAATTCAACGTGGTGTAAACCTTAAAGTGCTTACGTTAAAACTGGAGTTGAACGATCAGCAAAACGTTGACATGATAAGAAACGATTTTTTAACCCGGCAGTTTTTCTATAAAAATTATATTGAAGATGCTATTAACATAGCTTATGAAAAATATTTAAGATCTGCCCTGGATACCAGGATACTTAACGAGTTGACCGAGATAAGCGAGGATGAAGCTATAGCAGTTTTCAGCAAGAACCTGGAAGCTGCCCTTCTGGCGCCACCTCTGCCTTATAAAAATGTATTGGGGTTGGATCCGGGAATAAGGACCGGTGTGAAAGTTGCCGTTCTGGACAAGGACGGCAGTTTTATCAATAACCTGGTCCTGTATTTGAATTCAACATCCAAAATTAAACAGAGCTCAGAAATTTTGTTGAAATTGATTGAAAAATATGACATAGGAGCCATAAGCATAGGCAACGGTACCGGCTCCCGCGAAACCCTGGCTTTTGTGAGACAGGTAATTAAAGAAGCAGGCAGAAAACTCATTGTTGCTGTGGTAAATGAAGCTGGTGCATCAGTTTACTCAGCTTCGCCAATCGCCAGGGAGGAATTTCCTGACCTGGATGTTACAGTGCGGGGAGCTGTCAGCATTGGCAGAAGACTGCAAAACCCCCTGGCAGAATTGGTTAAGATTGACCCCAGGTCAATTGGTGTAGGCCAATATCAACACGATGTAAACCAGAAAAAATTGAAAGAAGCCCTGGACAGGGTAGTGGAGTTCTGCGTCAACAAAGTAGGGGTTGATATCAACACAGCTTCTTATTCAATTCTCACCTATGTATCAGGTCTAAGCACAAAAAATGCAAAAAGCATAATTGAATATAGAAAAGAAAACGGTTTTCTGAAATCCAGGGCTGATATTAAAAAAGCAAAAGGTATCGGCCCTAAAACCTTTCAACAATGTGCTGGCTTCCTGATGATTCGCGAGGGAAAAAACATACTGGACAACACCCGGGTTCATCCCGAATCTTATGATATTGTAAAACAAATTGCCAGAGATAAAAAGCTGCCTCTGGAAATGGTAGTTGGCAATAAGAATCTACTTGATAAGATAGATGTGAAAAGATATGTTACTGAAACTTACAAGGAACATAATTTGAGAGAAATGCTGAACAGCTTGAAATACCCCGGCCAGGATCCCCGTAGCGAATATCAGAATATCAGCTACAAAGAGGGAGTTGAAGAACTGGAAGACGTGAAGGAAGGTATGGTGCTGGAAGGCAGAGTCACCAATGTTACCAATTTTGGCGCCTTTGTTGATGTGGGTGTCCATCAGGACGGACTGGTACATATTTCCCAGTTGGCAGATCATTACGTTAAGAACCCTGCTGATGAAGTTGCTGTTGGTGATATCATAAGCGTAGAGGTTCTAAATGTGGATTGTAAACGAAAGCGCCTCTCCCTGAAAAGAATTAAATGATTCCTACATTTCAAAGCGATTTTTACTTACAGATAACTGTTAGTTTTTTGTTCAACATTATATTGTCAAAATTTAAACAAAAACCAATCATTTCTTACATTTATTGCTGTTTAAAAAAAATAAATTTATATTAATATTGATATCTAATATTTCAGTTTTTTTTCTTTTGCAATTTTAAGAAATTTCCAGCTTCAGTTTTGATTGATTTCAATTATTGCTATTTTATGATAACTAGTGTTTCTGTAGCAGTTAAAGGTGATTATAATCCTGCAGGGAAATTTATTTGAATGGAAAAGTTTTTCATTGATAATTATAGTAAATAATATTTAAGGAAATATATGAAGAAAGTATATTTAAACAACGCAGCAACGAGTTATCCGAAAGCGCCCGGAGTGGCGGATGCAGTTAAAGATGCGCTGCAGGATTTTCCTTATCATCCCGGCCGCTCTTCGGGAAAATACTCAAACCCCATTGATGATTGCAGGTATTTATTGGCAGAACTTCTGGATGTTGATCGCCCCAGGAATATTGTTCTTTGTTGTAATGCAACTGAAGCATTGAATAAGGCTGTTTTTGGTTTGAATTTAAGAAAAGGCAATTGTGTTATAACCTCGGCTGCTGAACACAATTCAGTTTTACGCCCCCTTAATAAGCTGGTTCATGAAAAAGGGATTGACTTACAAATAATTCCTGTGGATGAACAGGGAAGGATTATAAGGGAGTTGTTCTTGGAAAAACTGGAGGAGAAGAAGCCGAAATTGGTGGTTTTGACTCATGCTTCCAATGTTACCGGCGCTGTAAATGATATTGAATATTTATTAGGCAACGCAAAAAAACAAGGGGCCCGGACCTTGCTGGATGCTTCTCAGACCTTGGGTTGCATAGATGTGAAGGCCGGAGTTTTAAAGGCAGATATGGTGGCATTCACAGGACATAAAGCTTTATATGGCCCTCCGGGTACCGGGGGGTTGTATGTTTCCCCTGAAATTAAAATAGACTCCTGGCTGGTAGGCGGTACAGGTGTTCGAAGCGACTTATTGAACCAACCTTCAGAAATGCCGGTAAGGCTGGAAGCTGGCACACCCAACATTCCTGCATTCGCAGGCCTTGCAACTGCCCTGAAATGGCAGAAATCAAATAAGATTAAAGAAAATGAAAAAATTTATGATAAGCTGGATAATTTTTTAAAAAAGGAAGAAAACGTAAATTTTATAGAAATTAAAGGTTTGAGGACTCCTGTTTTTTCATTTACAATACAGAATATGAATGTTGAAGAAGCAGGTTTTATTCTACAGGAAAGTTTTGGAATCATATGCCGCACCGGATTACATTGCGCGCCAATGATTCACAGGTTTATTAAAACCGGGCCGGGAGGGACAATTCGCCTGAGCCCATCTGTTTTTACAACTCTTGATGATATAAATTATCCCCTTTCCTCCCTCCTTTCTCTTCTCCCCCTTTCCTTTTCCCTCCCCCCC
>CAZSLZ010000013.1:0-35806 GCA_964607865.1 uncultured bacterium
CGCCTGGCCATGCAAATCATTGGTATGCAAAATGGTGAGCTTCTTCAACCCCGGCGGTGACGAATAACCCCGCACAAGTTTATCCGGGGTTTCTGAAGCTGGGTTATTCAAACCAGGACAGCCCTTCTCAACTTTTTTCCGCTGGCCGCCCAAGTTGATTAAACGGTTATTAACTTTTTGAGGGGTGATTCTCATGAAAATCTCAGAAGTCATAATTTTGCATTATAATTATAATACATAATTAAATTTTTGTCTATTATTATCAGTCATATCTTATACTTTTGATTTTTACCTCAGCTGAGGTTGCAATACCCGAACTGTTAAGGTAAACACAAATTGCATTGCCGTTGGTATCAAAAACCACCCTTGGAATATAATTGTAATCGCCGGTGGGTTCAGAAATTTTGACAGGCTCTCCCCAGGCCCCCACGGTGGTGGCGCCGGAGGAATCTTCCATATAAAGAGAACTGTAAATGGATATGCTTTCAGAATCGACTTCCTCCATAACGCACATTACTTTGTCGCTGGAGTTATTAACAGCCAGATCCGGTGAACAGAAAATGGCTGTGCTTGTGTCTTCAAGGTGGAAAGCTGAAGGGGTATCCCACTGAACACCGGAAGCTGTTGATGTATTTAATTTTGCCCTGAAAACAGAGCTGTAGGTGTGATCGCGGTCCACCACATCAAAAACCAGCATGGCGCTGTCAGGGCCATAAGGGACAGCTTTCAAATATTGGATTTGTTCATTGCCTGCTGCCTGTTTCACCTGGGGTAAGTCTACCCACTGGCCGTTTCTGAAAATTTTGCTTTTTACTGTATCAAGTTGGCCGTCAAGTGCAAGATAAGTCAGCAGAACATCGCCATTGTTCAGGGTGATTAATGAAACAGCTGCTTTATAAGAATGAATTGGAGTTGAGGTAATGATTTCTTCGCCAGAATAGTTCTGATTTTTTAAATTGTCGGCAAGCAGAATGTTTTTTGCCCAGGTTCCTCCCGATAACCTGGAATGGTATAGTTTCATTCTTTCCTGTTCGTTAATATCAACTTCCAGGTAGCTAACTATGGCGCCGGGGTCAGAGGTTGAACCGAAATAAGCCAGCTGGGGCATTATATAATGGCCAACATTGCTTATCCTGTCCTGCAGAGCCGGTGTTACATCAAACAGAGCCTCCGGGGAGTCGATAACCAAGTAATTTATGGTTCTTTCGTAAGGATCGGGTGGGCCATTCTGAACCGTTTCAGACAAAACCACCACAGGTTTTTTAGTTGAAGGATGATTGTAAATGCGGGCAGTTATTGTTTCCCTGTCCTCGCTCTGGTCCTCCTGGGCTGGCGGCCAGGAGTTGCTGTCATTCTCCATCAAAGAGACAAAATGAACAGTGGAAGTTGAAGATTCAGTTTCATATCCCCCTCCTAAAAACATTGCCTTGTAGCCGCCAAAATTCTCGGGCAGAAATATTGACTGGGCAAGAGTTACCCAGAAATAGAGGCCGGTTTTGAGAGGGCTGGAAAAATTGTTATGCCAGTTTCCCGGGCTGGTGTTGTTGTCAAGATAGGGGTCGAAATAAGCTGAGTTGAAAATAAAACTGCTGCTAGTACTGTGTTTGGTATAAATATAAGAATATGTCAGGTCAAATTTATCTGGCCTGAAATTGGCTTTCAGGTCGGGAATGGCGCAAACGTTGTATCCATCGGGGAAAGTCCCTACATCTACAGGGTTTCTCCAGAGCCTGGTTCTGGTAAATTGCTGTTCACTGGTAGCTTTCTGGCTGTTTATTACCACTTCCACATGGCCCACAGTTTTACACCATTTGGGCACACGGCAGGATATGATTTCATAACCGTCTGGGCCAGTTCCGGTAGCTTCCACCAAGGTTTCCACACCGTTTACAAAAATCTGCCGGGTGATATTTTCCTTTTCCACCCCGAAATTCTTGCCGGAAATATTCAAGTTGGTGTTAACTTCACCGGAAGTCGGAGTAAAATCTATAATTTCCGGTGGCGGAAGCTCATCGTCGTCATCGTCGTCATCGTCACCGGCGGGTTGTAACTGGGCCTGAACCTGGTTACTTCCTATGCTTACTTCAATAACCTGCGAATATTCATATTTCAGGGTTTCAGCCCTGGCCTGGGAATCGGTTGTAGCGGTTTCTTCAGGGCCCCAGGCTTCCACCGATAAATATTTGGATCCAACAGGAATCTCATTAATTATTACCTGGTTTGTGGGGTAATCCACCCTTACACTGTGAACCACGGCGCCGGCTGTGGGCTTGTTTTCCGTAGTCTGCTCCACCTCGGAAATCTGAATCAGATAGTAACTGACAGTGTCCTGGCGATCCTGGGGATAACTTACCCTGACTTCCACAGAACCCTTATCGCCGGGAAAAAGAGCGCCGCCCCCTCCGCAACCGGCAATTAATAATATAAAAGCAAATAAAACTGAAACTAAAAATAAATTTCTACGAGATTTCATTGATTTCACTCCTGTGATTTACATATAAACCGGTTTTTTGTAGTTAAACTTATCGGGTTTCTTATCCCGCAACCCAAAAAAGTATTCGATAGCTTCCACAATGCGCCGGGAAGCATGACTGTCGCCGTAAGGGTTAGCCGCCCTTGCCATATGATCGTATTCATTCTGGTCTTTTAACAATCGGCTTGCCTGAGCATAGATATTTTCGGCATCTACCCCTACCAACCGGGCAGTGCCCGCTTCTATTCCTTCGGGCCGTTCGGTTGTACGCCTTAAAACCAGCACGGGCTTGGCCAATGAAGGCCCTTCTTCCTGAATTCCCCCTGAATCGGTAAGAATAAGATGGGAACGTTTCATCAACTCTACCAGCACCGGATAATCCACCGGATCCAGAAGAGTTACCCTGTCTACATTCTCCAGTATGGGAAATACCACTTCCCTGACCCTGGGATTTTTATGAACAGGAAAGATAACCTGGGTATCAGAAAAATCCTGAACCAGCCTTTTCAAGGCATGGCAGATCTGTTCCATGGGCTTACCAAGATTCTCACGGCGGTGGGTTTCCACCAGCAACATTCTCTTGTCGGGAATAATTTTATTCTTTATGTCGTCGGGAAACAAATTTTCACTCCGTTCCAGTATCCAGAAAAGAGCATCAATTACCGTATTTCCGGCCTGAAAAATAGTATTTTCACTAACCCCAGCTTTTAACAGGTTCGAAGTCGCAAGCCAGGTGGGAGGAAAATTTAAACTGGAAAGTGTGGTTATAAGCCTGCGGTTGATTTCCTCGGGGTAGGGATCGTATATATCGTCGGTTCGTAATCCAGCTTCAATATGGCCCACAGCAATCTTCTGATAGAAAGCTGCCAGTGAAGCGGAAAAAGAAGTTGTGGTATCTCCCTGCACAAGAATCAAGTCGGGCCGGTCTTTTTGAAAAATATCTTCCAAACCCGATAAAACCTTGTTGGTGATATGAGTAAGGGTCTGGTTTCGGGTCATTACGTCAAGATCATAATCGGTTTTGATCTTGAAAAGATCAAGAAATTGATCCAGCATTTCCCGGTGCTGGGCGGTAACAATAACACCAGTTTGAATATTGGGGTTCTTTTTTAGCTCCATATAAACCGGAGCCATTTTAATAGCTTCCGGCCTGGTTCCGAATATTAATGTAACTTTTTTCTTTTCCATAAGCCCTCCAGCCCGGTTTTAATGATATAGATTCCTAAAAGGTAAATTTATTCTTGATATAAAAATTTCCTTTATATATCACAATTATAATTGGTTTAAACACATAAAGATGTATGATTTATCACCAGTTTAAAAATCGTCAGTTAAGGATTTTATCAATTACGGTTTTTAAACGATTCATTACATTTTTTAAATGCCAATAAAATCAGTATAAAGGTAATGAGAGTTTATTATAGAAATTTATCGCGGTTAAGGTTAAATGGGAGTAAATAAAATATCGGGGGTTACCTGTCAATGACACTGAAGAAAAGTTTTCCAACCAGAATAATTATTGTCCTGCTGTTAGTTTTTGCTCTATTTCTTCAGGGCTGCAGCAGATTTAGAAAAAGCTGTGGCTATAAACCCCAACCATAAGAATGCCCATGCCCATGCCCTTTTGTTTGTTTCCAGGGCGAGGACTGGCAGTAACCATAAAGGCTTAAAAGAGTATTACCAGAAAAATAAGACCGGAAACTGGCCTGACCCTGTTTTTTCTTTTATGCTAAGCCAATTGAGCCCCTCTCAACTGGTTCAGACGGCAGCCAAAGGGGAGCCGAAATCGAAAAAATACCGGGATTGCGAGGCATACTTCTATATCGGCCAGTACTTTCTGGTTACAGGTAACAAAGAACAGGCCCGCCTGGCTTTTAACAAGTGTGTGGAAACCAATGCCGCAGGGCTGCTGGAGTATAAAACCGCAAAAGCTGAACTAAAGAACCTTAAATAACCTACTGGCCAAATGGGGGAATGTTTTTCTTTTTTAAGTAAAAGCATGATTTTTTTAAAAAAAAAGAAGAGATTGATTTAATGTTGTCAATCTCTTCTTCCTTTTCGATTCTGGTGGAGGTGGAGGGACTTGAACCCTCGTCCGAAAAGGTTCCAATTTGAACCGCTACAGGCTTAGCCTTTGTTTTTTATCTCGATTCTTAAACCGCCCAAAGACAGGCTGTGAAAGAATCCAGTTTCCTTCAGTTTCGGAATCGGGCCGGAAACGGTTCCGTCATCCTAGCTGATATATATGACGCCCTGTCCGACACTACCAGCAATGCCGGGAGGACGAGCTGCGGTTATGCAGCTAGTGCGAGATTTCTATCGTTCGCAGTTACTTTTGAAATTTCCGACTTTTTACGAGACCTTCGGCAGCTCGACCTGCTGTTCAAACCCGAACATCATTCCGTCGAATCCGGTCACCCCCGGATAAACGAACGATCTTCGACTTCCAACCATATTATATCATGGCTGGAACTAATTTTCAAGTTTAGTACCAGCCATGATAATCTTTCGGGAAGCCTGTTGGGGTCTTTGCTTCGTTACTTAGCTTTATTAATAATATAATTTCTCACAATTATATTATTAATATTCTATTGTTTTCAGGCTTCCCTAAAAAGGATTGTTCGTTTTCTTTTGAGGAAATCGATCACTTCCTTTTTATTATACTATTATGATGCAGATATTCCGAAAACGATTCGGAATATCCAAATTTTTTTTATTTTTTTAAAAAAAGATATCAATTTGTGAAAAATACCTGTTCTTTTACAATTATATCCACATTGCAGCGTAGAAAATTGCGCCCAATATTCCTCCCACCGCAGGCCCGAATATGGGAATCCAGGACTATCCCCAGTCAGAATCTCTTTTTCCGGGAATGGGAAGCATAAAATGGGCAATGCGGGGGCCCAGATCTCTGGCAGGATTAATTGCGTAACCTGTCGGGCCACCCAAACTCAACCCTATAGCCCAAACCAGAAAACCTACCAGAAGAGGCAGCATGGCAGGGCTTACCGCGTTGTTTTTGTTGGAAAGCCAGAGCACACCCGCCACCAGAACTGCGGTTCCAATAACTTCAGTTATAAAATTTGAAACAGTGTTTCTTATTGCCGGGGCGGTACAAAATACAGCCAACTTGGCATCCTTATCCTCGGTTTCTTTCCAGTGGGGGGAATAGGAAAGCCAGACAAAAACCGCGCCGACCAGGCCACCCAGAATTTGTGAAATTATATAACCGGGCACCTGAGCCCAGGGAAATTTTCCCACAGCTGCGAAACCCAGGGTAACAGCCGGGTTAATATGTGCGCCGCTGATATGGCCCACTGCATAAACCGCCATAGCCACACCCAGCCCCCAGCCGGTTGCAATTACTATCCAGCCAGAATCTTTCCCTTTGCTTTTTGCCAGTAGCACATTTGCAACCACGCCATCTCCGAAAATTATTAGTATCATTGTTCCGATAAATTCCGCCACATATGGATTCATAAAACCCTCCCGTAAAAAATATTTTGTTTATGATTCGATCGATTTGTATTTTTAACCTTTTTTGTGAATTGATATAAGAATATTTGCAACAACCAGCTTTGTTATCAAATTGTAATCAAATTTTAACGAATTGGTTTCATTAAATTGTTGACGTAACAGGGTTTTACCCCTAGAATAGATAAAATGGTAAAAGTATGCACATATATTAATAACAAAGCAGGTAACGAATTGTGAGTAGAAATAAAGGAATAGGAATATTTGATTCAGGAGTGGGAGGGCTTACTGTTGCTTCCCAGGTGGCAAAGAAATTACCCAGGGAAAGCATAATTTATTTTGGCGATACCGCCCATTTGCCCTATGGCGATAAATCTGAAGAAGAAATTACAATTTATGTGGAGAGCATTATTGAGTTTTTAAAATCTGAAGGAATTAAAGCTCTGATAATGGCTTGCAACACCTCATCAGCATTGGTTCTGCCCAGAATGAAAACCCGGCAGGAATTACCGGTTCTGGGGGTTATAGAGTTTGCCAGCATGCAGGCACTTGAAGTAAGTACAAGCAAACGGATTGGTGTTGTGGCAAACCCTGTAACAGTAAGAAGCAAAGCTTATGAAGATAAAATTACCACCCTTAACAGCTCAGCTGTGGTGGTTCAACAGGCCTGCCCCGAATGGGTTCCCATGGTGGAAGCCGGTTTGCTGGAAGGCGAAAAAGTCGAAAGTCAGATTCGCCGGGACATGAAATCGATAATCAAGGCTGATGTTGACACTCTCATTCTGGGTTGCACTCATTATCCTTATCTTTCAAAAACCATTAAAAAAATTCTGGGTGATGGTGTACATCTTGTAGATCCCTCTGCAGCTGTAGCCATCCACTTGAAAAATGTGCTTGAAACCTACGACCTTTCCACCACAGCTGAAAAAGGCGAACATAAGTTTTATGTGAGTGGCGCCCCCCAGGAGTTCAAGGCAAAAAGCGGCAAATTTTTCACTGATACTATAGACGATGTCTGCCATGTAACCTGGTGCTGCCGCACCAAGCCTGTAAAACCAGCCATGAAACGAAGAAAGGTTTCCTGTATATAAATAATTATTTTGTACATAAAAAAGAAGGCTCCTCAGGAGCCCTCTTCTGTTTATCATGATTTATCGTTTTTCTTTCATATCGTCAGATACATCCTGAATTAACCACATTCCATCCATCTTTACCATATTTATCTTATGGGTTCCATCATTATTAAAGAGCTTGCCATCCCTTACTATAATGCTGTCGAACATGGTTTTTACCATAGCAGTATCTGCTGTCATTTTCTGGATATTATAGTTGACTCCCGAGATGAAAACTTTGGCGTTATCTCTTTTAACAGCTTCAGCCCAGCCGAATACCGAGCTCACATCCCCAAGAATATCAGGCACGCTGGCGCCTTTCTTTACCTTCTCTGCTACTTCAGGGGTAAACAACATATACATTTGATTTACATTTCCCAGCTGAACGTCATTGTAGAATTTTGCCAGGGTCATTTCAATCATGGTTTCATCCTGACACCACCCCGATGTGATGGAAAACATAAGAAATCCCAGTAAGAATACTATTATCAGACTTTTCTTCATAAATAATTCCTCCTTTATCTGTCTGTAATAATAAAAAAAGAAAAATGCCGATATGATTCCCGTATTGGAAATTTCAAATTGTCAGTTGTATGTAAGAAGTGAATCTCTAAAATTTTGAGAAGTTCAGATAATTAACATTTCCAGTAAAGGAAAAAGCGATCAACTTAACAAAAAAAACAAAAAGATAAGTAAGGGTGATCAGAATGGATAATAATTGGTTATCTTTAAAACAGGCAGGCAAACTTACCGGAAAAAGTATCACTTCCTTGAGAATGCTCATCAAACGGGGCAAAATAAACCAAGCCAAAAAGGAAAACGTGAACGGAAGACAACTCTGGTTTATACATAAGAATGAATTATCGGGCTTTGACAAAAAGGTAAATGATCAGGCTGCTGGTGATCAGCTTCAGGAAAATACCAGCCTGGATGATCAGCAGTCTTCTGATCAGGCTCATGATCAGGGGGGTTCAGCATCCTGTGTTACATTGCCCGTGGAAATATATTTACAGAAGCAGGAAGAAAGAGACAGGCTGATTCAGGGTATTACCATGTACAGGTATAAGTTTGAGGAATTGGACAGGCACATCAAACTGTTGCCTGCTCCTGCAGAAGTAATAATAGACAGGCTTGAAGCCCAGAATCAGAATTTGGTTCAGAAAAATAAAGAAATTGAAAAATTAAAATCCTTCATTTCAAACCTGAAGGAAGAAAAAGCAAAGTTGCTCAAAGAGCTTGAAAATTCCAGAAACCAGGATACTTCTGAAAATTCAAGGCTTCAGAAAATTACTGAATTAGAAGAAGAGAACCGGTTACTTTTTTTTCAGATAGAAACCCAGGACAAACAGCTGAGGGAAAAAGAAGATAAAATAAAAAGCCAGGTTAAAAAACTGAAAAGGTTTGATGATGATAAGAAAGAACTTGAAACCTTGATGAGAAACCAGGTCCTGGAGAAGGAAAAACTGGAAAACCAGGTTGAAATTTTCGCTCGGGAAAATGAGCAACTAAAACAAGAGAAAGAAACTTTAAAAAAGTTGCTGAAAGATATCCAGACACCCTGGTGGCAAAGGCTATTCATTTCAGATAAAAATGATTTCACCAGACAAGCCTGATGAAAGTGGCCCGAATTTGGAGTCTTCATCCCGGAAACAAATATGATAAGATTAATGTCTTCTATTTTTTTTAAAACGTTGTCATTGCGAAGTTTCGAAGAAACCGTGGCAATCTCAGTTTAGATCAGGTTAGTTCTAAACCCACATACCTGAGAGGTACAGAGATCGCCACGTCGCTGGCGCTCCTCGCGATGACGGTTTTCGGGATTTCTAAACCCACTTAACTTGAGTCCGTGAGCGCCCGAATTTTTTGCCGGTTGAAAAAACTATAATGCGAACAATATGTTCCCCAATTCTTAATTGGGGCGAACAACATGTTCTCCCATTCTAAATGGGATTCCCCAGTCTTAAACTGAGTTGCCTTCAGCCTTTGGGATTCCTTGCATTTATCAGCACCTGAAACCAATTATTCGAAATTAACTTGAAAAATTACTTCTTCTTAAACTCACCTACCAGAATTTGTTCCCTACCCCATATGGCAAAACGGGTTCCATCACCGGTAATTGCATAGAAAGCTGTGGTGTTCTGCTTATCCCATTCCGGGGTTGTAAGATGATGAAATTTCCACCCGTCGTTTTCCCTGGCAAAATATATGGTTTGTTTTATAGGGTTGCTGGTAACAACGCCTGCAATTAAAACTTCACCTGTTCTGGATAATATCGGTGGGTTAAAACACCCTGTTTTTAAAGTTTGTTTTTTATCTTCATAAGTGCTGGCCATTCTTAACTGGGACTCCCTGTTCTGGTCATCAAAAAAGTAAAAAACCCGGTTGCCATTTTCAGTAAGGTTAACCCTGTAAAAAAGAGCTTCCCCATCAACAAGCCTGGCTTTTTCAGCTTTGACATCAGAAAGAACATACAGATGTTGGCTTTCAGCTTTCTGTGCCACAATAAAGGTTATGGGTTTGCCCTTGCTTCCCACCAGCGCGCTGATAATTTTTCCGTCAGTTCTGGCAGTTTTTAATAAATCAGAAAAACTGATTATTTTTTCAATTTTTGCCTCACCAACTGTATTGGTATTAATTGCGACTATATAGTCGCCAAGGTTCTTTCTTTTTTCATCCAGGAAATAACCGGTGGTCCAGGTCCTGCCATCTTTTTTTGTGTTCACATAAAATGGCATAGTAAAACGAAATCCCGAAGGTTTTTTTGTGTAAACTTCCCTGGTGTTTCCGGAGTCGGTGTTGATTTCGACAGCGGATTTTCCCCGGTTAATTATGGCAAATATTTTTGAACCATCATGGTTTACAGAGAAGGCCTCTGCAACCCCCTCTTTGAGTTCGCAAACTTTTCTTATTTTGCCGGTTTTGGCATCAAAAAGCAAGAACCGGCTGGGTTGACGCTGGTTCTGTTCAAACACAAAGAATAATTCGCCATTGCCAGAGAAAGTAATCCCTTTTACAAAGGGAAAGAATACTTCATTTTTTGGATCTTCCATTTTTATTGTCCATAAAGTTTCTGGAGTTATGTTTTCCCCGGCGGAAACCATTAAGGGAAAGAGTACAAAGCAAAGAACCAATAATATGATTTGCAGAAATGTATTTTTTTGTTTTATCATTTTAAAACCTTTCTTATTTAAAATAGAAGAAGTGTAGAATTTCTACACTTCTTGCACTCAATAAATTTACCTGTGAATTTTTTCTATTTTTTAACTCCGGGCCTGACGATCATAGCTGTCGGCCACCAATCCCAGGTGGTAACTTCTTTTCCGTTCATGATACAGGAGGATTTATACATTTCGTGGTCAACATTTATGGAAGTAATGCCCATACCCTGAACTGAGGTGAGTTCTTCCTTTTCACAGAGGGCATTCTGGTTTTTATCCACCCATACCATCAACCTGTCAAGTTCTTCTCCTTTAACCACGCCATCGAGGTTTGCATCTCTTAACACACCAAGTTTCTGGTAACCATCAACGAAGCCATAGCAGGAGCCAAAGAGGTGAACGCCGTCTTCTACTTCCAGTTCTTCGGAGGGGATAACCAGAAAACCGTCATTTGGGCCAATCCATTCCACCAGGTTTTTATCGCCGTCGCCGTCCATATCGAATTTTTTGGCAACACTTATATTAAACCGCTGGGGATGAGGCAACCATTCGTTGCGGTCCACGTCAGGCATGTCATTGCGATCCAGGTCTATAATAATGGGGGTTACCGACGCGAACGCTACAACTTCGTATTCGACTCCGTCGTAAACCAGGGACCCTCCGCTGAAGAGCGGGCAGTGGGCCTGGGAAAACATAATTCCATTAATATATTCAAACCCCGAGAGGGAAAAATCCACCCCGGTCTCCTGGTCAACGTAAGATGTATTTATATCGGTTCCTTCATCTACAAAAGTCCCTCTGTCCCTGGAATTGTTGCCGTTCAAAATCTGCTGGGTTGTGAGAGTTCCAAGAATGTTTCCATTTTCATCCACTATATAGGTATGATTTTTTACATGTTTTGTATTGAAAACATCGGCATTTTTATCCCATTCTTTGGTTTTATTCAAAAAGTCGTTGATATCTTTCCTGGTCTTCTGAAAATCAGCTAGTTCCCTCCGGTAATTTGCAATCTGGTTTTCCAGTTGAGAAGTATCTTTTCCCCATTTCTTCCAACGGGTAATTTTTTTCTCAAGCTGGGCAATAAGCTTATTGACTTTATTCTCGTATCTCTGGTTGACAAGCTTCTGAAGCTGAGGGCCCAGGGTCCGGTTGTTCATATATGTCCACACATTTTTCAGGGAAGCCCATCTGCTACCGGTAAGATAGACCTTTTTGCTGACCTGGGGCGTGGGAGTCGGGGTAGGCTCAGAAGTGGGGGTGGGAGTTACAGTTGGTTCCTTGACATCCAGCACGCCAGCTTCTACCGTCATAGCCATCATGCACAGAGAAAACAACATAAAAACCATTAAAACCCCAAAATATTTTTTATTCATGATTATAACCTCCCATGAAATTTTCCAATTATACTATTAATATTATACATCCAAAACAGCTGATAATTGTTAACAATATGTAAACTAAATATTAAGATAAAAAAACAACCTGAATAAAAATAAATTTTCAGGGAGAATAATACGCCTGGCCGGCTTCCAGAGTTGTGCGGGGCGACTGGGTGGTATTGAATACCACTGGTATTGTCCTGATTCTTCCTCCATCTACAGGGATACAGACATTGAAATGAAGATGATAGCAATCCGAATAACCCACATTACCCGAATAACCCAGTAGATCCCCCGCCTTTATTTTCTGGCCCGGTTCCACCACAATGCCGTCTTTTCTGAAATGGACGTATTCCCCTATGGTTCCGTCAGAATGCAGAACCCGCAATATGTTATTCCGGTTGCGATAATATTCCGAGAAACCGCAGCCGTCGAAAGAATCATTTTTATAAACCACCAGCCCTTCCCTGGCGGCATGAACCGGAGAATTCTCCGGCATATCCCAGTCGATGGAATATTCAAACTGATCAAAATGAGAAACTTTACCGCCATACCCCTGTAAAACCCAATATGTAGTTTCTCTGGGATAGGGAAGCTGGTAGGAATAAGAATCATCATGAACTGCCCCGGTATCTCCAATTCTCCAGCTGAACTCACCTCGGTAAGACCAGTTCTGCGAAGGATTTTCAGGGGTTACTTTCAACACAATTTGTTCCTCGCCGGGTTTCATTAAAAACGAGTATGGAATTTTTCGGTCGGGAACTGCATTTTCTGAAGCCTGGAGCCAATATTTCACCGTCAAGGGCGACAGGGTTTTGTTTTTTAGATGTATAGATGCTTCTTTGCCCTTATAAGTTATCCAGCCTTCAATAACTTCATCGCCCCATCGGTTTGAATCGGAAAATACAGGGTTGATTAATAGAAATACTGTCAGAAACGCCGTTAAAAGTAAAATATGAGTAGCTGTTTTTTTTCTCATTCCCATACCTCGAAATTTATAAAAATTTTGCCACGCCTTAAGGCGTGGCAAAAGAGCATCATCTTTCCCAGCTTACCGACTTCACTTTCCATTCGGTTTTTTTGGGATCTTTTTCATCTACTATTTCGTTTACCATATTTACCTGGCCATTAACTTTCTTGGTTTTTCCAGAAATAGGATCCTTTTCCTGAGCTGTTAAAAACAAGGTGCATGTTGTTTTCTTCAGGTTGGTTTTTACAACTTTATAGTTGTCATAAATGTCCCGGTTCAGTTTTTCCACTTCTTCCTTTCGAAGTTCAAAAGATCTCTGTTCCCATTCCTTGACTCGTTTTGAATCGATGTACTTTTTCACCTCGTCAAACTGCCGGGTACGAACTGCAGAAATATATTTTTTATGAACCTGCTGGGGAGTATTTGCGCCTGCAGCCATAGCTGCATTGTAACAAATTGCCAGTGTTATAAATAAAACCATAACAGCAAAGAATTTCTTATTCATTTTTACCTCCATTTTCCTTATTGAATTTCATTTTCCTTATTTCCCTCTTCCAGAATATACCATCCCCTGGGATGAAGATACAGCAGGGGCTCGGGTTCACTGGAATATATGCCGCCGGATACGGTTCTGTAAAAAGAGTTCAAATTTACCCCATAACCAGCCTGGTAGGGAAAAAGATTCATTACCATCATTACGGAGCCGATTTGGGAACCCCACACTTTCTTCTGAACCTGGGGAGCCAGAATTACAGAATCTATAAATATTTTCTGGTTTTCCTCTTTATTAACCAGGCCAATTTTGACCCGTTCCCTCTCCTTTGTTTTTACCGTTCCCACAAAATCAATATTATAGGCATAATCGGCGGTAGAAAACTCTGGAACAAACTGGTTGCCGTGATCTCCCAAGTTAACATGAAACTCGGTGGGAGTTCCTGTTGCCAGGACTTTATAAACCAGATAAACCCTGTATCGCACTCCTTCGGGAGAAATAAACCAGGTTTCCACCTCTGCAGGTTTTTCTATCAATATATTCGGCTTTTTTGCCCCACCTTCATAAGTACGGGTATGAGAAGCGACATTGCCCGAAACTGTTTGAAAATCAGATGCCGGCAGAATAATGGGCTTGCTGGCAGCAGTTTTCTGTGTTTTTACATTCAATAAATCTTTTCCAGGAGAGCCAGCTATAAAGTTCAAAGCCAGAAGTGCTTCAATTGTAGATTCAGCACCGGCATTGGTATTTACATTTTTCGAGTCGATTCCGTCAAAACAGATTCCCGTTTCCTTATTGTACATAAGGGTTTGTGCTGGATTATTCTCAAAAAACCAGCTGGCAAACAAACCTGACATAATTGCATATTTTGTCTTACCGGTAGCGGAATAAACAGCTATAAGGTTGGAAACCACAGTTTCAACAGAATAGGCTATCTGGGGGTATTTTTCCGGCCCCGGCGACAGTGCGAAAGGAACACCCCAGGAAGAAAGAAGCAGAGGATACCCGATATTGGCTTCGTTAACTGCAGAATCAATCCAGTCCTGACGGCCAAAAAGGGTTCCTGCCTCAGCCAGAGCTTTAACCTGACGATTTCCATATAAATGAACCATATTTAAATTCCATACTGTGGGATAATGAAAACCCGTAAGGGGATAATTCAAGGTATTGGTTTCTTCCAGCGCCATCATGGCATTGCAGTAATCGATTAACAGCCCTTCAATAGACAGATCCATCTTATGCCGGTACTTTTCTATAAGCCCCAGGGCAAAGATGGATGTGATGGCCCCACTGTCATTTACCAGAGCTCCGGGTTCAATTTTTAATTCCCGGTAAACCGCCAGCACTTCCTCATGAATTTGAGGGTTTCTGCGGTTTTCGACAAGCTTTTTAAGAGTGCGGTTATAAACTGTTTCCATCTTTTGAGTGAAAGCTTTGTCATGGGCTTCAAAAATCTTTATTCCCTTGCCCAGCGCCCAGAATGCCCGGGCTGTCCACCAGTCCAGGCCGGCCTTGCTGGTAATTCCCGTCCTGTTGATATTTCCTTCCTTATCTATAAAATTATAAAAATCTCCCTGGCCGTCTTCCATATATAAGACGAATTCCAGCGCTTTCTTTGCATGAGAGAGTGAAGCAGGGTTCAAGGTACGTTCATAGTCCTCAAGAAAGAGAATAGCAATGCGCGCCACGTCGTCCACACAGGCATATCCCTCACCTGGAGCCTCCACCTGTTTGTAGCCCCTGCTCAGCTCTGTCCTGTCCATGGGTTCGGCATAAATTGCCCAGGAAGTTATTTCATTGCCGTCCTTGTCGGTAAAGGTGAATTCCAGGGTATCCAGATGAGAATAATTAATGGCCTGATTGGCGTGTAATGGCGCCAGAGCCAATAGAATGACAAAGATAAATATTTTTATGGTTTTTTTATATTTCATGAGAACCTCCCCGTATTTCAGTACCAAAATAATTCTTGAATTCAAGGATTAATCCTTGAATTATTTTTTCAGGAGGTATCATTATCAGGGAGCAACAGCGCGATGGGAAACTTTCATTGAAATTGTGATTAGTTTTTCCTCCCGCCAGACTTTCAGGGTCATTTCGTCTCCGGGGTTGGAACCGCTTAGAAGCTGTTTAAAATCATCCACGCCCTTTATAACTTTGTCGTTGACCTGAATGACTATATCTCCTTTTTGCAGGCCCGCTCTTTCTGCGGGGCTTACAGGTTGAATACCGGTAATAAGCACCCCCTGGTTGGTGGGCAGTATGTTCATTTCCGCCATTTCCCTGGTTACAGACATACCCTGGACACCAATCCAGGGACGGGGATCGAAATACTGTTTTTTAGATATCAACTGCCGGGCAACCTGAAGGGCGCGGTGAATTGGGATTGCAAACCCCAGGCCGGTGGCGGAGTGGCCTCCCTTGCCACTGTAAACCAGTGTATTTATTCCTATTACCCTGCCTTTGGAGTCAATAAGGGCTCCGCCTGAGTTTCCAGGGTTGATGGCAGCGTCAGTTTGAATCAAATCCTTGTAAATAATGCCGGCAGCGGGAATTCTTCTATCAAGGGCTGAGATAATGCCCTGGGATACCGAGCCTTCAAATTTATATGGGTTGCCTATGGCAATAGCGGTCTGGCCAATCTGCAGGTTCTGGGAATTACCCCATTTGGGGACTTTAAGGCCGGCAGCATTAATTTTGATAACCGCCAGATCGTTCCTGGGGCTGGTTCCTATAAGGGCACCATTGAATTTTTTTCCGTTATAAATTTCCACCACTATCCTCTCTGAATTTCGAAGGACATGGTTATTGGTTATTATAAAACCGTTTTCTTTCAGAATAACCCCTGAGCCCAGGCCGTTACCTCCGCTGGGAGTTATGGTTTCAATTTTTACCACCGAGGGCTTCACCTTGTTAATAGCTTTAATCATTGTGGATTCGATATCTTTGGGTTTTTCCTCCTGGGCCATGGACAAAAGGGGAGAAATCAAAAACATTACAATTAAAAAAAAAACGGAATTTTCCCTCAACTTTCGCATGCTTCCACCTTTCCCACAATTGTTTTTATAAAACTTCGGTATCCTTTTCTTAATCCCTGCTAAAAAAAACCTGGTAAGAAGAAACGGTTTTGAAATTAAATTTGTTGTTATTAATAAGTCGTAAAAGTAGTCGCTGTTTATTTTATTATATTGGTTTAATGGGCAAAAAACAAAAATTGATACAGGAGATTTAATATGACAGGCAAAGTATAATAAAAAAAATGGAGGCTATTATGTCCATTGCCAAAAATCCCTATTTTTTATTGGTAACAGCTGTATTATTGGGGGTTGGTGGACAGTTTCTGTTCAAGACAGGACTAAATCGGATGGGAGGTAATATAGAGCTCAACCTGCAGATCTACAAGGTTTTTTTAAACCCCTTTGTGGTATCTGGACTGGGCTGTTATGTATGCAGCACGGTTTTCTGGTTGTCAGCCCTGTCCCGTGTGCCGCTGTCCTATGCATATCCCATGTTATCTATAGGTTACATTCTTATATTTATAATATCTGTAATATATCTTGATGAAACTTACAGCCATACCAAACTACTGGCCAATATATTAATTATAATGGGAATAATTTTGCTGAACATTAAAAAGTAAATACAACAAAGTTTTTTTTCCAAAAAGGGGAAATTAGGATAAAAAGTAGAATATACTTAAAAATATAAATATGTTAGGAGGTGCCGTTATGGACGAAGGAAAAAGCGTAGGGTTCGTATTCGGTTTAATGGTAGGGGCTTTGGTTGGAGCTTCCGTGGCAATACTTCTGGCTCCCCAGTCAGGAGAGGAAACCCGGGAGATTATCAAGGAAAAAGCTTACACTGCCCGGAACAAAGCGAAGGACTTTGCCCACAACTTCAAGGATGATGCTGAGGAATGGGTTGAGAAAGGCCGCAAGTATATAACTGATACCAAGGAAAATATTCTGGCCAAGACCCAGCAAGCCGTGGAAGAGACCGCGGAAGAGATAGCAGAAGCCAAGGAAGAAGTTGCCAAGGCATAGAAATGAAAGCGATAAACCGTAGAGGGAGTGCGGTTTAAGCACTCCCTTTACCGTATCCTTACCAAAGAAGGGAGGTAACCCATGGATATTAAAATAGATACCAGATCTTTGGGGGAGCATGCTCAAGTATTGGAAGTTAATGGGGAAATTGATGTCTATACATCACCAAAGGTGAAAGAGACTATTTCCGAGTTGATAGAAAAAGAGAATTATAAACTCATTATAAATCTTGAAGGTGTCAGGTATATCGACAGCACTGGCCTGGGAGTGTTAATTGGCGCTCTCAAAAAGGTGAGAGAACATGACGGCGGAATTAACCTGGTTTGCAATAACCCCCAGATTAAAAAGATATTCAATATCACCGGGCTTGTAAAAATATTTGGCATATATAAAGATGAAGAAGAAGCCCTGAAAGGCTGGAAATAAGAATTTTAGTTTCAATTCCCGAAAAATAAAGGCCCAGAAACGGCCCCTTGTTTTCTGTGGGAAATTTATTTTTATTTAATTTGAGGTTGTTATGACTGTTGTTCTGGAAGCTAAAGATTTAAATGCCTTCAAAGTTAATACCCAAAATGATAAATATGAAAAGATTCAAATTATTAACAATTTGAGTTTCAAAGTAGATGAAGGAGATATTTTTACCATTATGGGCTCATCGGGATCGGGAAAAACCACCCTGTTGAGATTGATAAACAGGCTTGAAGACCCCGACTCGGGACAGATATTTCTGGAAGGTAAGAATATACGTGATTTCCCCATACTTGAATTGAGAAGGCAGATCGGTTTCGTACTGCAACTGCCTTATATGTTTGAAGGCAGCGTCAGGGATAACATTTTTTACGGCCCACGCCTGCAGGGCCAACCCGATGAAGAAACACAGAAAATTCTGGAACAATATTTTTCCTGGTTTGGCTTCAAAAAAGGGATTCTTGAAAAAAGCCCGTCTTTTTTATCGGTGGGCGAAAAACAGAGAGTTTCTATCCTGCGGGCGCTGGTTAACAAGCCCGCGTTACTTCTTTTAGATGAACCCACATCTTCCCTGGACCCCAACACAGCCAACAGCATTCTGGGTCTGGTTAAAGAAATTAATGAAAGAACACGGATGACCATACTTATGGTTACCCATATTCCTGAACACGCCCGGAAAATTGCCGGTAAAGGAATGATATTGGATGAAGGAAGTAAAATCGCAGACGGCACCATGGATGAAATTTCCGGCTATTTCAATAAAATGAAACAAAAAAATATAAACCAGGAAAACAGCCAGATTGAAGTTTATAATGAAGACATTTCTGACCCGGATACGAGGAATGCCTGATGAACAGTTCATATATTCAAATTAATAATCTTGAATTAATCTTTGCTGCCGCCCTGATGATTCTTACCCTTGTTTTGAACTACATTGCCAGGGCAAAACTGGCAAAGGATATTCTGTCTGGAACATTAAGATGCTTTGTTCAGTTAATGCTTATTGGATACATTCTGAAATTCATTTTTTCAGCTGGTAAATGGTATTGGATAATTCTGGCTCTTTCAATAATGATACTGGTTGCCGGTTTCGAAGCTGTCCGGCGGGAAGAAAAACGCGGGCCAATGACCTATGTTTATGTTACTCTGGCCATAAGCACAGCTACCGTTTTTATAATGTCTATAGGGGCAGGTATCATTCTGAAAATCAAGCCCTGGTTTAATCCCCAATATATAATTCCAATGATGGGCATGCTGGTTGGGAATGCCATGAACGGAGCTGCTCTTTTAATCAACCGCCTTTCATCGGAGATAACCCAGAATCGGGAGTTAATAGAAGCCAAACTGAGCCTGGGCGCTACATCCAGGGAAGCTGCCGACAGGTATATAAAGGAAGCAATTCGCAGTTCCATGATTCCCACCATAAATGCCTTGATGATTACCGGGCTTGTAAGCCTGCCGGGTATGATGACCGGCCAAATTATAGCCGGCGCCAACCCCCTGGATTCGGTCAGATATCAGATAACCATAATGTATATGATTTCCGCGTGTAATTCCATAACAATTTTTGCTTTGGGCTTTGTTGCTTTCAAACAGTATTTTACTCGAAACCACCAGGTTAAATTGGAAATTCTTCGAAAAAATAATAAGGAATGAACTCAGAAAAGGGACGAAAATGGAAACTTTGACAAAAACTCTGGTATTATTTTTATCAGACATTGACTCTTATAACCGGGTCAGAGATCAACTGCCCCTGGAAATGACAAACCAGGTTCTGGCAGCGGTTCCTGAATTGCAGAAACAGGAATTTGATGAAATTATAAATCAGCCGGGTATAACAAATGTTATAGAAAACAGGGGCCGGATGGAGCTGCTTATAAGAGATGTCCTGGAATCTTCCAATTCAGAGCTTATTCTTTTTTATGATGTTCAAAAAGACGATCCCGGCGATATTAAAATATTATTCAAGAAGATCGAAGACGGTTTCGATATGGTCATAGCTTCCCGTTATAAAAAAGGCGGTGGCGGCCGGGAAAAGAAAAAAATATTGAAGATCAACCGCTGGAAAGGCAGTTCATTTACCCAGTTAACCAATTTTGTATGGAACACCAATACTGATATAAAAGATGCCCTGAACAGTTTCAGGGTAATTCGAAAAAAATCCCTGGCTGCTCTTAACCTTGACGAAAAGAAGAATATATTTCTTCAAATGACTATCAGAGCGTTTAAACTCAGAATGACTATTGCAGAGATTCCCACCCTGGTAAAACTGCCGGAAAAGGATAAAAAAAGACATTGCAACTCTATATTTGGCTGTGGCAAGGTATTGTCCAGAGAGCTCATGAACGGCTATAGTTTCAAAACCGAAGAAAATAAAGAACCTGAAGAATAACAATTTGTTCAGATGTTAACAAGTTGGAAAAGAGTTTGTAACATTTTATTAACAAAACCATTCAATTGTTATGTTAAAATAACAATTGAATTTTATCCCACAAGGATAATTTTATTATGGACTTGATTCAGGACAATTACATAGAAAAGGGAATGAGAAGGATGACAGCTATGGTAAAAGAAAACTCATTTCTCAGCAAAAAATGGAAGCCATCAGCCAGCAAGATATCAACCAGAAAAGACAGAATGAGAAGAACAATGAAATGGGTGAACGAAGCAAAAGAGATTGAGGAATATATTTTAAAAACCAAACGAGTAAATTTGAGCAAATAAAAAAGAGCCTGAAAAGGCTCTTTTTTATAAATTTTTCAGTCGTTATCCTGATCCGACCTTACATCGAAAACTATAGGTTTATGATCGGAAATATTCTTCATCCAGTTTTTATAATTCTTTTCATCCACAGTCCTGAGGCTGCCATCAATATATTCCTCTGCTGCGCCGCCTTTTTCTCTGCTGACTGCGCCGTGATCGATAACTTCCTTGTATCGTACATTGGAATATATTCCCTTGGCGTCAGCTTCATCAGTGGGATAATCTACCAGGTTGCCAGTAT
Source organism: uncultured bacterium (assembly GCA_964607865.1). Classification (GTDB taxonomy): domain Bacteria; phylum Vulcanimicrobiota; class JAJTBE01; order JAJTBE01; family CAZSLZ01; genus CAZSLZ01. The sequence continues at coordinate 20,572 of CAZSLZ010000013.1, forward strand.
CTAAATATTGAAGAGTGGAACTTCCAGGCTTATCATTATAATCGCCTACAATTATGACATCTTTGTCGGGGTTATTTGCAAGACGGTCTGCAAGCCAGGCGTTGACCAGTTTTGCCTGTTTGTTTCTAATCCTTACAGATCGGGGATCAAACCGTGCTTTAAGGTGCATGACCACAAAATTAAAATCGAAGTTGTCAACTTTCATTTGAACCGACAGTGGAGGCCTCAGCCCGGGGTTTCCCAGAGTTACATTTTCAAGTTGATCTATGGAATTCTTATCATACTGAACCCGATCCTTGTCAAAAATTACCCCCACCATTTGCTGGCTCGATTTACCAAGAATATACCCGTAGTTGGGTAAATGTTTCAGCACCTTCTGCAAGCCTTCCAGGTTGGCAATTTCCTGGATACCCATCACCGTTGCCTTTGAATCTTTTATAACCTGGGCTATGCTTTTGTAATCTTCTTCAGAACGATCCTTGACGCCCAGCCATTCAATATTAAAGGTTCCGATACCAGCGGTTTTGATTTTTTCCCCGGCTTTTTCATCCATAAACGACAAATTCATGTGTTTTTCAATGGTATCCATGGATAAAGGCTGAGGGGCAGGCCCGGTGAAGGAGCCAAAATCGTTTAATACTGTGGGAGTATTGTCTGCCTTGACGGGAGTGTCATTGGTAAGATCGGAATTTTCATGGGTAATTACAAGGTTATCTTTTTTTTTGAAATCTTCGGTAGAAATCAGTTTGGCGTATTGCTGATTAAGATCGTGGGTGATTTTTTCCTTCTGATCTCTTTGATATTCCTGCTGAAGCATTTCCTGCTTCTGATCCTCAGGCAAATAATGATCACCGGGTTCGGGCATAACCCGGGTGTTTTCCTTGGTCCAATCCTGCTTTTTGCTTTCATATCTGGGCCTGATATCCGATAATTTTATTTGATTCGGTTTCAGAGGATCAATTGACATGTTTTACACTTCCTTATATATTACTTAATTATTTCGCTAATATTATAACATAGAATATAACCCAATAGAATATGGAGGAAAGGAAAAATTTGTAAAATATTTGTTAAAAGTTTGCAGGTTTGGTAGTAGGGAAGATTATTTTTACATAGAAAAAAACAAGATGCTTACCTTTCAAGGAGGTTTTAGAATGAAAAATATTTACAGCATTATTAATATAGGGTTATTTTTATATGCAGGTTTGACGGCCCCGGCATGGGCACAAGACTCCCCGGGGTTATACAGCGACGAAATGCAGTGGGGTATTGCCATTGTAATTGTTATAGCCTTTGGAATTGCATATTTTATATTCAGAAAAACTTCCGAGGAAAAAACCCGGCGGGAAATGGCGGAAAGCCTGCAAATTCCCGAAATCTGCCAGGAAGCTATTACCGGAAACCTGAAGAAAATAAAGAAAATAGCAAATCAGGATTCTTCTGCAATAAATATCAGGGATGACAATCAGAAAACACCTCTTCATTATGCCATGTCTGCTAACAGTTTTGAGGTGGCGGGATTCCTTATTGACAACGGAGCCGATATAAACGCCAAAAACGAGGATGGACTTGCCCCCTTACATTTAGCTGTGGATTTTAAAAGGCCTGAATTCGTAAAGAATTTGATAAGAAAAGGCGCCGATATAGACATAAAAAACAACCTGGGCCAGTCGCCCTTACATTATGCCCAGGATAAGGATTTCACAGAGATAATTAATATACTTAAGGAAAAGGGAGCTGACGAAAACATAAAGGACCTGGACGGCACTACCCCTGCTCAATTGGCGGGAATGAGCAAGGCAAGCCAGGCATTGCGCCTGTATAACCTGGATGAATTATCGGAGTTATTGGACAAAAACCCCCAGCTGGCAAAAGCTATAGATGTTAAGGGGGAAAGGCTGATACATATTGCAGTAAACCAGGATATACTGGAAGCAGTTACTTTGCTTAAAGAAAAAGGCGCCGATTTAAACAGCAAAGACAGGGAAGGGCATACTCCCCTGAGCAGGGCTGTGTTGAACTGCAGTTTTGAAGTAAACAAAATGGACATATTTCAGGAAAAGAACCCGGTAAAAACAAAAAAGAAAGAAAGGGATGAGTTGTGCTTCAAAATCATTGAATTTTTGATAGAAAATGGCGCCGATATTAATTGTGTGGACAAGAAACAGACTACCCCCCTATTTGTGGCAAGTTATTTTGGCAGTGAAAAAATAGTAAAACTTTTACTCGAAAAAGGCGCCGATGTGAACGCAAAAGACATTAAAGGCTCAACCCCCCTTCACAAAGCCATGAATTCCGCTGACCACAGAATTGTAAAGTTGTTAATCAATAAAGGGGCAGAAAAGAAAGCCACTGACAAGGAAGGGAAAACACCTCTGGACGTATTAGAAACAACTAATACAAATAAAGAGAAAAAAGAAAAAATAATTAAATTATTTCAATAGCTAAAGGAAAAATAATTCATTTGCAAAATATATATTATGAGAATAAAACAGGTGATTAGTGTTATGAAGAAATTAAGCATATTTTCATTAATAGCAGTTTTAATGCTGTTGGTATCATGCGGGCTGACTATTAACAAAACCAAGTATTATAAAGCTCTGGAAGAAGGTGACCTGGCAACCGTTAAAGAGATGGTCAAGGAACACCCATCCCTGGTTAATGAAAAAATTGGCGATTCCGGGCAGACTGCCCTGGAATTTGCAATTGACAATAAACGTACTGAAATAGCTTTATTTTTAATTGAAAACGGCGCATCCGTGAACAACCGGTATTATTTACATTTTGCAGTAATGCAGGAAATGAAGGAAGTGGCTGGTGCCCTTATTGACAAGGGAGTGAGTGTAAACACCGAGGATGAGCACGGCCGAACGCCACTGCACCAGGCTGTGGATACTTCAAATTTGGAAATGGTGAAGTTTCTGCTTTACGATAAATATGCAGACCCCAACCCCAGAGATGAATGGACCAATACTCCCCTTCATTATGCCACTCTTAAAAGCAGAAAAGGCGAAAAACATTATGATGAGATAGCAGAAATTCTGAGAAAAGCCAGGGGAACTAAATAATTTAAACAGACTCAGGTTCCAGTTCCAGAACTTCCGCCGCTTTTCCAGGGTCTATTCTGTAAGAAGAACCTCTGCCCTGATAAAAGCCATGTTCTTTTATCATATGAATACTGAGATCGGTATAAAACAATTCCTGGTCTTTTTCTGTATTGATTACGTGAGTAATTACCTTTCGATGAACTCCGGGGTCGCCAAAGGGGCAGGGAAGTTTGCCCCGGAACGTAGCCACTTTCACTTTAAAATGAGGGGGAATTTCAAAATATTCTTCCAGTCCTTCATATGCCGCATCCCTTAATTGTTTCATTTTATCGGCTATCTGTTCATGAGTATAACCCAGCCTTTTTACTTCGGCATCATCGGATTCCAATATGTCGATCAAATTGCGGCCATCTTCACCCAGAAAACCCGAGAGGGTTATAATACCAGGTTTCATTCTATCCTGAATATTCTGCATTTGAACCGTTTGTTTCATTGAATCCTCCCATCAGGCAAATTTATCGTAGTAGATTAATTCTTCAGGGACCCCTTTGGAAGTAAGTACTTTTACACAGGCATCAATCATACCCGGGCTTCCGCACAAATAAGCCTCCACATTTTCTCCCGATTCCAGGTGCTTTGAAACCACATCGGTAATAAGCCCCTTTTCTCCTTCCCAGTTGTCCTCAGGTTGGGGGTGGGATAAGGCTGGTATGAATTTAAAATTGGGCAGGTCCTTTTCAAACTCTTTCATTAAATCAACCAGGAAAAGATCCTTGAGGCTCCGGGCACCAAAGAAATACATGGTTTTGCGGTTAATATTATTTTCCCTCATTTTAAGCAGAATGGATTTAATGGGAGCCATGCCCGATCCACCGGCAATGAAGACTATATCTCTGTCGGTATCACGGAGATGAAAATCTCCATAGGGGCCGTTAAAGGTTACCTCATCACCTTCTTTCAGATACTGATGAACCCAGGTGGTGCATATTCCGTTAGGTACGTACCGGATTTCCAGTTCGACTTTATTTTTCTGTGAAGCTGGTGATGAAACCGAATAGGCGCGATAAACCGATTCGGCGGAAAGTTCGTATTCAGGCACCTGAAGTTGAATAAATTGTCCCGATGTGAATTCTATAGAATCGGGTTCTATAAGTTCTATGGTAACTTCCTTTATGTCGTGGGTCAGGCCTTTAAGCTGGGCAATTCTGCCTTTAAATCTCTTAATTTTAAATAATTCTTCGGGTATTTTGATTATATAGTCATTTTTTACTTTGCACTGGCATGATAACCGGATATTCTGGTTTTTTTCCTCGGGGCTCAGCCAGGGCAATTCGGTAGGCAGGTAATCGCCGGCGCCCTCCTCAACTTTGACCTTGCACAGGCCACAGGAGCCCCTTCCCCCACAGGCTGAAGGAATAAAGATTTCATTTTGCATAAGAGTTGCCAGCAGGGATTTTCCGCCCTCGGCGGTAATCTCTTTTTCATCATTTATGGTAATTTTTACTTCCCCGTAATTGGCGATGGTTGCATCAGCAATGAGTATCAATGTTGCAAGAATGGTGGTAATGCCACACATTACACCCACGCCAAGTAAAAAAGTTGTAAACATAATATCTCCCGTTTAGTAAGTCATTTTAATCATTCCGGTAAAACCGATAAAAGCCAGTGCCATAATTCCTGCAATAATAAGGGCGATGCCGGCGCCCTCCAGTGGTTTGGGAACCCTGGAGCGGGCCATTTTGGTACGGATCCCTGCCATAGCCAGGATAGCTACCATCCAGCCTATTCCACTGCCCATACCGTAGGCAAAAGCATTTAACAGAGTGTATTCCCTTATTACCATAAACAGGCTTGCGCCCAGAATAGCGCAGTTAACAGTTATCAGAGGTAGAAAAATTCCCAGGTTGGCGTACAAAGTATCCGAAACCCGTTCGATAATCATTTCCACAATTTGAACAAACGCTGCAATGACAATGATGAAAATGATATATTCCAGATAGACCAGATCCAGGGGGACCAGAATATAGTGGTGTATCACCCAGTTGATAACACAGGTGCAGGTCATCACGAAGACCACTGCGAAGCCCAGGCCGGTGGAGGTTTTTATCTCTCTGGAAACTGCAAGAAATGAGCACATGCCCAGGTAGTTGGTCAGCAATATATTATTGGTAAAAATTGCGGCAAAAAATATGGTAAACGCCAGCAGGCCCGTGTTCATTTTGCTTTCTCCTCTGTATTTTCTTTAATGAAGTATCCCTTGACAATCCAGATAAAAATGGCAAGCATAAAGAAGCCACCCGGCGCCATAACCATAATGGACCAGTTGACCCAGCCGGCGCCCAGCAGGTTTTGTCCCCACAGGGAGCCCGACCCCAGCAATTCCCGGAAAATGGCGATTGCCATAAGCACATAGGAATAGCCAATGCCCGAGGAGATGCCGTCAATAAGAGACAGATAAGGTGGGTTGGAAATAGCATAAGCTTCAGCCCTGCCCATAATTATGCAGTTGGTAATAATCAACCCCACATAAGGCCCAAGTTGCCGGGAAATATCCGGCAGGTAGGCTTTTAAAAATATATGCACAATAATAACAAAGCAGGCTATTATCAGAACTTCAACCATCATTCGAACCCTGGAGGGGATTTTCTTTCGCAGTAATGAAACGCAGAGGTTGGATAAAGCTGTGACAAACACCAGGCCGGCACACATAACCACCGTATTTTTCAAGACATTCGTAACCGCCAGGGTTGAGCATATACCCAGAATTTGCACAAATACCGGATTATTTTTACCCAGGTTTTCTAGAAAGAGTTTGGTGGAGCGAGATTTCAGCATTGCCACTACTTGACCTCCTTGACAATTTCGGGAGCCTGTGAAATAGTTCTGTTAACCAGGTTTTTAACTCCGGTGGTGGTGATGGTGGCGCCGGTAATGGCCTGGAATTCCCGATCACTGGTATCGGTTTTTTCTGGGATAAAATCCAGAGGCCCCACCTTTCCCCGAAACTGATCCTGAAACCAGGTTTCGTTAATCCTGGCGCCCAGGCCAGGGGTTTCGTTATCCTTTATAAAGTCTATCCCGGTAATCTTTTTTAAATCCTTATCCAGCCCCACTACAGCAACTATTGCCCCCCATAAACCGGCTCCGCTGTGCTCAAATACATAACCCTCAATATCCCCCGTACCGGGAGATAAAATTTTGTAATACTTTACTACACCTTCACTATCCCTGACAGGTTCCACCCTTTTTTTATACAAGGACTCCACTTCGTCTTCGGGAATCTCTTCTGATTGCTGAATACCTGCAGCAAAAAGAACAGCCCGTCTCAGCATTAAAGACTCTTTTGCCTTCACCGTTTCCCTGGTGGAAAGATGAATCCAGGTTAACAGGGATACAAAAACTATAGTTAAAGCCAGCATAAAACCAATAGTATATGCAGCTTCCTTTAATTTACTCTTACTCCTGGCGTGTGTCATGAACCAGCCTCCGCCTTTTTCTTCTTCTGTTGTTCTTTTATTACGTGATCCATAATGGGGTTAAACATATTGCCCAGTAAAACGGCAAACATAAGGCCTTCCGCCCAGCTGGAATAGACTCTGATAAGTACGGTCATGATTCCGACAAAAGCCCCGAATATCCATCGTCCGGGGTCAGTGGTGGCAGCGGAAACAGGGTCTGTGGCAACAAAGAAAACCCCGAATAAGAATCCTCCGGCAAACAGAGCTTCCCAGGGGGTAATAGCATTTGGCACCTTAAAATGCCATAACAATGCCTGGGTAATAAGCATTCCCACTAACCCTCCGACTACAATGCGGTAATTGGCAGCTTTTTTCCATATTATAAACAGACCGCCCAGAATAATCAGAACTGCACTGGTTTCTCCCAGAGAGCCGGGAATGGCCCCCAGGATCAAATCCATTAGAGGTACATTTCCGCCTTCGGCAAGGATTTTCAATGGGGTAGCCCCGGTAAGGGCATCGGGGGTATTTCCCCGCCATAAATGGGCAAAACCGGCGGGAAACCCGGAATAGGGTTCCACCCACATATTGGTCATATGACGGCCAAAACTCACATACAGAAAGGCCCTGCCTACCATTGCCGGGTTGAAAATATTTCTGCCAAACCCACCAAATACCATTTTGCCAAAAGTTACTGCAAAGACAGCTCCCAGGGCAACCATCCATAAAGGCAACGTTACCGGTATGGAAAGAGCCAGAATAGAATTTGTAACAAATACTGCCGACGAAACGGGCTGTTTTTCATTTTTCAGAAACAGCCACTCGGTAGCAAACCCTGCCACATTGGCGGTAAGAATTACAAGCAGGCCTCTCCATCCAAATAGATAGACGGATGCTATGGCCAGGGGAGCCAGGGCATATAACACTCTCTGCATGGGCAGCTGCCATAATATTAATTTTTTTTTGGTCTGGGGCATAGTCACCTTATTTCACTTTCATAGTTTTCAATATACAAACTTTTAATTTTTCCATTTCAGTAATCATCATCGGGGAAAGCCTTCGAAGTTGCTGTTTAAACTAATTTTTCGCTGAAAAGCTATTGTTCCCTTCCGGCTTTAATTAAAGCTCATTATTGATTAAATTTAAATAATTTTATAGCAGTTATATTTGTTTTTAATCCTTAATTTACTTATTACAGTTTTTCATTGAAAGGATTTTACTGGTTTATTGTTAATATTTTAATTGAACTTACAGGAGGGAAAAATTGCTTTTAGATATTCATACACATATAGAAAGATATAAAGGTTCCTATAAAAAAACGGCATTGAAAGAAATACGCAAGCTGGGTATTCTGTCTATCAGCAATTCGGTGGACCTGCCTTCTTATGAAGACAACAGGGAGCTGGCAGAAAAGAATCCTCTGATAATTCCCTCTGCAGGGATACATCCCATCAATGCAGACTATTACATAAATAAATTTGAAGAAATTGAAACTGCAGTTAATTCCAGCCTTTTTGTTGGGGAAGTTGGGCTGGACGGAAAAATACCCGGAGATAAAACCCATTTCGACAACCAGAAAAAAGTGTTCGAATTTATTTTAAAAAGAGCAAAAGAACTGGATAAACCGGTAATTGTTCATTGCCGGGAGGCTGAGGAAGAAACTTATGAAATGTTGAAACGGCTTAAGTTGGAGAGGGTGGTTATTCACTGGTATTCCGGCCCCATAGAAACATATATTAAAATGGTCAGGAGGGGTTTCAAGTTTTCCATAGGTTTTATGGTATTGCACTCGGATTTCATTCGTGTAATCGCCCGCAGAATTAACCGTGAGCAATTATTGATTGAAACCGACAACCCGGCAGGTTACGAAAAGAACCATCACATTCCTGGAATGCCCCACATAATAAAGGATATTATTCGGGAAACAGCCAGGTTGCGTAACCAGAGCCAGACTGAAATTGAACAGATTAACTGGGAAAATTTTATGCATATGCTGACATCCGTAGAACGACAGCAGATTATAATGGCAATTAACAAAAGCAAGGGTTTATAGAAAAATATTACTTATGAACTATTATTTCTACAACTGATAATTTCAAATTTATTACCAAAAACACCTGTAAAAATGGGTGTTAATGTAAATTTTATTAGTTTTATTCAACAAACTTCATTTTTAACCTATTATCTGTGAAAATATTCCAGTTTAGGGGAAGTAAAATTTATTTTTTTCACAGCAGGTTTTTAATAAAAAAATAAAGAAGCATTAACGAGCAGTATCTCACGATGTAGCAGTTCAAGCACCCGATATTTTGGCTTTCCCATATTTTATCTTATAAAGCATCTGTTTATATTGTTATTGCTATTTATAAACAAAGGAGCATCGCAGTGGCTAGGAATTTCGACGTTCTGGAGTTGCCTCTCCAGTTTACAAAAAAAGCAGAAAAAAGGCAGAAAATGACTTTAAATCTGACAGAAAATGCAAAAACTGTGTTGAAAGCGCGATATTTGCAAAAAAATTTGCAGGGTGAAATTACTGAAACCTTCGAAGAATTGTTCCATCGGGTGGCAAAAACTGTTGCAATGGCTGAAACCCGTTATGGCAACCTCGATAAGATGGAAGAATATGAGGAGAAATTTTATAATTTAATGACAAATTTAAAGTTTCTCCCCAATTCTCCCACTTTGATGAATGCCGGAACCGAAGAAGGCCAACTTTCAGCCTGTTTTGTCATTCCCGTGGGAGATTCAATGAAGGAAATCTTCGAAGCTGTGAAGTACGCAGCTTTAATTCAGAAAAGCGGCGGGGGTGTTGGCTACAGTTTTTCCCGGCTTCGTCCGGCGGGAGATCGTGTCAAGACCACCAAGGGAGTTTCCAGCGGGCCCATATCTTTTATGAAGGTATTCAACGAAGCCACTGAGACAGTGAAGCAGGGCGGCAAGCGACGGGGCGCCAATATGGGGGTTCTGCGGGTGGATCACCCCGACATACTGGATTTCATTGAGGCAAAATCCATTGAGGGGGAGTTTTATAATTTCAATATTTCAGTGGGAATCACCGACAAATTTATGGAAGCTCTGGAAAGCGGCGGTGAATATGCTCTGATAAACCCTCGCAGTGGTGAGAAAGTGGAAAGCCTGAAAGCAAGGGAGGTATGGAATAAGATTATAAGAAACGCCTGGGACAAGGGAGATCCGGGACTTCTGTTTATTGACAGAATAAACGAGAATAACCCTACCCCCTCCATAGGCAGCATTGAATCCACCAACCCATGCGGTGAAGCCTGCCTGCTTCCCTTCGAAGCCTGCAACCTGGGCTCCATCAACTTGAGTAAATTTGTCAAGAATAATTCCATTGATTATAACGAGTTAAAAAAGACGGTACACCTGGCGGTTCGCTTCCTGGACAATGTGATTGATGTAAATGAATATGTCCCTTCAATTCCCCAGATTAAGAAAATGACTAAATGCAACCGGAAGATAGGCCTGGGAATTATGGGTTTTGCCGATTTGCTCATTGACCTGGGTATTTCTTACAATGATGAGAAAGCCAGGAAAGTTGGCGATTCGGTAATGTCATTTATTTCAAGAGAGGCAAAAAAAGCATCTTCAAGATTGGCCCGGGAACGGGGCTCTTTCCCCAACTGGGACAAATCAACTTTTGCCCCTAAAACCCCGATGCGCAATGCCTGTGTTACCAGCATTGCCCCCACCGGCACCCTGTCAATTATTGCCGGTTGTTCGCCAGGAATTGAGCCCCTGTTCGGAGTTTGTTTCGAGCGAAATGTGCTTGACGGAGAGAAATTACTGGAAGTAAATCCCAGGTTTGAAAAAATCGCCAGAAAACGGGGGTTCTACTCTGAAGAACTTATAAGAAGAATGGCCGGCGCCGGTACTATTCAAAATTTCAATGCAGTCCCCGACGATGTAAAGGAATTGTTTGTTACTGCCCACGATATACCGCCGAAAAACCACGTTCTTATGCAGGCAGCTTTTCAGAACCACGTGGATATGAGCGTCTCCAAGACCATTAACCTTCCTCACAAGGCCACAATGGAAGAAGTAGGCGAAGTATATCTGCTGTCCTACAGGAGCGGCTGCAAGGGCAACACGGTTTTCAGGGACGGCTGCCGGACAATGCAGGTAATAACCATGGGCAAAAAAGACAGCCAATTGGGCCAGGCTGATGATTTTGAAGTAATAAAAAATAATTATGATACCAGGGAAATACCCCAGGCCGAACTGGATCAGTTAAAAATTATGCCTTTACCGGTTACGGTAAGAAAAGGCAAGAACGGTTCCAACGGAAAAAATGGGAAAAACGGAAAATCGGAAAACGAAGAGGAAATGTTCAAGATTCCCACATTTTTTTCCAATTCCAAACCCTGCCCTGAATGCGGCGAGGGCACCATTATAACCGGGGCCTGTTCTGTCTGCCACCATTGCGGCTATTCCAAATGCGGTTAGAAAGAGCGACAAAGAAAAAAAGAGCCGAAAGGCTCTTTTTGAATTTGGCTTCAACCTTTTATTATATAGCTTAAAAATCAGGCCGATAAATTCTAATCTCATCAGAACCTTTGTAGCCAATACAATACAAATTTCCCGCGTTATCAAGGGTCATATATGTAATGAGCCTGGAGTGAAATCTTCCCTTACTGTTTCCTTCAGGCCCATAAACATAGATATATTCGTTCATTGAATTGAAAATCAAATTCCCTGAATTATCAACAACCAGGCTTTTTAAAATCCGCTCACCTGTCTGTAGCTCAATAATACTTATAAAATTTCCATCATTATCAAACTTCTGTATTCTGAGATTACCACTATCCAACACATAGATATTATTTGAGGAATCAGAGGCTATGAACCTGGGTTCATCAAATTGTCCCTGTCCATATCCATAAGCCCCCCAGCGTGTGATAAAGCCGCCAGCCGACGAATACTTTACTACTTCATCTCCATCAAAATATGCATAATAAAGATTCGATTCAGAATCTGAACATAAACCCGCAGTTGAATTTGGAGTGATTAATTCCCATTCGTTCAATTTTAAACCTTCCGTTGTGTACTCTTGAATCATTCCACTACCGCTGATATATATTTTTCCATTAGGTGCCATACAGATTGAACCAGGAGAAAACAAAACACCATTGTCTTTTCTGGTAGTCCATGAAGTAAGAAAATTCCTGTCAGAATCAAACTTAAAAACTTTGCTGTTACCTCTATCAGTTACATACAAATTTCCTGAAGAATCTACCGCAAGCCCGGCGATGTTATCGAAATTCCCCAATTCTTCGCTTACTTCAGTCATAATATCAATAGTTGTGAAACAATCTTTAATTTTGAATGAATCGGAAAAACCAGAAAAAACAGCGCCATTGTCAGCAGTTATGTTGCTCAAACTGATGTTATAATATGTACCCATAACAAGATCATCACCAGGATTGAGTATAAGAGTATTTCCTTCCCATACAGCATTCCCCGGTATGTCAGGGTTAAATGCAAAACTATCTTCAGCTTCCTGGTGGTCAACAGGTAAACTGAATTGAATTTTAATTTGAGGTTTAACCTGGTTAACTGTGCCTTGTGGTGTGGATAATCTGGCCTGCAATGTTTCCACTTCCACGGTGTTGGAGCCTATCCATATGCTGGCGTTAAGATCAGCGACAAAAAGTTTCTCAAAGACTCTGAAATACCGGGGCTGAAGGCCATCGGCCCAGTTTTCATATTCATATTCGACGGTATCTTCAGTTTGATAGATATTTGTATATGTACCCCCGTGGTTATCAGCTGTAGTTACTGAAGAACCTTCAGAATAAAAAATCTCATAGGATAAGAAATTTGAATTCTGAGTGTTGCTCCATTCAAGAGTAACTTCATTCTGGTAGTGTTTATCATCTCCCGGCGGTTCGTTGCCGGCAGTATAAACTTCTTTAATTTCCAGGGTAGGATAATATGGAACCTGGTATTCCACTTCCCCTTCGCCCTGGGGTATAATCATTTCGACCATGAAATCCGGGTGAGAATCATCCAGTTCAAAACTCATTTTCAGGGTTTTTCTGCCCTCTTTTTCAATTTTTATGTAGTAATTGAAACCAGGAGCAATATTTTCGATACAGAAATATCCATCAGGTGAGGTGGTTACAGTTTTTATATTTTTTTCAGGCTGGTTTTCTTCAGGTTCTTCCAGAATAAACAGGGTAACCGAAGCGCCAGAAAGGCCGGCGCCCTGTTCGTCCAGGGCCTTACCTGAAACCGATGCGTTTCCCGAAGGTATATCGGGGTTGCCTTCATCGCCGTCATTGTCCCCATCGTTGTCACCATCGCCGCCATCGTTGTCACCACCATCATCACCGCCATTATCGGGGACAGTTCCGGTTGAAACGGAACCGCCGCCGCTTCCTCCACATCCCCATATGGTAATGGACAAAGCTACGATAAGAATGATACATAATACATTCCGGGTTATTTTTTTCATATAATTACCTCCTTGTTAGAGGCAATTATAACAGGGGGGGGTTGCAGAATTCGCGATTATTTTCTTTTAAGTACTGCCAGGTATGGGCCGCCCTTGCTGTGAAGGCCTGGTTCAGCGCTGCCCCAGTGATGAAAAGCTACCAGGTCGAAAATCTTGCTCATTTCCACCAGCGCCGACAGGTGCTGGGGCGAAACGAAACTCTCAACGCCACGGTATTCAAGCCGAATGGTACCCGCGGGGAATTTCACAGCGTAACCCTGAACATAAGGAGTGGAAAAAGTTTCCATATTGGTGGGAAAGGTTCGGTGGGTGACTGTAACCCTGGTGTTATCCAGGTTTATGGATGTGGGCGCAGCCATGGTGTATTCTTCAACCGGCGGGTGGGGGTGGGGCATTCCGCAATCGATAATATAAATAGTTCCTCTTTTGAGAAAGGTACCCACTGAACGAAGTTGGCTTACCAGGGCTGTATTATCGGTTTTGTTTTCTTTGGCCAAGGGAAATGTGTTGCCCAGGAGGATAGCTGCATCGGGTGAGTTGCCGGGGATGCTGAACTGGAAAACATCTCTGCGGTAGGCTTTCAGGGAAAGGTTCTGGGTACGGGCGCGGGTTTCCAGGGCTTTTATCATACCCTCAGAGGCATCCATACCCACTATCTGGCAACCTTCTTTAGCCAGCAGGGAGCCATGTGGTGATATGCCGCAGCAAACTTCAAAAACCAATTCTACGGGTTTTTCCGAGTAAATATCCCAGATTTTCCTGCAGAAATCTACTTCATGCCAGGGGCGGTAATCCAGTTGGGGATATAAGTTCCGTTGGATGCCATACCATATTTCGGGGACATCAAAAATTTGGCGGGGAGTGGAAATATCCAGCCAATCCTCGGGGATGTTATCGGGAGAAATGGTGTAATAAGGGTTATTTTCGTCAATTTTAAAATCCCAATAGGGAAGAAAGCCGTCGTCAGCTTCAAATTTTTTTTGTATTCTTTTTTCCCATGGGGTTTTATGGTTTAAGGGCATTTGTTTTCCTTATGCAGTTTTTTTGCCAGCCTGTTCTTTCCTGTCAGCTTTTTCCAGAATATCCCGGAATTCCTGGGTCAGGTTTGCAGTTTCTCTGTAATTGGGGTCGGCAATAGCCATACTTATGTGAACCATTCGCAGGTTGGTCCAGTATTCGTCTTCCCTGCCCCTGGGTTCGTTGCTGTTTTCCAGCATTTCCACAACCCTGGGCAGTTGTGGGCGTGCCTTTTCCACAATATCCCTGAGTTTGCCAATATTATGGTATTTATCTGGATCGATCCATTTTAAAACCAGGTAAAAATTTCGAATTTTAATTTCAGGGTTCATTTCAGGAAAAGCCAGTTCGCAGAATGCCTTGAAGGAGTCGGCATTGATCTCCATTTTCATGAACCTTTCCTTGGTTTTTGCCTTTTCCAGGGAAAGAATATAATCCACACGTTTCTGCCTGAGTTGTTCAAACCTCTGGTCTGCTTCTTCCAGGACTTTGGAAAGTTCGTTAATTTCATTTCTTATGTCAATGGGGACCTGTGATTGTTTTTTATAAACCAGATGCTGGTCTATCAGCGCCCAGGCGTGCTGTAATACAGTGCGAATCTGAATTTCACAGGGATATTTCTTTAAATAATCGTAACGGGGCCCGGAATATTCATCCCCCAGCTTAACCAGAAAATGTACCGCCATATATCCGAACCGGTCGCTGGAGTTTTCCTGGTATTTATCCACTTTTTCAACGGTATCAAATTCATTACGGATAATTTCTTCAATTTTGCTCAAATCGGAATGGTAAAGACATACAACCCTTACCCCCGCCACATCGGTAATTTCATTGAAGGGATCTTCATATTTCTTGCGTTCCAGTTTTTCCAGAAAGCTGTTGAGTTCTTTGGTACGGTAGGTTATGGAAGAAAACTCGATTCCTTCCTCCATCAACTTATGTTTTATGATGTATGCCACTTCCTGGCATAATTTTTCATAATTGGGCCTGATTGTTAAAAATCGGTAAATAACCTCAGGGTTTTCTCTCAAGACACTGGGTACGCCCTTGGTTATTTCTTCATTTACCGGAAAGACAAACTTATTAATCTGGTTTGCCAGAATTTCCGGTTCTTGTATCTCCTCGGGATAGGGTTGCATAAATTTCACCTGGCTTCATTATAATTTTTTCACATTAACACGGTTGACAATTTTATCGATTGTGTTCTTTTCTCACTGAGCAGTTCCGGGTGTTGTTGT